>NZ_JASMRK010000031.1:0-30813 GCF_041431295.1 Psychrobacter sp. Arc9 | reverse complement strand
TTCAGGGGTATAATTTCGTGTTTTCATTGTCATATTCTCTCAGAAAATTGAGTCTCCGACAATCCCGGGGCGGTTCAAATCCTCACATATTTTGATATCATATGGGCTCTGCGTCATATTCGGCTGAAGTTTTACACTCATCACTTTCTCCTTAGTAACCGACATAGTCAGAGTGCGGTAATAGCTCATAAAGCTCGCTCTGAAGCTGACAACGCATATCCTCAATCACATAACCAAGACTCGAGTCTAAGCGCTTCTGCACCCACACACGCATTGCCATATCATTATTAAAGCACCGCTTTACTCCCAAGAAGCGTGCTAGGTTATAACCCGATGAAATGTACAACTCACGCATCAATGCATTAGCAATCTCATTCGCATCTTCACTGATTGCGCCATCAGGTTTAAACTCACCAAACAGCTCTTCATAATTGATAATTGTCATAGTGACGTCTCCTTATCAGTTTGTTTATTCCTGATAAGTGCTTCAGTGTCAGAGCTATTCGATACGCTAGTTAACTTCTCTTTGCTCGCAAGTAGCAAGTTATCCATCGCTGAGCCATCCTGACGGGTGATATCAGGCACATAGCGGCTATACACCCTAAACAGCATCTCCGTACTGCTGTGACCCATTTGCCGTGCTATCCACTCAGGATTCTCACCAGCAGCCAGCCAAAGCGTCGCTGCCGTGTGCCGAGTCTGATAAGCACGCCGGTGTTTCAGCCCAAGTAGGGCAAGGGTGGGTTTCCATACCCGTCTATTCACATTACGGTACTCCATCGGATTGCCCTGTGAGTTGCAGAATACGAACTCTGACTTACCATAGGTGCGTGCTTTCTGCTCTAGCAAAGCATCGTAGACTAACTGTGATATTGCAATATCACGCTGTGAGCCTAATGTCTTTGTTGGACCCATCTCACCATTAACTAATGCCTCTCTTATACTGATCTCACGGCGATCAAAATTAATGCAATCCCACTTCAGCCCATCTATTTCACTGGTACGCATTCCTGTAAAGAAGCGAATAGTGTAGTAGGGCTTATAGTCAGCTCGAACATGCTTTAAAAACAGCCATACCTCACTCAATGTAAACGGGTTTACATCCGGACGAGTTTGTTTAAGATTCTTAATATTTTTATAAGGCATCTCAAACTCATGGCGATCAGACGCTTCTTCTAGTATCATACGAAGTAGTATCATAATCTGATTGATTCGTGCTACTGACAGACTTGACTGACCATCTTTACCGTAACGAACTTTGGCGAGGGAGCTACGGAAGGTCAGCAAGTCTGATTTTTTTATAGCATGTACCGCTTTACCACCAAACTCAGGTAAGAGATACTTATCTAGAATAATCTGTATCTTTTGCCGATAGCTCGGTCGCCATTCAATCTTCTTCTCCTCATACCAAATATCGACAAACTGCCTAAAGGTTGGATTGCGACTGATACAAGCTTCGGCTCTATCAGCCAGTGCCATCATCTCCTGTGCTCGTTCACTTTTTGGAAAGTAAGCAGCATAGTCAAAGATGCCTAGGGTAATTTCTGCTTCCATTTTTTCGATAATTTTAGCCAGCTTCTTTCGATTAGCTGGAGTGTCTGTGAGATTAGTCGTCTCACGGCAACGCATATTCATATATCGAAAATCTACGAATAGCTTGCCACGTCTCGATCTTATTGACGCCATTATTTGACTCCTTGTTTAAATAAAACTTACTGTAAAGCCATACCGTTGATGACACTCATAACCGGCTTGCACATATCCTCTTCGATACGCTCCCAAACGTACAAAATCTTGCGACCGCCAAAAGGACGAATGTAATGGATGTTTTCAATCAAAACAGTGTCCTTAAGTTGGTTACGGATAGTACGTGCATCGTATTTGATACGGTCGGCTAATTCTTGAGTAGTGAGATAAGTCTGTGACATAATAGTTCTCCATGTGAAATAAATTTACTATTAGTGAATGATTAGTTATCACTAATTAGTACATATTATCTATAAATATTATCACTTGCAAGCACTTTTTTATCACTTTAGGGATTTTATAAATGATTAAGCTCAATTTACCTGTTTTATTTGCACAAAGAGGCATCCGTGTAGCTGATGCTGACAGGATGTCTAAACTAGGAAGATCTACTTTGTATCGAATGTACAATAATGAAGTCACTAGAATAGACTTTGATTCATTAAATGAGCTTTGTAAGCTTTTAGATTGCACACCCGGCGATATTATCCTCTATGAAGAAGATGAAGTTTGTGAGGAATGGGGTTCAGAAGAAAGTTAGAATGCTTAATAGAATAGTTCTTTGGAGTGTTTTGAAAATCATCAAACTTAGCGCCGATAAATATTCTACTCGTCCCAATTTTTTTCAAATATTAGGTTGTGGTCATCACTGTTTAAACGACAATTAATCTTAGATGTTATAAAACCAAAATGCATTTTAGAAAAATTATACCTCTGAGAAACACGTTTTTTCCTGAATTGAGGTTGGGTTCAAAAGTTAGCATAGTGCCAAATTTACTAGGTTAGGTATCATGATGATTTTTGAACCAAAAATAGCTAGGTTGTGGTCAGATACGCATACGCAGTTTTAGGGCAGGGCACGGTTTGGGCACCAAATGGGCACCGCACCGAAAACGGGCTTTTTGATTGAGTAGCTAGACTTAACTGAATTAGAAAATATATTTCGAAATATCTTCTACAGCCCTTGAAAATTGGACAAAAAAAAGCCTCACTGTTAAGTGAGGCTTTTTAAGTATTTGGAGCGGGAAAAGAGATTCGAACTCTCGACCCCAACCTTGGCAAGGTTATGCTCTACCACTGAGCTATTCCCGCTAATTATCAATTAACTATCGTCAGTTGATGAAGGCGTATTATACGCAGTTTTTTTTAGGTGTCAACACCTATGACGAAAAAAATTAAAGTTATTAAAACAGGCGTGTCTTCTGGCCGTAGATATATGTTATAACGGTTTATTATAATATGTATTCCAAAAGCTTTGTAGTACATAAATAAGCTGGGACGCACTTTATAATTTAACCTCAATCACATTCACAATTATCAATACTTACAAAGATAAGTCATAAGGATAAAAAATGAGTCAACAATATACCATCGCTGATTATTTGTTTGATCGTGTCGCAGAAGCGGGTGCATCTGAGATATTTGGCGTACCTGGTGATTTCAATTTAACTTTTTTGGATAACGTTCTAGCCTCTGACAAGCTACGCTGGGTGGGTAATACCAATGAGCTAAATGCTGGCTATGCTGCCGATGGCTATGCACGCGAGCGTGGATTTGCCGCTATGGTAACGACCTTTGGCGTGGGCGAGCTGTCAGCGATCAACGCGACTGCAGGTTCTTTTGCTGAGTATGCACCGGTATTGCATATCGTAGGTGCACCAAGCACAGCGCTACAAGATTCAAAGCGCCGTATTCATCATTCGCTTGGTGATGGCGTATTCAATCATTTTATTAAGATGGTTGAACCTGTGACGGTAGCACGAGCGCAGCTTACTCCTGAAAATGCTGCTTCAGAAATTGATAGAGTGATTCGCTTAATTCTCAAAAAGCATCGCCCAGGTTACCTATTGCTATCACCAGACGTTGCGCGCCAGCCTATCTATCCACCAACGACCAAGCTGATCGATAGTCAAGAAGACATTACTAGCCAAGCGGCATTATCAGATTTTAAGCAAGCACTAACCGATTTTTTGCCAAATAAGACCACGACCCTAATGGCAGATTTGATGGTGCATCGTTTAGGCTTACAGTCACAGCTCAAAGCATTGATCGCTGATACCGATATTCCTTATACCACGCTATCTTGGGGCAAGACGCTACTCGATGAAAATAGCGATCGTTGGGCAGGTACTTATGCGGGTGTTGCTTCGCGTCCAATTGTCAAAGATGCGGTAGAAAACTGCGAATGCCTTATCAAAGTAGGGGTGCAGTATACTGATACCACTACTGCAGGGTTTAGTCAAGATATCAATGAAGATGTGGTCGTAGACTTGCATTATGAGCGTGCTTCTATCAGGGGTAAGAACTTTGCACCGATTGCGCTAAAAGATGCGTTGCAAGCCCTACATGAAGTGATGACCTCTGGCATTAACATCGTACCAAAACCTTTCTGTGAAGAAGTTAAGCCGCACGAACAAAAAGGCAAAGACAGTGAGGCTATCCGCCAAGATGATTTATGGCATATTATCGCTGACCGCTTAGATCACAATAACTTGGTGTTTTCTGAACAAGGGACGGCCTATTTTGGTATCAGTGATGTGCGCTTGCCAGAAGGGGTAACGTCATATGGGCAGCCGATGTGGGGATCAATTGGCTACACGTTACCTGCCAGCTTGGGTGCGGCAATTGCATCGCCAGATAAACGCAGTGTGTTATTAATTGGGGACGGTTCAGCATTGCTAACGATCCAAGAGCTAGCGGTCATGATTCAAGAGCGTATCAATCCAGTCATCGTCCTAATCAATAACGATGGTTATACGGTAGAGCGTGCCATTCATGGCGAAAATCAATATTATAACGATATTCCTAAATGCGATTGGCAGATCATGCCAAAAGCTTTTGGCGCCACCGAAGCAAACAGTGTATTGCTCAAAGCAGAGACGGCAGGCGAGCTAAAATCTGCTTTCGACAAAGCTGCTGCGACTACCGATAAGCTTATAATGATTGAGGTGATCGCAGACAAGCATGATATACCGCCATTGCTAGCAGACATCAGCGCGGCACTAAAGCCAAAAAAGGATTAAGCAATTCGTAGAAGCTTACTTAATAGAAGTAAATAGCCCCATTTAGCAACTTAGCTAAGTGGGGTTTTTGCATTTTTTTATCATACGGATTAATTAATCAGCGATTGCTCTTATGTCAGTTTGCAGACTTTAGTATCATGGCGGATTGGGCTACGTTCAGCCTTTATAGTCAACAGGAGATGGACCCGTCGTGATTTGGTTAAAAATGCTTATCGGCGCCTTGATGGTACTGGCGATTCAAATGTTCGCCCAAACCCGATTTTTCTATTTGGCGGCGCTTGCGCCACTATTCCCCACTTTTACGTTAATCAGTCACTTTATCGTTGGTACTGAGCGCAGTCCCGCTGATTTAAAGGTCGCGCTGATATTTAGTATGCTTGGTGTCATACCGCATTTGATTTATACCTTTGTGGTTTTTTTTAGCATCAGTTATATGAGCTTATACAAGGCACTGCTATTAGGTGTGGTCGCTTGGACGATTGCGGCTGCGATTCTAGTACTGACATGGCAATACATTCAAGGTTAAGTAGTATTAAGACGTAAACTCTTTTAGCCTAGCAATGGCATTTTATGGGCTTCACTTTAATATTTAAACTTTTTTTATTGAAGTCTTTTTTATTAATTTAGTATTGGCTGCTAGTTCTGATAGTGATGCTAATATCATTATAAATAATTGTCATTCATATTTTGAATAACGGCCGCTTATGATAGGCTCACTGGTGTAATATCTACTAACAGCAAGATAACGAAAACCTCATCGCAATCAATTACTATTCTTAATAATAAAAAATAGGGCTCAAAAAAAATGGATACCTTAAATATCCTGTATCTCGTAGGCGCAGTACTAATTTTCGCCAGTATCATGGCGAGTACATTATCGGCGCGCTTAGGCGTACCATTGTTGTTGCTGTTTTTGATAGTGGGTATGTTGGCAGGCGAGCAGGGTATCTTGGGTATTGAGTTCTCTCAATATGGGCTGGCCAATTTTGTGGGACAAGCGGCGCTGGCTTGTATCCTGTTAGATGGTGGTTTACGTACATCCTTTAAATCATTTCGAGTGGGTCTAAAACCTGCGATTACCTTGGCTACTTGGGGCGTGCTGGTCACGGTTTTGGTGCTCGGGGTATTTGTTACTTGGTTGCTCGATGTCGACTGGCGTTTTGGTCTATTGATGGCAGCGATTGTGGGCTCAACCGATGCGGCCGCTGTATTCTCTCTACTGCGTAATGGCGGGGTCAAGCTCAATGACCGCGTTCAAGCCACGCTCGAGTTAGAATCTGGTGCCAACGATCCCTTGGCCATTTTATTGGTGACGGGGTTAATTGCTCTAAACGTCGACCCTGCTGGTCAGACAGCATTTGGCTTTTTGGTCTTACTGTTTCAACAGTTGAGCTTTGGATTGGGCATGGGCTTGCTCTTTGGTTATTTGCTCTCTCGGTTATTACCCAAGATACATCTGGCAGAGGGCATGTATGCCATTTTGATACTCTCAGCGGGCTTGGCGGTATTTGCTGCGACCAACTTGATTGGCGGTAGTGGGTTTTTGGCGGTGTATCTCACAGGGGTGCTAATCGGCAACCACAAGGTGCGCTCGACAGAGCATGTCATGCGCGTGATGGACAGCTTTGCGTGGCTGTCGCAAGCGGTGTTGTTTGTGGTATTGGGGCTATTGGTCACGCCATCAAACGTTCTTAATGTCTGGCATTATTCGGTGGCGATAGCGGCGTTCATGATCTTCGTTGCCCGTCCTATCGCGGTCTATACTAGTGTGAAACCATTTAAATTTAAAGATCGAGAGATTGGGTTTATCTCTTGGGTTGGTCTGCGCGGTGCGGTGCCCATTACCCTTGCGATTTTGCCCGTCATGGCAGGGATAGATAACGCCTTTATGCTGTTTGATATTGCCTTTGGGGTTGTGGTGCTGTCACTGATTTTGCAAGGCACGACCATTCCTACTATGGCGAATTTATTTAAGGTACGTATTCCAACCAATAAAGATCCCAAAGAAGAACACGAGGTTTGGGTATCGGATAAGGCGAGTATTACTTTTTATGAGTTTGAGGCGCAATCAGGCGCATTTGCTATTGGCCGCCATCCTATGGGAATCTCAAAAGGCATTAGCCCTGATGAGATTAGTATATTTGCGTTGGTGCGCGGTCAACAAATCGTCGTCGTTGATGAAAATACGAAAATAAAATTTGGTGATAGTGTTTGGTACGCCATGCGAGGTAATCACGCTAGCAAAATCGCTAAGATTTTTAATGACACAACGTTAGATCGTAAGGCTATTGATGACTTTTATGGTGATTGGTTGCTATCACCCAGTGTAAAACTCGGAGATTTGCCATTTTTTTCAGAAGCCATGGTCGCCAAACCTTTGGTAAAAACGCTGAAAACGACCGAAGCAGACAGTACCAAAGATATGTGGGAGCAGACAGTCGCTGAGTATGTGACCTCACATTTAGGTACCGCACCCGTTTCAGGCGATACAGTTGTGGTGAACGATGAGTGGTCACTGGTCATCAAGGAAGTAGGTGAAAAAGGTAAGCTTAGAAGCATTGGTCTCAAGCATCAACAACCGTCTGTAGTAGTGCAGTGATATTCGTATTCTCTTTATAGTAAGTTCATCATCTTATTCAAAAAGTCAGCCGCTTGTTTAGGCTGATTTTCTCGATATGCCCAATGGTGCTCGACATCATAACTTGCCTCATCAGGCAGCAGTATTTTCATCAGTCCCATACCCTCATAACGCTTCGCTAAATCACGCGGCAAGTAGCCAACATGGTGGCCTGCAAGGATAAGCTGCGCTGTCGCCTCCATATGATAAGTAGTCGCGCTTAATGTCTTGGGGCGAATATGATTGATATGGTGCTCTACCACATAGCCTCTTTTTATCCATGGATAGTTCTGTTCTAAATCTTCAAAAGTTAATCCTTCTGAGTTGTAAAATAATCTATGTTCGCGACCACAGCAGACCACTTGTTTTTCAACAAATGCTGGCTTAAAGGTCAGTAAAGGTGGAAAGCTGCCAAAGTATCCCACGCCAATGTCACTCTCATTACTTAAGAGCTTTTCTAACATGCTCTCAGGGCTTTGTACGTCGATAGAAAAGTGTATTAACGGGTTATTACGGTAGCTGTTGGCTAGACGTTGTCTAAGTGCATCATAAAAAAACTTGGGCATTTGATCAATCAAGCAAAGCCTGATGTGCCCGCCGTGAACTGAGTCTAATTGTTTAATATAATGCAGCTGATGTTGAAAGCTGGCGACTGATTCGGTAAAGCCCAAACATGCCTCGTAAACAGCGGCACCGTCCTCTGTTAGCTTAAATCCTGCTCGACCACGGTGACACAGCGTCATTCCTAAGCGATCTTCTAAGTGGGTTAAGTGTCCACTGATCACAGAAGTAGTGACATTCAAACGCGACTGGGCGGCCGTCACGCCTTGGCACTCTACGATAGCCATAAAGCTGCGTAGTGTTTTGATGTCTATCTTTATCAGTTCATCCAATATCAAAAGCAGCTCCTCATTTATCAATCAATATCATCTTTTAATCGATACTTCTTTTCATAAACTTCTGATAGTGACCTATAAGCGCACTTTACTACGAAAAAATAGAAGTTTACTTCTAAATTTTACCATGGTTCCTTCTCTTATATTTATGTATTGTCAATGGCATGTAGCAAATTGTGTACTTAAACCAAATAGAACAAGGAAGTAACTTATGACATTCAATCAACCATTAAGCGGCAATGATATGCCAAGATTTGGCGGTTTCGCTTCTATGATGCGTCTGCCAACTCAAGCCGATGCTGAAGGGTTAGATGTGGCGTTCGTTGGCGTACCTTTAGATATTGGTGCATCCAACCGTAGCGGTGCAAGATTGGGTCCTAGACAGATTCGTGATGAGTCAAGAATGATTCGTCCCTACAATGTGGCCACTCGTGCTGCGCCTTTTGAGTCATTACAAGTCGCTGACATCGGCGATGTGCCTATCAATACATTCAACCTGCTAAAAAGCGTTGATATCATCGAAAAATTCTATACCGATAAAATCGTCAAACACGGCGCGATTCCTCTAACACTAGGCGGCGATCATACTATCGCGTTACCTATCCTGCGTGCCCTTGCCAAAAAACATGGCCCTGTCGGTATGGTACATATCGATGCTCATGCTGATATCAATGATGATATGTTTGGCGAAAAAATCGCGCATGGTACGCCGTTCCGCCGCGCTGTCGAAGAAAACCTAATTGATGGCAATCGTGTGGTACAGATTGGTCTACGTGGTACAGGCTATAGCGCTGAAGAGTTTGACTGGTCAACTGAGCAAGGATTCCGTGTGGTACCTGCTGAGGAGTGCTGGTATAAGTCGCTAACACCGCTCATGGCTGAAGTACGTGAAAAGCTAGGTGATGGTCCTGTCTATTTGAGCTTTGATATCGACGGTATTGATCCTGCATTTGCCCCAGGTACGGGTACTGCTGAAATCGGTGGTTTGACTTCTACTCAAGGCATCGAAATCATTCGCGGTATGCGTGGTCTAGACGTGGTGGGCGGGGATTTGGTCGAAGTATCACCACCGTATGATCCATTTGGTAATACCTCGGTATTGGCGGCGAACTTATTGTTTGAGATGCTATGTATCCTGCCAGGCGTACGCTATGACGACAAAGTTAAAGCAGTTTATTAATCGTTACGTCTCAACATGATAACCGTATGATAACCCTAAAAGGAATGGGTTATTGACAATCTCTTATTGGTTAGATGTGGAGCATAGAGTAGCTTTATCGGCACCAGTGCAATGACTGGTATTAATACAACTCGGTTAAGGAAGACACTAATGAGTAAACCTTCTTCGTTTTTTGGTCAAGATACGCTCTCTCCAAATGAAGCTGGACACAGTTTGGGTTCAATTGGTACGTTTGCGCTGTGGTTTGGTGCCAATATCGTAGTCACGACCATTTTAACTGGGATGTTGTTGGTACCAGATCTACGATTTACTACTGCTATCACGACCGTACTCATTGGTTCTTTAATCGGTGCAATTCCACTGCTTTTGGTTGGTCTGATGGGCCAACGTACCGGTTTGCCATCGATGGCTCTGACACGTAGAGCTTATGGGCCACTTGGTAGCCAGTTGATTTCATTGGTAAACATGGGTGTGCTCATTGCGTGGAGCTGTATTCAGGCGCTGCTCGCTGGCATGAGTCTGAATTACGCGATTGAGGCGACCACAGGTTATAGCAACCTACCACTATTTGTGATCTTGTGTGAGACAGTCGTGGTGCTAATTGTGCTACGTGGTCACCTCGGTATTGAGCTGGTCGAACGTTGGGCGGCACTAGCCATGGCCGCGCTTACCGTTATCGTGCTCTATCAACTAAACCAACATTATGATGTATCGACCCTGTTTGAGATGCCAGTTGAATCACGTAATGGTATTACGTTAGGTATCGCGTTTGATATCGTTATTGCTACTGCATTCTCTTGGATGTCTTCGGCAGCCGATTACAACCGTAACTGTAAGACTTCAAAGATTGCCGTATGGGGTACTTACTTTGGCTACATTATGGCGGCTATCGTTGCTATGGGTTTGGGTGCGACGATATCAGGGCTTTCTATCTTAAACGGTATGGAACAGACTTACGACCCGACTCGTCTGCTTGCTGACTTTGGTTTCGGTTTGCCAGCTGCTCTAGTTATTTTCTTTTCAGTCATGACAACCAATGTAATGGCAGTCTATAGCGCAACGCTATCCTGCATGAACGTTGCTCCTAACATGAGCTTTTGGAAACCTGCACTTATCATTGGTTTGGTCACTATCTTTGGGGCGCTGATACCAGGTATTTTAGACCAATTCCAAAACTTCTTATTGATCGTAGGTGCACTATTTATCCCAGCATTTTCAGTCATGATTGTTGATTATTACCTTGTTGGTCAAGAAGGCTATACCGCAAAGCTGCTTGATTCTACTAAACAGTTAGGCCGTCCTACTGCAAAGATTGCTATCGCAGCATATCTAATCGGTGCAGCACTCGCCGCATACTGGACTTTGATAGCGCCTCCATCTTTCGGTGCTTCATTACCTGTCTTTATCATTACTGGTGGACTTTACTGGTTAGGTGCGACTCTGTTTACTCGTCCTAGTAGCGCTGTCACTTCAGCTCAAAAGGAGCCATCATTATGAAATTGATGATTGCTCAAACCAGTCCTTTACTGGCTGAACCTACAGTTAATCTAGAAGCTTTAGAGTCGCTTTGTCGCCTAGCAGTAGAGGCAGAAGTAGATCTGATCGCGTTGCCAGAGCTTGCATTCACAGGCTACAACATCTTTGAGCGTCTTGATCGCTTAGCGCAAACTATCGATGGTCCAATTGTCACTGAAGCAGCTAGGCTTGCTGATAAATATAACTTGCATCTATTGTTTGGTCTCGCTGAGCGCCAGTCTAATGATGAGTTAAGCAACTCTGCCATACTGCTAGATGACAATGGGCAACACCTTGCGACTTATAATAAGCGTCACTTATGGGATCGTGAAAACGAGTTCTTTATAGCAGGTAAAAAGTCCTGCGTGGTTGATACTCGATTCGGTAAATTAGGATTGATGATTTGCTACGATAATGAGTTCCCAGAAGTGGCAAGAGAGCTAGCTCAAGCGGGGGCAGAGGTCATACTGTCACCAACAGCAAATATGTTGCCAAATGCAGAGCGTCAAGTACTGCAAATTCGCGCTCGTGCCATGGACAATCAATGTTTTGTTGCTTGTATCAACCGCTCAGGCGTAGAAGACACCCTTCATTACTGTGGCAATAGCATCGTCGCTGATCCCGATGGCGAGGTAATCGGGAGGCTTGGTCTGACCGCTGGCACGATGATAGTAGATATCGATCTCGCCCGTATTGATGAAAGTCGCACGCACCAAAATTATCTTAAGGACCTGCGTGCTCTTAAAGATACTCATGTCGTTAATGGAGCTGACTTATGAGTGAGCAGTCATTACCTCGAATCAAACCAGAAAATTGGTATCGCACTACCGTGCATAGCGATGGTATCACGCTCATCGATGAGCCGTGGATCAAGCCGTTTTTTCGCTGCAATCTATGGCACGTGCGCGGCAGTCAGCGTGACTTGTTAGTAGATTTCGGATTAGGGGCAGTGCCGCTGCGCCGTCATGTTGCTCTGCTTGCTGATCGCGATATTGTTGGCGTTGCCAGTCATACACATTTTGATCACATTGGCGCTGCGAGCGAGTTTGACTGCTGTCACGTCCATTCTGCTGAAGCGCATATTCTCGCTGAACCAGACAATGCTCGTACATTGGCGGATATGTTTGTCAATGACGAGATGTTTGACGCGCTACCGCCCGAACCTTATGCCCATTGCGGCTATAAAATCATTGCACCCGCCAAAATTATGCCACTAGAAGATGGCGACATGATTGACTTAGGTAATCGTCAATTTGAGGTCATTCATACACCGGGCCATTCTCCAGGTGGTATCGCCTTGTGGGAAGCTGCTAGCGAAACGCTGATTTCTGGTGACCTTATCTATGATGGCCCATTAATTGAAGATACGTGGCACAGCAATATGTCTGACTACGCCAAGAGCATGCGCCGCTTAAATGCATTGCCAGTGAGAATCGTTCATGGTGGTCATTTCCCTAGCTTTTCAGGTAAACGCTTAAACGTCATGATTGATGATTGGTTACGGCACCATGACTTGTAATGAATAGCACTTAATAACGATTAAAAATAAACCATTAACCAATATAAAAAATTTAACCCAATACTTATTAAAATCTTTAGGATGACTGACCCATGACCCAACTGACCCAAATGTCTTCTGACGTATCTACAGCCCCATCTTTAACCTGCGGTGAGCTATTGGTGCAGTGGCTAGAGTATTATGGTGTAGAGACTGTTTTTGGTATCCCTGGTGTACATACGGTAGAGCTGTATCGTGGTCTGCCAAATACCAATATTCGTCATGTGACACCGCGTCACGAACAAGGCGCTGGGTTTATGGCGGATGGCTACTATCGTGCCTCTGGCAAGATTGGCGTGTGCTTTATCATCACTGGCCCTGGTATGACCAACATTATGACGGCGATGGCGCAAGCACTGGCTGATTCGATACCGATGCTAGTGATTTCTAGTGTCAATAAAGTCAAAGACACGGGTAGTGGCGAAGGGCATTTGCATGAGTTGCATGATCAACAAGGCATGATTAGCAAAGTAGCATTGACGAGTAAGACTATTTGGCAACCTGAATCGTTACCAAAAGTCATCGCGGAAGCTTTTGCCTTATTTCACGGCGCACGTCCTGGGCCAGTACATATTCAGCTGCCTATCGATATTATCACTGCTGATGCTAGTCATGTTGCTAAGCCGCCTAAGTTAGATGCTGTAGCAAATAACCAAGCCGATACGAATAATTTGAGCCTACCACAGGTCACAAGACCACTGCCGAATCCTACGCAAATAGACCTAATCGTGCAGTCATTACAAACCGCTAAAAACCCTGTAATACTTTATGGCGGCGGCTGTGTCGATGTCGGCCACGATGCACAACGATTGGCAGAACTGATAGATGCACCAACGTTTTTGACAATTAATGCCAAAGGTTTGCTGCCACCTGGTCATCCATTAAGTTTGGGTAGCAACCAGTCATTAGACGCAGGCCGAGCCGTGATTACCGAGGCCGACTGGGTGTTAGCGATTGGTACTGAGCTTGGTGAAACTGACTATGATGTGTTCTTTAATGGTGGTTTCAAAATCAACGGCACGCTGGTACGTATCGACTGTGATGCCCAGCAATTGCAGCGTCCATTTAGAGCAGATATCGCGGTACTGTCCGACGCGCAGATGGCGATTAGTGGTTTATGTAGTCGCTTAGAAGGTCAGACATTCGATCATCAAGCACTGTCACGTGTCAATGAAGCAAAACAAGCCATCTTGAAGGATGTAACGACAGACTTTGCGGGTCAAAATGCATTACTAAAACTGATCAGAGATGAAGTGGAAGACGTCATTTTCGTTGGTGATTCAACGCAGCCTGTCTATAGCGGCAACCTTGGTCTTGAAGCCTTGGCAACGCGTAAATGGTTTAATTCATCGACGGGTTTTGGCACGTTAGGCTATGGTTTGCCTGCTGCTATCGGGGCCATGGTTGGCTCAAACCTACCTGTCGTCAGTCTAATGGGTGATGGCGGTATTCAATTTACGATTGCCGAGCTTATCTGCGCAGCCGAGCTTGAGCTACCATTGATCGTCTTACTATGGAACAACCAAGGCTACGGTGAGATTCGTCGTTACATGGAAGAGGGCGGTTTACCACTGATTGGTGTCAATATCAAAACGCCAAATTTTGAGCCACTAGCAGCAGGATTTGGCGCTGGCTATCGTAGAATAACCGATAAGCAGCAACTGCTAGACGCATTAAAGGCAGACATAAAGGGTAAACAACCAATCATTTATGAGATTGATGAAGCAGACGACTTTCTAAAAGAAATGGCTGAGACAGTGACTTATTTTAGTTAATAGTAATACTGGCTCTAATGCTACGGATAATCACGAGACCGATAGTCACAGTTCTAAAAAACGACAAAAAAATGACAAACGCTGGTTACGCAAGGAAGCACCTTCATGACGCCCAATGCTAGAGAAATGTCAGAAAGTAGGCATGAGCAAATACCGCGTTTGTTGACGGCGCTTGCTATTGTCGTTGGTACGACCAATGTATTGACAAAACCTAGCCAACAGCAGTCTTATGTGCAAGGTGCGATTGAGGCTATCACAGACGCTACCGTCGCAGTTGTGATACCGCACTCTCTTGTGGCACTATGGCGCGTCATTAATATCTGTGCCGCTTTTGATGTGATTATCATTGCTCAAGCGGCCAATACAGGTCTGACAGGTGGCTCAACTCCGAATGGAGATTATGACAGGCCACTAGTCGTGATCTCTATGCAGTTATTGGGCGGCGTGCATTTACTCAACGATGCAGCAGAGCTGATTGCTTTGCCAGCCGCTACTTTGCAGCAATTAGAGTCTACCCTTGCGCCACTAGGACGTGAGCCGCATTCAGTACTAGGCTCTAGTTGTGTTGGCGCCTCAGTGATAGGCGGCATCTGCAATAGCTCAGGCGGTATGTTGGTGCAGCGTGGACCTGCCTATACTGAGATGGCTTTATTTGCCAGACGCAATGCCTCAGGAGCGTTTGAGTTAATCAATCACTTAGGACTGGATTTGGGGTCGCATCCAGAGGAAATACTTGAGAATTTGCAGGCTGGCACGTTCAATGAAAATCTGAATAGTACGAACAGTAAAGCCTGTACCAACCACCGTTATCAGCACAAAGTCCGTGATTGTGAGGCAGAGACACCTGCTAGATTTAACAATGATCCCAACGGTCTGTATGAAGCATCTGGTTCAGCTGGCAAGGTCATTGTATTTGCGGTAAGAGTGGCGACCTTTGCCAAGCCTAAGCGAGAGCAAACGTTTTATATCTCGACCAACGACGCTGATACCTTCACCACACTCAGGCAACAATGGCTAAAAAGCGAGTTGAAATTGCCCGTGTTGGCAGAGTATATGCACAAAGACTATAACAACATCACAATGCACTATGGCCGAGATACTTGCTTAAGCATGCGCTTATTAACCGCTAACAAAATAGGGTCGCTGTATCGAATGCAAGCAAAGATTGGCTACTATCTGGATAAATGGCATCTCCCAAAGACGCTGCCAGATCGGATATTACAGATGACATCTAGGTTTATGCCGCCGTCGTTACCAGCCACTTTGACCACGCAGGCACTCTCATATAACTACCATTTGATTATAAAAGTCGCAGATGGTTTTGTTAATGACTTTGATAATGGCATTAATAAAAATTCAGATAAAGATTCTAATAAAACTGATGGCGAAAATATCGCCGCTGCGCAGGATTTTTTGCAAAACTATCTACAGCAGTATCAAGGTACGCTGCATGTATGCACAGAGCTTGAATCGCAATCGTTATTAATATTTCGCAGTGCCGCGACCGCTGCTATGTTCCGTTATCATAATTTAAATCAAGATAAATTTGGCGAGCTGCTATCGACCGATATTGCCTTACCTAGAAATGCCGTAGATTGGGACGAGACTCTACCTAAACACTTGCAAGAACAAGTCAGTAAAACCTTTTATCTGGGACATTTTTTCTGTCATGTCATGCACCAAGACTATTTATTAAAACCTAAGACCAATGCCAAGCAATTCAAGGAAGACCTGCTGGCATTTTATGATAAGCGTCATATTGAGTATCCTGCTGAGCACAATGTGGGGCATGTGTATCCTGCTAAAGCTGAGCTACATTATTTTTATAAAAAACTGGATCCAACCAATTCGCTTAACCCAGGTATTGGTCAGACAGAGAAATGGAAAAACTGGCAATCATCGCCCATCAAGGAGAAGTTAAATGACGAATACTATTGATAAATCGCAGCAGCCGATTTTAGGGAATAATACGGTCGATCCAGAAACGCCAAAAGCAGCACAGTGGCGTGCAGCAATGTGGAAGTTCCTATTGTTTTCAGCACTGGGTATTGCACTTTTTATCATACCGTTTGAGTGGGATGGTAAGGTCACAATTTTATTAGGTGTATTGACCGATACGCTACAAACCGTGTTAGGTGGATTTGTGGCCTATATTGCGATGGCGATAGTGACTATCTCCGCTCTTGGTGCACTGGCAGTCAAAGCGTTAAAGCCTAATTTGCATGAAGATTCACTGGTAAGAAAGCTTTTTGATGTTGATTGGTTTTGGCTGTCCACGCGTTTTTTAGGTATGTTGTTTGTTTGGATGATTTTTCTACAAGTCGGCCCCGAGTTTATTATCAATCGTAATACGGGCGGCGTCATTTTCGAAGATTTGATTCCTATTCTGATTCCGTTGTTCTTCTTTGCCATTTTATCGCTACCATTTTTGACTGATTTTGGCTTGATGGAATTTTTGGGTACCTTAGCCAGTAAAGTGTTTATCAAACTTTTCAAACTGCCTGGTCGTTCTGCTGTCGACGCAATGTCTTCTTGGTTTGGTGCCGCGTCTATCGGCTTGCTAGTCACCATGCAAGAATATGATAAGAGTTTCTACAGTCAGCGTGAAGCCGCCATTATCGCGACCACATTTTCCGTCACTTCTATCGCCTTTACCTATGTGGTTGCCAAAACCATCGGTGTAGACAATAACTTCGTCTTCTTTTATCTGACCATTGCGCTAACCGGTTTTATCGCTGCGATTATCATGCCGCGTATACCGCCATTATCACTCAAGCCTGATACGTATCACTCTGGCAAAAGCATGCTAGATGAAGGCATCCCTGCTGAATATACAACGTACCAGTGGGCAGTCAATCGTGCGGTTACTCGCGCGCATTCTATGCCAAGCTTAGGTAAAGTGTTCAAACGCAGCGTACACAATCTGTTTGATATCTACTTTGGACTGATTCCGGTTATCTTTGCTATCGGTACCATCGGTCTTGGCTTAGCAGAGTACACGCCTGTCTTTAATTGGCTCGCGACACCACTTGTACCACTACTTGAGTGGTTACAGATTCCAGAGGCGGCAAAGGCTGCACCTGCCATGATTATGGGCTTTGCGGATATGTACTTGCCAGCGCTAGTCGGTAAAAGCATTGAAAGTGAGATGACACGATTCATCGTTGGTGCTGCTTCAATTACTCAGATTATCTACATGTCTGAAGTAGGTGCGCTGATTTTGAAGTCAAATATTAAGCTAAATGTATTAGAGCTATTTTTAATCTTTATCCTTCGTACGCTTATCAGCTTGGTAGTAATTACGTCTGTGGCGCATCTACTGTATTAGTGGCGTGTCTAGTATTCACAAGGCATCTAGCCTGACGATAATATACAAATGGTCGGTTTTTCTGTAGTCAGTTAAACCGACCATTTAATCAATGACGTTACGGACGTTACGCATATAAAGACAACTCGATCAAAAATATAAGGCGATTGACCATTATGGAAATGCTGAACTCTACAGAATTAACCAGAGAAACTGCCATACAAACGGCTCAAAACGAAGTTGTATTAAATGCCGCTTATATCAATGGTGACTGGGTTACGATTGAAGCGCTCGCGACCGATTCTGGTGATGCAAGCTTTGATAATACGAATAATCATGCGTTGTATGATCCAAATTCAGGTGAGGTGATTGCAACGGCACGCTTATGCACCAGTGCTCATGTAGAGCAGGCAGTCGAAGCAGCTGATGAAGCCTTTGCTAGCTGGTCACAGACTAGTGTAAGTGAGCGTGCTCGCTATCTAAATGCAATTGCAGAGTCTATGGAGCAGCAATTCGATAAGTTGGTTGGGCTGTCTGTATTAAACAACGGTAAGCCAATTGAAGAAGCAAAGATAGACGTAGGGGACGCCATTGCTTGCTACCGTTATTATGCCAATCTCATCACAGAGCAGGCAACGTGGTCTAAGGTCTCAACGCTTGAGTCAGGCATTCGTTTGTTAAAGACATACTCGCCAGTGGGTGTTTGTGCGCTGATTACCCCTTGGAATTTCCCAATGGTGACGACTTCTTGGAAGCTGGCACCTGCGCTAGCGGCAGGATGTACCGTGCTATTGAAACCGTCTGAATTGACATTATTACCAGAGCTTATGCTAGGTAATATCCTATCGGAAATTGGCTTGCCAAAAGGGGTGGTTAATATCTTACCAGGTGCTGCCGAAGTGGGCACTGCTATGACCAGTCATCCACTGATTGACAAAGTATCGTTTACTGGTAGTAATATAGTCGGTGAAAAGGTGATGGCTCAAGCAGCAAAAGGCATCAAAGACATTAGCCTAGAGTTGGGTGGTAAGTCTGCCATCGTGGTCTGCGCAGATGCTGATATTGACTACGCTTGCGATTTAATCATTGGCGGTATATTTACCAATGCAGGTCAGATATGCTCGGCCACGTCGCGTTTGGTTGTTCATCAAGATGTCGCTGAGCAGCTGTTTGAGGCATTAAAAGTCAAAACGGAAAGTCTGCAAATTGGTGACGGTTTTGCGACAGAGACGCAAATGGGTCCATTGGTGAGCGAGCAGCAGCTGAATCAAGTTAAAAAATTCTTTGATATTGCGACAGCTGAAAATCTAAATTGCTTAACCGGCGGTCAGTTGTTAGAAGCATCTGGCTATTTTGCAACGCCAACTGTCTATACGAGTGTGCCAACGACCAGCCAGTTATGGATGGAGGAAGTGTTTGGGCCTGTATTAGTCTGTACAGCCTTTACTGACGACGCAGAGGCTATTCGCCTAGCCAATGATAGCAAGTTTGCTCTAGCAGCAACCATCGTGAGCGCCGATGAGACTAAAGCACTTGAGATGGCACTCCAAATAAAAGCCGGACATATTTGGATTAACGAGCAACAAATCGTATTACCAGAAGCAGGCTGGGGCGGATTTAAGCAAAGCGGTATTGGCCGTGAGTTGGGCGGTGATGGCTTGTCCGCTTATCAAAAGAGTAAGCATGTATTGCTGACTCATTAACCAGATTTTCACGTTTCTCGCTAGCCGTTATAAAGATTTGCACCTAGCTATCATTAAGGTTGTTGATAGCTAGGTCGCGCTCTAACATTACGTTTGTTTACCAGTGCGTTTGTTATATTAACTTTACTGTTATGCCCATTCAGGATAAAATTGAGCAATCATTCAAGTTTTATAGCCGTGCCCATTTTTATATGAGGTCACGGCTTTTTAAATGGGGCACATTATGTCACGCACCGCACTTTACAACCGTCATGACGCCTTGGAGCGTGCGCTACAGCTTTTTTGGCAAAAGGGCTTTCATGCCACCTCACTGAAGGATATCGAACAAGCGCTTGATATGCGTCCAGGCAGCATTTATGCCGCTTTTGGAAGTAAAGACGGCTTGTTTCAAGAAGCGCTAGAATACTATGCGCGTCTAGGATTGACCGAGCTTGAGCGAGTATTGAGCCATCATGAAACGCCTTTATTAGGACTGGCCGCTTATATACGTCAGCTTGGCGGGATTCGTGATAAAGCGTTACCGAGCCGAGCCTGCATGTTGGTCAAGAGTTTACTAGAGCTGGGCGCGCGTGAGCAGACAGCGTTAACCAAGGTGGAAATGCTGCTGGCAGGTATGGAGACACGTTTTATAGAATGCTTTAAGGAAGCGCAGAATGTCGGTGAGATGGATAGTGAGCTTGATCCGGTTAGGCTTGGACGCCGTCTACAGGCAGAAGTTATGGGGCTACGTGCCTTTGCCCAGCGTGACATAGAGAGCTCGACGGTACACGCCCTTGCTGAAGATATGGCTTTATCTATAGAAGCACTGCGACTCGATGATTCAGTAAATGCTTAGCGGTATGATTATGATGGCTGGGTTTTGATATGGTGTATATCTTCAAATGTTTACTTGGTAGATTCGAGCTCCTTGAGGGTATGATACCCACCATGTATACGAGTAAAAATAGTAACAGCGCAGGCAGTAGCAAAGATACCAGCAAGTAGCACAAAATGCTGAGGCCAAATGCAAAGAGCAATAAAAAGAGCAATAGTTTCGGTGCCTTCGGTGAGACCATTAAGATAGTAAAAGCTTTTATATTTAAACTGCGGCTTGTCCAATTTAAATTTTTCTGCAGAAATTGCAAAGGCCAAAAAGCTCGAACCTGTCCCGATAAATGCCGCTAATAACAACGCACCTGCAATAGCATTTTGTGCAGGGTTGGCCAAAATAAACCCAAGTGGCACAGCGGCATAAAACAAAAAATCAAGCGTGATATCTAAGTAGCCGCCAGCGCTTGAGCTTTGCTGTGCGTAGCGTGCCATTGCGCCATCAAGTCCATCAAAAATACGATTCAATATTATCGCTGCCAGCGCGCCATACCATAGCTTAAACGCGAGTAGTGGTAATGCCAATATACCAACTAAGAATCCAGCTACCGTAAGCTGATCAGCCGTGATGCCGAGCTTATGTAATGTCGCTACTATTGGGGTTAGCAGCGGCTTGATGACGGGCGTAATAAACTTGTCTAGCATGCGAGCTGCCTTTTGTATTTTGCTTGTTTTGATACTTTGTTTGGGTATTTAGCGTTAATATTTGACTCTGATATCTAAAATTATCGTCCTACATAAATAACTTTGCCATTGGCTGCTTCAGCGTCACTTTGGTCGTGCGTGACCATAATAGCAGGCAACTTATGAGTACGAATCTGATCGAATACCAATTGTCGCGTATCCATTCTCAATTGAGTATCAAGTTTGCTAAACGGCTCATCAAGTAGTATCGCTTTGGGCTCACTCAGCAGCGTGCGCAGTAGGGCGACACGTGCTTGTTGACCACCTGATAGATTATCAGGATGACGATCTCCCATCCCCTCTAAACCCACTTGCGCTAAAGACTGCGCTATTTTTTTAACTCGCTGTTTTTTGTTTCCTTTTGGCATGGCAAAAGCAATATTGCCTGCGACTGATAGGTGCGAAAACAGCAGTGCGTCTTGATACAGAACACCAATACGGCGCAAATGCGCAGGCAGGTGAGTCACATTTTTATCGTTTAACCAGACAGTACCCGTCGCGGCAAAATCACTCGCCAAAGTGCCTGTTAGCCAGTTTAGTAAGCTGGACTTGCCACTACCAGAAGGGCCCATCACGGTTAGGATGTCGCCACCAGCGATGTGCTCATTGATACTCAATAACTGCTCGTTTTGACGAAACAGTTGTAAGTCTTTTATCTGTAGAGATGATGGCATCAGGAACCCTTTATTTGTATTTTTCACGACTGATTATTTTAATGTTTGATAACGTTTGCTTTTGTTTGTGACCAGCCTGCTATCGTGCGCCACTTCTAAAAAAATATTTGGGTAGCATCCAAGCCAATATAAAACCTATAAGCGGTAGCGCCATTTGCATAATCGCATAGACAGCACTGGTACGCCGACTGGCACCATTCGCCAGTGTCACTGCTTCAGTCGTGATAGTGGCAATACGTCCGCCACCTGCCAATAGAGTTGGTAAATACTGACCAAAGCTGATCGCTAGACCGAGTGCTATAGCAATCAAAATAGGGGCAAATAGCTGCGGCAGTTTTATCTGAAAGAACACTTTAATTGGTGCAGCGCCAAGGCTGGCGGCCACATGAGCGAAACGAGGATCTAGGCGTCGATAGCTACTGGCCAGTGATAAAAACACGTACGGTAGCACGAATAAAAGATGGGCAAATGCCACATTAAAAAATTCTGATTGATGATTGGCCAACTGCTGTAACCATACTAAGCCGAATAGAAACGCAATACTTGGCACTAGTAGCGGTAAGTAAATAATAAAACTGGTGAAGTGTGACAATGGTTTAGCACTTAATTGCTCAGCTTCCAAGCATAGCAGAGTCAGAAAAACAGCAAAGGCAGTACTGACGGCCCCAATGCTAAGTGTATTGACCAGTGGTGTGCTCATTTGAGTAAAGGCATTTTGAAAATGTAGTAGCACGAATTGCTCTGGTAGCATCGCCGGAAACCGCCAAAACCCTGCAAATGCCCATAACACAAGGCCGGCGAGTGACAGCAGCATAAAACCAATCACGCCTACGGTAAGTATAGCGGTGACTTTTTGCCAAATAGCATCTGCATAATGACGTTTGCCATTAACTGATGAAACATTAAATATTGCTTTGATCGTTTTTTCGCCGCCCAGCCAAAATGCAACTAAACCTGCTGTCAGTACGAGTTGTAATAATGC
The DNA here is from genome assembly GCF_041431295.1 of Psychrobacter sp. Arc9. Classification (NCBI taxonomy): domain Bacteria; kingdom Pseudomonadati; phylum Pseudomonadota; class Gammaproteobacteria; order Moraxellales; family Moraxellaceae; genus Psychrobacter; species Psychrobacter sp. Arc9. The sequence continues at coordinate 8,286 of NZ_JASMRK010000031.1, read as the reverse complement.
GCCTGCTGATGCTTTGATACGCAATGTCAGGTCGACATCGTTGAACCATTGTATGATAGAGACGGCAAGCGTTGGCGGTGTATTAGGACCCAATATCAATGGCATCTCGACACTCGCACTGGCATAGGCCAACACGGCCAAAATCGGTAAACGTAGAAAAGGATATAACAAGGGCAAGACCACCTTAAAAAAAGCAGTAATTGGGTAATAACCTAAATTGAGCGCAACAGTATATTGTTGGCGCAATTTTTTGCCAAGTTCAGGCTGAGCAAGCGCGCCCAGTGCCATTAATAATAAAAACGGCAGCTCTTTTAAGGTTAAACCTAAGATGATACTGATACCGTATGGATCATGTGGAAACATACCATCGGGTGCCATCTCCCAACCAGTTAGCCACGGGGAGATGAGCCGTGCAAACATACCTGACGGCGCAATCAAAAACCCAACGGCAATGGCTGCAGCTGCATGAGGAATGACTAAGATAGGACTTAATAAATGCTCAATACGCTGCAACCAAACACTGTTAAAAAACGCAGCCAATATCATCAGGGCAATAACAAAAGCGAGTAGGGTGCTGATAAGTCCTGTAGCAAGACTTAACGCAGCCATCTGCGTGATGCCAGGCGTTTGCCATAGGTCTATAAACCCTTGCAGGTTCAAGGTTGTTTTTTCTAGGGCAGGAACCCAGCTTAGGGCAGGCAACAGTACACAGATAAGGCCACAGAGTACGGGTAGTATTAATATGATAATTAAGAGTTTGGGACTAAAAGACACGATACGCGTAAACAGGTCTTTTTTCTCAAGCGTAATAGGTCTAGGACTATCACCTTTTTTCGTTATTTTATCAAAACCTTGGCTCATGGACTCACCCCATAACGTGCTTGCCAGCCTTGCTGAATGGCCTCTACCCAACTTGGATGCGGCTCGCTTACCGTGCGTTTGACACTATCAAAGGGCAGGGCGCTTGGATGGGGCTGCTTGGTTTTGAATAACGCTTGTTGTGCAGGGCTAAGCGTAGATTGGACCAGTACGCTTTTGTCACCCCATACCGAAGGGGTTTGTTTTTTTGCTTGGGCTTCTGGACTCATTAAGAAGTTGGCTACTAATTGTGCCGCCTGAGGGTGGCTGGCATTATAAGGGATAGCGACAAAATGAGTATTGCTTAAGCTGCCGTCACTCATCGCATAGCTGCGAATGCTCTGGGGTAAGTCATAACGCTGTACGGCTGCAGGAACTTCTGGTGCTGAAAAGGTAAAGGCCAGACTCAGCTCAGTATCATCGACCAAGCGCCGCATCTGCGCACCTGTCTGCACGAACTGCTCGCCATTACGCCATAAGGTTGGATGAAAACCATCCAAAAACGCCCATAGCGGATCTAATATGAGCGCGGTGTTTTCTTCAGTGGCAGGCAAGTTGAGCTGTACGCTAGTGTTTTTACCCGTTTGAGCGTCTTTTTGTTCATGCAGCATAACTAAGACGTATTTTAAGAAACTCATACCCAAAAAATCAGGCGGTTTGGGGTAGCTAAAGCGGCCAGGGTTTTTTGCTGTCCAAGTGGTCAGTTCAGTTAGCGTTGTTGGCGGTTTACTGGTCGACAAGCTGTCATAATAAAACGTCAGAGAGGCTTGTCCCCACGGTGCTTCCATACCGTTGGTCGGTACACCAAAGTCAAAATTTACGGTTGGATTATTCTTTGGATCAGTCAACGCAAAGTTGGGCAGTTTATTGGCCCATTGTTTAAGTAATAACGAGTTTTCACTCATGGTGGCAAAGTTAGCACCATTAATCCAGACCAAATCAACACTGCCTTGGTTGTCATTATGAGCAGATTTTTCTGCGAGTACACGACTGACTGCTTCACTGGTGTCACTCAATTTGACATGGACTAAGTTGATATTATATTTATCATCGACTTGATCGGAGACCCATTGTAGATAAGCGTTAATCTGTGGATCACCGCCCCATGCATAAAAGTAAATATCTTGGTTGCTGCCTTTGGCTTCTATCTGCTGCCAAGGTGATAGGTCTTGGTTAATATTGGCAGTAGTTGGCGATGCTGTGCTTGCTGATATACCAATACAAATGCTCATCACCATAGCGTAGGTGCTATATCGCGTAAGACGTTTGAGCATCGGTAAAGCGGTAATAACGCGCATTCAAGTTTCCGTTATGATTTAAATGTTAGTAAAGCCGGTAAAGATTTCATAGTCTGCCATGTCAAACCAAACAGATATCACAAAATCTAAACCAGCTTTATTGGAGTCTTTTAACACTTTGCTGCTTGCGTCATTTAATGACGCTGATCAGCAAACTGTTCTTAATTAACTGATATTAACTAACTATCATTAACTAACCGCGACGCCACGTATGGTATTTTTCCAACCAGCTTAATACGGTCTCAGGCGCATTAGCACGTTTCCACTCACCAGCTGCGTATTTGTTGCCTTCTGCCCAAGTCGGGTAGCTATGAATGGTGCCCAATATTTTATTGAGACCCAGACCGTGTTTCATGGCCAGTACAAACTCTGCGATTAGGTCGCCTGCATGTTCAGAAACCACCGTAACACCCAATATTTTGTCTTTACCTTTTGGCGTGATGACTTTGATAAAGCCTTTAGCTGCGCTATCCGTAATGGCACGATCCAGCTCTTCAAACTCAAAACGAGTAATCTCGTAATCGATGCCTTTATCAATGGCTTCTTGCTCGTTAATACCGACACGAGCGACTTCTGGGTCGATAAACGTAACCCACGGAATCACACGATAATCTACTTTAAACTTTTTCAGATTGCCAAATAAACCATTCACGGCGGCGTACCAACCCTGATGGGCAGCGACATGAGTAAACTGGTATGGGCCAACGATATCGCCTGCAGCAAAAATATTAGGATATAACGTCTCGAGATATTCGTTGGTCACGATAGTACGATTGGTTTCGATACCTAGTGCCTCTAAACCATAACCTTCAAGGCGTGCGCTACGACCAACGGCACAAAGTAGCTCATCATACTCGATATCGATTTCTGTTTCATTGTGTTTGACGATAATGTATTTTTTGCCATCACGCATCTCGCAGCGCATTGCTTGATGTGAGGTCAAAATATTAACACCGCTATCAGTAAGCGATTGGTGAGCAAAGGTAGACACTTCAAGGTCTTCTTTACCCATAATGCGATCGCTCATCTCAATTTGCGTCACATTAGAACCCAGCCGAGCAAAGCTTTGCGCAAGCTCGCTACCGATGGGGCCACCGCCCAGTACGACGAGCTTCTCCGGGGCTTCTTCTAGCTCAGCAAATTTGATCCATAGCGTGTCACTGGTCACGTAACCTGTTTCTTCTATACCTGGCAGAGGTGGTACAAATGGACGAGCGCCAGTGGCAATGACAATGGTGCGCGCTGTTAGGGTCTGCATGCCGCCGTCATTTAGCTGAATTTCTACTGTCCACGGGTCAACTAATTTGGCATAGCCTTTGACCACATCGACGCCTAGATTGGTATAACGCTCAACGCTATCGTGCGGCGCAATATCAGCCACAACTTGCTGTACGCGTGCCATCACTTTTTTGAATGAAAACTGCGGTACAGTGTTCTCTAGACCGTAGTTTTCCCCATGACGAATTTGGTCAGCGATTTTTGCGCTCTTAATGATGGCCTTACTAGGTACACAGCCATAATTTAGACAATCACCGCCCATCTCACCTGCTTCAATCAGTGTGACTTTCGCTTTTACCGCGGCGGCAATGTAGCTTGTGACCAATCCGCCAGCGCCAGCGCCAATCACAATCATATTGCGATCGAACTTTTTAGGTTTGGTGTGGTTTTTATAAACACGGCGTTTTTTAAACATATTCAACACTCCTTTTGCTATTAAGGGGAAGAAACCTAATAACGCAAACGAGACAATTAAGTTGAAAGATAAAATACCCGATAAGCTGTCTATCTGTGCCAGCTGTGTCCCTGCATTGACGAAGACAAAGGTCCCAGCCAGCATACCGATTTGACTGACCCAGTAGTAAGTCCATGTTTTAATAGACGTTACACCCATCAATAGGTTAATCAAAAAGAATGGAAATATGGGTACCAGACGTAAGGTAAATAAATAAAATCCACCTTCTTTTTCGACGCCTGCATCAATAGCTGCCAACCGCTCAGGAAAGCGCTGTTTGATGGTGTCACGCAGTAAATAGCGCGATGCCAAGAAGGCAATGGTAGCACCAATACTCGATGCAAATGACGCAACGAGTAATCCCTGAACCAAACCAAATAGCGCACCAGCGGCTAGCGTCAGAATCGCAGCGCCTGGTAAGGAGAGGGCAGTGACGACAACATATAGTAAGAAAAATCCACCGATAATCAACAGCGGTGACTGCGCTTTGTATTCATTAAATTGCGCCATCGACCCTTTTAAGCCATCAAGCGTCAATAATTGATTTAGGTCAAAATAAAAAAAACTTGCCGCTAATATCAATATCAATAGTATTAAAAATATTCTTTTAATCATGAAAAATCCGGCCAAATAAGGGAGCGAAAGCTAAAACAGTAGTCATTGCTCAAACAGTAGAATACTCATTGTCTAAGTAACAGAATTCGAGTAACTATATTCAATAAAAATTGGCGATCAAAGCTAATTGTCTGAATCGCCTAACTACGATAAAAAAATGAAGTCGGCAGTCTTGATAGTATATACATTATGTCTTGTTGTCTGACATTTATACGACTGAAGCAATAAGCACTGCTGCCAACAGTTATACTGGAGACGTATTTTTACCCAATGTTAGGGTGTCATAGTCTCTCATTAAGAATAGCGCCAAACAGGCTGCCAGCATTGGCCATGCAGCAAAGAACAATAAGTTATCAAAAGGCGTTAGATAAAGACCAAAAGATGCAAACGTAGAGGCGGCATGTAGCAATAAAATGATGCCGTATGTCCACTTTTTGAATAGACCCATGACAAACGAGAAGATAAGAATGATTTGTAAGCTACCAATAACGTAAACAATAGTAATGCCCAAGTTTTCCAATGCATAGAATTTAGCAAACACATTGGCGGCATGCTCAGGATTTACAAATTTGTCGACTGTCCAAAAGAAAAATACGATGAAAACACCAAGGCGAAGAAATAATAGTGAGAGTGGCAAGTGTTTTGGCATGAATTATCTCTTTTTGAGAAAAAGCAAAAGTGAATTGGAACAAATTAAGCAAATAAAATGGGCACGATGGCACCGAACTATCAGGTAATAAACACAGGTAAAGTATGAATAATATTGAGTGATTACTCAAAAATAAACAAAGTATTACCACCATATGTGCTGAAAATGCATTGTAGTAGTTATTGAATAACTGTTCAAGTTGGTTGTATCTATGTTCTGGCAATTATGTAGCTGGGTTACTTTCTTTAACTAAACCAGCAATGTTAGGTTAAAGAAGCCTGATTTATGTACCTTTGATTGAGCCTATCGACACATTTGACGTTTATTTTGCGCTATAAAGATTTGCCTAACCTGTATAAACGCAAAAAGCCCTTTATAGAACATAAATTCTATAAAGGGCTTTTGAGGGGATGCTTAGAACACTATAGTAAAGCCAGCAGCAGTAGAATAATGCCTTACCACATCAAGTCATCTGGAATTACATAAGCAGCATACGGATCGTCTTCTGCCAATGCTTCTTCGGCAGTGTCGTTGGACACAACCATAAAGCCTTCCATTTTTGAATCAATACGATCCGCCAATGGGCGAGGCAGTAGCGCGTAGCTTTCTTCCAAGCGTGCGATGACTACGTGACCGGCCACGATTTGATCGTAGAGTTTCTGAGTGATAGCGATTTTCTTTACTTTGGATTCATCGACAAACTGATAGCTAACCTCACCTTCTGTCTCAGTAATTTGATGCTGCTTAATCATTTGGACGATATTGGCCTTTAATGCTTTCTCTTCCAATACGCGCTGTTTTTCTTGATTAAGCTTTTGATCTTTTTCTAGCTTTTGAGCTTGCGCCTCTGCCAACGCTTTTTTTGCTTCGACGCTTTCTGAGTCACCAGTACGCTTGGCATGTTGCGTTTGTTTGCTGATTTTTTTGGCCTTTTTGCTATCAACCAAGCCAGCCTTTAATAATTGAGCCTGTAGGGCATTTTTTGCCATAATCCAATCACCTAAATAACGATACCGAAATCATAAATGCTAAAAAATACATTGTAGCAAACTTTGCTAGCGCATGTGGTCAGACGATGATAAGACTTTATATATAGCTGAATTTCAGTCTGCGGTGAGCCATATACAATGCTGACGGTAACAAATTGCAACTATTGCAAAAGGGTCGCACACATCGCTGGATGAAGCCGTGTAAATTAGTTATTATCAAATGAAGGGGTAAATTTACTTTATAAGATAATTTTTAAAAGATAACTATTATGAAGTAAATGAAACATACCCTAATCCCTAATTAAAGAGCATAAGCTAAAGAGTATAAAACAGAGAAAATAAGCCAAAGAGCATAGCTTGGTCAGAACTAACAAGCTGTATAGGATTAAATAATTAAATTTAAGGACAGATTATGACAACATCACAGCACATTTTGGCCTGTATTGACGGCTCGGCAGTGACTGAATCGGTTTGTGACTATGCAGCATGGTATGCCAGTAAATTAAACGTACCTGTTGGGTTATTACATGTCAGTGATGTGCCTGCTTCAGTTAGGCGTGACTTGTCAGGCGCGATAGGCATCAATAGTCGTCAGTTTTTATTAGAAGAGTTGTCCCAATTGGATGAGCAAAGAGCAAAAGTCGTCAACAGCTACAGCAATGCGTTGGTACAAGATGCCAAAAGTCATATTCAAAGCAGTTTCGCTGATGTCAATGTTCGCGTTTATCAACGCCACGGCAAACTGCTTCCTAGTATTGAGCATTTCAAAGAAGAAAATCGTGCGATTGTAATGGGACGACGCGGAGAAGATCATAAGAACAGTCGGATCAATATTGGTAGTCAGATTGAGACGGTCGCTCGTGGGTCAGATATTCCCATATTGATTTGCTCAGAGAAATTTGAAGAGCCAAGCTCTTATATGATTGCCTTTGATGGTAGCAAAACCTCTATTAAAGCGGCACGAATGGTGTCAAAAAGTCCATTATTAAAAGGTCTAAAAGGCCATATCGTGATGGTAGGTAATCAGAATGACGCCGCCAAGCAAAGTATGAGCGCCGCCGCTGCACAGTTAGAAGATACAGGGTTTGTCGTTGAAGCACATCACTTATCTGCTTCTGATGCGGTAGATGGGTTGTTAAAGTTTCAGGTAGAGAACAATGTCGACATTATGGTGGTGGGTGCGTACGGACATTCGAAATGGCAGCAACTGTTTCTTGGTAGTACAACGACAGAAATTATCGCTAGCACGTTATCGCCGGTCATTCTAGTGCGGTAATAACGTCATATATTTATGTTTATCGTCTAGGGCGTGTCCTCAGTTTTATATTGTGGGTACGCCCTAATCATTTAATACCTTTGGAATACTTTATGCTAATTAATGCAGATTTTTCACAACGTGCTTCACTGGCCCCCGAAGCACATCAATGGATTAAGTCACCACAAAATGGTGTGGAGCGTGTGATGCTTGATCGTGTAGGCGCGGAGAAGGCTCGCGCTACCAGTCTTGTGCGTTACGCGCCAAACTCTTACTTTCCGCATCATCTACATCCAGGCGGCGAAGAGATTTTAGTATTATCAGGCACTTTTTCTGCAGATGACACTCATTATCCAGCAGGTTGGTATCTACGTAATCCGCCGACTTCAGGTCATCGGCCTTATAGTGATGAAGGTGCTGTTATTTTCGTCAAGTTACGGCAAATGTCGTCTGACGAAACGCAGCACGTGGCTATCGACACTTATGACGATGCTAATTGGCAACAACAAGGTAGTCGTACTGTCTGCCCGCTTTTTTCCGATGGGGTAGAGCACGTTAGTCTACAGCGTATCGATGCAGGCGAGTTATTATTCACTGAGACAGTTCATGGCGGTGCAGAAATATTAGTTATAGCAGGCAAGCTAATAGAAGGTGAGCAGGTATATCAGCAGGATAGTTGGATACGCCTACCGATAGATGCAAATGTACAAATAAAGGTAGGAGCAGAGGGCGCAACAATATATCTAAAAACTGGACATGTTAATCATGTCATTGGTTTGGAGGTTGAAGAAATTTAAATAATGCTTATTAATTGAGCCCATCCCGAATTCTGTGTAACTGCCCTTTAGATTAAATGCTTACTGATACGATCATCAAACATAATCATAAAG
>NZ_JASMRK010000030.1:0-32480 GCF_041431295.1 Psychrobacter sp. Arc9 | reverse complement strand
AATGTCAGATTGAGTAGTCATTGCTTATTCTCCTGTTAATGGATTATAAGCAGTTACACAGTTTTTAGGAAACTCCCGCCCTTTGGGATAAAAAAACTCTCAATCCTAGATCTATAGTTGACCTACATAATATTTTTACTGATTATTTATATGTTCTGCTCTCGGTCTCAAGCGGTTATCGTCCCGTACGTGAACCTTTTGGTAGGCTTGTAGATATAGATGTTAGAACTAAAAAATATTTTATTAGCGACAAGGAAAACCGTCAACATACTCGAGGCAGATATATTTATCTACCTGATATAGCAAATCAACAGATTGAGCAGTACATCAAGTATTTAAAGAGTAATGCCTTTATTTTAAATAGTCTGGGTAATAGTCTAGGTGATATTTACTCAGATATTCTTGACAGTAATATTGGCCTTATTACTTATCTAAAGCTGGATGAAAAAACTAACACTATTACTGAAGTTAGTCTTACCAAAACATTTATTCACGGAAGACTGTCTAAAATTTTAGATCTCCCATCAAACTGGCATCGTCACTTTATACGATCTTATAAAAGCCTAGAAGTTGGAATCTTTTCTGCTAAGCCTAACTCATCATTATCTAATAGCTTCGGTCACGATGTAATTGGCGCTTGGATGGGTCACGCTGATGAGCTTGGTTTTGACTACTACGATAAGCACAGTGGACTTAGAAGGAGCGAGTTGCGCCGATTCTCTGATGAGCTTAATGGAATAATTAAATATAACGGCTTTAAAGTCATAAGTTTGGAGACTAGATAATGGCTCAGCGTAAATCAGCTATTGACCAGCGTTCAGAAAATAGACATAAGGAAACCTCGAAGCGTAAAAACTTATCCAAACGACTGGTCAAAGAGTCTATAGATTTTGACCAAATTATTGCCTCAAGTGATCCTCAAACAATATTTAATGCTATGTGGGAGCAGCTTGATAAGAGATTATCAGAAAACAAACACTTTCAGGGCTATCTTAGTTATGTAGAAGGATATAACGAAGCAGTAAACTGCTGTCAAAACTATATTGAAGATAAGGACATTGCTATTGGCTTTCCAAAGCTTATCGTTACCTCATACCGTCCAAAGTCCTTTAGAAATAAAGTGACCTTTTCTGAAAAAAAGCAAATATTAGATTTTTATTTATATTGGATGGATAGTATAGCTAGCAAAGCTTACGAGATTACTATCACAGATTTGATGCTATCACTGATTTTCCACAGTGCTATATTGAGAAAGCCAGTATTGCAAACGATTATATCTTGCATCAGTGACAAATCATTAACTATAGAAAGCATATTTGAACTGCCTGTAGTAACTCTCATTATTGACGACGATAGCTATCATACTAATACTTATAGCAATTCAAAAGCGGTGCATGAGGTAAAAGTCTTTTTATCGCCATTAACGAGCTATTTGATCAAGCTCTATGTCAAAGGGAATGAAACTAGAAAATTAAAGTCTAGTACTGATGTTCAAAATCTTTATCAAATGTTAAAGATGACAAAATCTCTTAGCCAAAATCACCTATCTATGACTTTAGAAGAGTTTTTGATAGGTGCGGTCTATGTTTTAGAAGATTATCTATTTTTAGATCTGCCAGAACATACTTGGTATCTACTACTTGGTTTGGAGACGACATATGGCCTGTCAATAGCTAACTGGCAGTCTTTAATCTTTAGCATATCTCATAAGCCCACTACTAAGATAGCTATTAACATTGAGTGTCACAAAGATGTCGCAGTGGAACCTAAAAAAGGCAATCCTACCATTACCGTTGAGATTGCAAAGCTATTGAAAACGACTAAAGATGGAAAAACCTCAATGGCTAGATTCACAATTGGTCTCAAGCAGCTATATGAACGTTTATTAACGAACAACGCTCCTTTGAGTGAGCTTGCAATCGTAGGTTGGTTACTGACGAAAACAGTGACTAGTAAAAAGGTAAGCAGCATGCGGACTCATAGCGGTGGTATTACGAATCGCTGGTTATCATTAACTCAAGGTGTTGCATTTGAGGATCATACTGAAGAGGATTATATTCAACTTTATAGCGAACTTATCGAACTTGGTAAGTCTAAAGACGCTCAAAATGCTATTGCCACTAATATTGATGAGATACATGCATATTTAGTTAATCATCATGGCATTGAACCTATTGCACCTTTTTCATCTACCAAGCGAGCGCATCATAGGACAGGCTATCTTTCAGAAACCATGTTTCAGGCTATTCTTAATAATGCTGACAATCTTGAAATGACTAAGGATGAAATAGAAGCGGTGAAGCTCGCTTTGATTTTAGGGCAGCGCTGTGGACTCAGGATAGGTGAAATAGTTAAGATTAGATTAAAAGATGTGGCTATAACTTCAGCTTATCTAGAAGTGCGTAATAATAAATATGGTAATAATAAAACGGGTTCTGCCTTAAGACGGACATTGTTAGAACAACTTTTAACAAATTCAGAAATGTCGTTTTTCAAGAGAGTCGAGCTTAGGCGTAGTAAAAGTAAAGGGGATACCTTAATCGCTAATCAAGCTGGTATGGCTTATCGTGCCAGTGATTTATCAAAAACCATATCTCAGTTAATTAAAACTACAACAGGACTTTCTCATCTCACGACCCATCATTTAAGACATAGCTTCTTAACTAATTTTCAATTAATGTCATTTTTGTATGATAAAGCTAATGCTTTTAATGGGCATCAATGCTCTCAAACTTTAAAAGACTTATTACCTTATGACGAAGACAAGTCTTGTAAAATATTGGCTTATATTGAGACATCCCTACAATACAAAAAAATATATGCCTTAGCTGGAGTAGCTGGACATGCCAGTCCTAGCACTACTTTTGACTCTTATGTGCATTTGACTGACATTCAGATTGGATTGCTACTTTGGCACATGGATTACCAGTTGACGGCTAAACACTATAAATTACTAAGCGTTCCGAGACGTAGGGAAAAGCTGTTAGGTGCTACACCTACTGCAATTAATTATTATTTGCTTAACAAGCTCAAACTTAAACCACTGCCTAAACCAAAACATAGTGAACTACTAAAGACAGAAGATAAAACATCTACAAAGCCAAAAAGATATTCATTCGATGAAGTCCGTCAGACTCTTGAGGTACATGATAAGGAAGAAGATTTCAAGGAAAAAATGGATATTTATAAGCTTGATCAAAATACTTTTGAAATATGGCTTAATAACGCTCAGCAGTTGCAAGATCACCCTTCTTTTAAAACCATACATGGTAATTCAAGATTATTCGCGCCTGATGATAATATGAGCTTATTACCGGTATTCGACAGGTATGTCGAAGATAACAACATACTCATGCAGATGACCAATAAATTTCGTGACTTATATAAGATAGAAAAAAGACGAGAATCTATGCTTCAGTTTATAGCGCATACGCTTATGAACTCCCAATACCATAAAAATCATATTAGTTTTGATCAAGCATTAGATCTATATAGCTATATACAAGTATTAGGACAACTAGTCTTTAAAAAAAATATTAATTTAAAAATATACCATTATGCACAAGCTAGCGATGATGATAAAGAGCAATGGAAGCCTGTGATGAAATTACTTGCCTCATCTCAAATAAAAAAGTGCAATGTAGCTGATAAATTAAACGGCAAGATATACAAAAAGCAGATCCGTGCTGAATTATCACTATCTAGCCAAACTGAGCAGACTAGGCTTAATAATAGAGAGAAATCAAATCTCCCAATCAAGCAATGGACCGTTAGAACTTTACAAATTTTCTGTCATTACGCTTTCATTATGATAGGGCAAAGAATTAATTTAGGAGATCACAAGCCATGAATCTGTCAGCAAAGTCTATCAGCATTAATAGTAGCACTAAAATTAGTCTTCATCCGTTGGCTAGCCAACTAACTAAGCTAATAGTGAAAGCCTACTTAAGTGGTGGTCAAGAAGCCTATATTAAATCTATGCAGACTAAGTTTGATTGTTATAACAGTTTACCTATTCATAATGTATCGTTAGTAAATAAGGATGTGAATGAGTATTTACTCATTGGTGGTTGTTTTTCACCTGTATTTAACCTCAAAGATATTAATAACAACAATACTATTTTCTTAAGTTATAAAACCTCTAAAAAAGACTCTAAGCCTGAGCATAAGAAACAAGTTAAGAAAGAATTTGATCAGGATGTGATTGACTTTATATACATGGACTTTATCCGAGCAATATCAATACTCTCGTTAGCTAAACCTGGGCTTATGTATCCAAGCCTTAAAACAATAATGCAAGAGTATAAAAGTCAGATATGGAGTGAAATATTCAATAGGGAATCAAAAACCCCAAAAGATTACATTTTATTAAATAACGTCGCCGATCTGCTTGATACAACACGTGGCACATTGAATAGTCATACTAAACTAAAGAAGTAGCGGTTAATTCTTTCCGCTATACCTGATTAGAAACAGAGCTATCTCACTAAGCTTAGAGTAACAAGCTAGACAACCTTAATCCTCGAATTGGAACACAAGCGATCTAATGCGAGGACTTATTCAGGATTGGATAGCGATATATCTACTTCTAGGAGTCATTAAAGAGATGATTTATGAGAGAGATACAAAGGGATGTAGTCACAACCGTATTAAAACTTAATAGCTCTGCCTAACCACGCTACCAACTCACGGGCAGGAGCCTGACTCAAACACTGTGGACAATTAATATAGGTCATTATACAGTCATTTAAATCAGTCAACATATGCAGTAATAACCCTAAACCAATTATCTTATAGGGCTTTGGTAGAAACAACATGCCCGCATATACTGCCATCGCATAATAAGTATGTAGCGGATGGAAATTAATACTACAACGATTGGGCGAAAAGATAGGTGTCGCTAGCAGATGATCTAAATCAACTAGCATGGTTGCTATTAGGATCAAATAAACTCGCTTATAGTCACTACGAAAAAACATATAGGCGATAATCAACGGCATGCCAAAATGTAGAAAATAATGGATAACGGTTTGACTCATCGCTTTTTCCGAACTAAGAGGGTGTTTTAAAAATTGTTCTAAGAGTATCATACACGATCTGAGGTATACCTTCACACCTGAAAGGCAAGCACGAATCCACCACCTGACGTACGGAAGTTAGTCACCTGACCTTAATAAACACGCGCAGCAAGTAACATACTAATCTGCCGTTGGGAGACGCCAGTAAGCGGCGTTTCGGTCTGGTAATAACGAACGAGTAAACATGGAACTGCATTTATTGCTATGGCTATTTTTGGAGGAATGATGACTCTTGCAAACCTATCCCGCCGAGCAGCGACATCAGCAGTGCTTGCCCTAATGATATGGAGCGTAAGTTTCTTTCTCCATTTTTTTTGGGAGATGGCACAGGTACCGTTCTTCTCCGGTATGGCCGAAGCGAGACACTGGGACGTGGTCTGGCTTTGTACGCGTGCGACCGTCGGTGATGCCAATATTGCTTTTGGCGCCTACGTGCTTGCGGCGTTATTTGTAAAAGATTGGCTTTGGATTGCAAAGCCGTGGCGTCTGTCGACTTTATCGATATACCTTGGCGTTGGCCTGACCGTAACAATACTCTTTGAATACTGGGCAACTGGCGCTGGCCAAAGGTGGAATTATAGTGGGCTGATGCCTGATGTTCCGTTATTAAGCATAGGTGCGTTGCCGCTCGTTCAGTGGGTGGTCATTCCGATACTGTTAATCTACACTGTCAAGTGGATGTTCCTAGGTTGGCAGATATCCAATTAATAGAGGTTAGCATTAAGAGCAGTTGGTGCTATTTAGCTCATTACACCTGAAAGACGGGCGCAAACCCACCTCCTGGTGTACGGAAATTAGTCGTCTGACCTTGATACACACGCGCCGCAGGTAGTAGCAGTTGTCCGTCATACGTATAAAGACGTATATCCACCTTTCTCGTTGTTACAGTGTCATCAATTTTTATTGATCGCTCTCCTGCAGGAACAAAGGTCTGTACGATATAATCCTCATCAAGAATGTTCTCAAAAACGCGTCGAGTCAGCTTGCTACCGCGATAGACCCCTTTGCTTCCATGACCAGCAACTGGCTTAAAAAACAGCTGTCGCCGAGTACGCCACAACGCTGCTGCCTCGTCTTTTGATACAAGCTTAGTCTTTGGTATCGACTTTTCAAGGTACCTCGCTGCAGCCTCATCTAGACCCCAAGCGCGCAATGTCTGCGAATCGGATAGCAAGGTCAGGTTTTGCTTATTGGCCAACATAGCATGTACATGGGGATTGGGTGTCACCACCACAGCACCCTCTAGATAAGCACTTTTAAGCACGGCGTGGTTAGGGTTTTCAAATGCAAAGTCGACCAGACGATTGTATATCATATCGATTTTCTGTCCATGGGCTGTCAGAGCACCATCGACATAGTCGAGTTCAGAGGGATCTAGTATCACAGTGTCAACGCCCTTAGCTTGGAGCAGTTGACGTGCTAACTGGAACTCCAAAAACATGAACTGATTCTTAGGGTCATTATCGATAATAGCTATGCGATTAGGCATGGCAGTAGCTGATTGTCGCTGCCACTCTTGTATGAACATGCTAGTGACAGCTTCTTCAAACCCATCAAGCATTTTAGTAATATCAGCACTTTGCTCAGAAGGGTGGCAGCATTGTTTTTGTGCACGGGCAAGTGCTACGTTTAAAAATGCGCCTCCAGCGTTAGTATTGATCTCAATAAGTTGAGGGCCATCGCTACCTAAGTGAAAGTCATAACCCATAAAGGCTCCTATTGGCCCTGGATCGAAAGCAGCAATTTTGGGTGCCCATGACAATACTTGCTGTTGGTAAGATGGAAGTTTAGCAGCCGACTCAATAGCTGCGACGATTCGCACCATTGTCTCTATCTCTGTTTTAGGGACGAACACTGGTGTTGCTGAAAAAAGCTTATTAAGCTCGTTCGCTCCTATTGGATTGTTTCTAGTTTCCATTAATTGATCTTGAAGGCTTGTATTGAGCGCTTTACGATTGAGAGTAATGCAGTAGCACTCTTGATTCAGTTGATTTGCAAGACCGTCATTAGTTTCTTCGTTGTTGCTGGTTAAGTGTTCCATTTAAACCTCGTCGTTAAGTAGAGTGCTTACGCTGACATACTCTAGTAAACAGCAAAAAACAAAAGGGGTATTTGGCGTTTTTACGATGATGCTAGTTGCTTTTTAATGTCTCACTTCCTGAGTCTAAAGCGGTGCTTCATTCCTCTTTGATTAACATTTTTGCTAAGAATAAACCCAACTCAAACAATAGCCACATAGGAATCGCCAGCAAGAGCATGGATATGCCATCAGGCGGTGTTACTACCGCTGCAACCGCAAAGCAGCCGACAATGATATAACGACGCTTGTCTGCTAAACTCTGAGTAGAAACGATTCCAACCATTATCAGT
Organism: Psychrobacter sp. Arc9; assembly: GCF_041431295.1. Classification (NCBI taxonomy): domain Bacteria; kingdom Pseudomonadati; phylum Pseudomonadota; class Gammaproteobacteria; order Moraxellales; family Moraxellaceae; genus Psychrobacter; species Psychrobacter sp. Arc9. The sequence continues at coordinate 25,032 of NZ_JASMRK010000030.1, read as the reverse complement.
AGTAAGGTAACCACTGGAATCTCAAAAGTCAGTCCAAACACCATAAACAACTTGAGGGCAAAGCTCAGATAGCTATCAATATCGGTCATCGGTATAACGTTCTGCGGCGCGAATAGGATAAAAAATTTCAATACACCTTTGAGCACGACAAAGTAGGCAAAAGCAACCCCCGTATAAAATAGAAATATCGAAGACAACAGCACAGGAATAGCAATTTTCTTCTCTTTCTTATATAAGCCAGCGGCGACAAACGACCAAATTTGATACAGGATATAAGGCATCGCTAAAAATGCAGCGACAAAAACCGTTAAGCGAATGGGTGCCATAAAGTTTGACGTTATATCAGTGGCAATCATGGTCGAATTGATGGGTAACTGCGCCACTAATGGGTCTGATAAAAGATTATAGAGCTCTCGTGAAAACCCTACCAATGCTAAGAATATAATCAAGACGGCCACGCATATTTTGATGAGATGCTTGCGTAGTTCAATCAAGTGTTCAGTGATAGGCATATCACTGAGCGTACCTAACCTATCTCCAGACTCATTATTCTGTGTTGTATCTGTTGGCGCCTCAAGTTCCGTAGCAGCGATTTTTTCTTGTCGACTTTTTCGCTTTTTAAATAGGCTCACTGATCCGCCTCCTGTTTAATGAACGAGGAGGAAGTATTCGGTTGATGCTCTTTATCATAAGAGGTGATTGGTTGATGTGAAGCGTCTAAGCTTTGGTTCTGCGACTGCTCAAATTTTTGCATACTACCGCGCATCTCTGCTAGTTCACGCTTCATATCTGACTCAGTCTGACGAATTTTTGCAAGCTCATTTTGCATTTGTTGGCGCGTTTCAGCCAGATCAAGCTCAGCTTCTATTTCAGACTGTAGAGTGGATACTGTACGGCGCAGTTTGGCATACCATTGCCCAGCCGTACGCGCGGCCTGCGGCAGTGTTTCTGGGCCCAATACGATTAAAGCAATGATGCCAAACAAGAGTAACTCGGAAAACCCGATATCAAACATAACAGTCACATATATTAAAAGACTATTTAGTGCCGCTATTTATAAGCGGCTCGCTTCATACTTTGTGCTGATCATCAGTGGTGACAGGGCTGATTTCTGTATCATCAGCCTGAGCCCCTACCTGTGTATTTAAATCATTACTTGCAACTGGACTACTATTTTCATGGTCAAGTGCACGATTATTGCGAGCATGCTCGGTTTCTTCATCTTTGACTGCTTCTTTAAAACCCTTTACTGCACCGCCTAAATCTTTACCAGCATTTTTAAGCTTAGCGGTGCCAAATACGACCACCACCACAACCAATAAAATCAGCCAATGTGTAATAGAAAAACTACCCATAACGATATCCTTATTTTTAAATTCTAATAAAACCCGTATTGGGCATTACGTTTTGACAATTTTTCCTAACATTCATATCACAAGTCTAACCTACGTAGTCTAAGCGCGTTAGCAATCACCGAGAATGACGACAAGCTCATCGCTGCCGCTGCTATCATCGGACTGAGCAGAAGCCCAAATATGGGATAGAGCACACCTGCGGCAATAGGAACACCAAGTGCATTGTAGATAAAGGCAAAAAACAGATTCTGTCTGATATTGCGCATGGTGGCGTGGCTAAGCTTATAAGCTTTGGCAATGCCCATTAAATCACCTTTTAGCAGGGTAATGCCCGCACTCTCCATCGCCACATCGGTACCGGTTCCCATAGCGATACCAACATTAGCTTGCGCTAGCGCTGGTGCGTCGTTGATACCATCACCCGCCATAGCGACCAATTTACCGCTGTCTTGCATTTCTTTGACGATACGGTTTTTATCCTCTGGTGAGACATCCGCATGAACTTCATCAATACCTAGTTTATTGGCGACTGCCTGCGCGGTTTTTTCGTTGTCACCGGTTAGCATCACAACTTTTAAACCTGCGTCATGAAGCAGTGAAATAGCCTCTTTAGTGCTTGGTTTAATAGGGTCAGCAACTGAAATAATACCAGCAGCTTTACCGTCTATAGCCACAAACATTACCGTTTCACCGTCTTTTCTACGGACATCAGCTTTAGTGGACAGCTCATTATCAAAACTATTTAGGCTTTCCATAAGCTTAGAGTTACCAATAGCGACTTTCTTACCATCGACCACGGCTTGTACGCCTTCGCCAGTAGTCGAATTAAAGTCAGTAGCTTTAGGAATAATGAGTGATCTTTCTTGAGCTGCTCTAACGATAGCTTCTGCTAAAGGATGCTCGCTAGCGCTTTCTACTGAGGCTACCAATGCGAGGAACTCGTCTTCATCTTGACCTACCTGCGCATCAATTGCGGTAAGCTCGGGCTTACCAGCGGTCAGTGTTCCGGTCTTGTCGACGACAATGGTATCGACTTTTTCCATACTCTCTAACGCTTCAGCATTTTTGATGAGGACGCCGTTTTGCGCGCCTTTGCCGGTACCAACCATAATGGACATCGGCGTCGCTAGACCAAGGGCACAAGGACAAGCAATAATCAGTACCGCAATCGCGTTAACCAAAGCATAGGCCATAGCGGGCTCAGGGCCGAATATCGCCCAGACAATAAAGGTTATGATAGAGGTGACAATAACAATAGGTACGAACCAACCCGCCACTTGATCTACCAAGCGCTGGATAGGCGCGCGGCTACGCTGGGCTTCAGCAACCATTTGTACAATTTTAGATAATACTGAATCTGCTCCAACATTGACCGCTTCGACTAATAGCGTTCCGGTGCCATTTACCGTACCACCAGTCACTGTATCTCCTGCTACTTTTGATACAGGGATTGGCTCACCCGTCACCATTGATTCATCAACACTACTATTACCATCGATCACTGTACCATCTACGGGTAGTTTCTCACCTGGTTTAACCCGTAGCTTATCGCCAGTGACGACCTCATCAAGCGAGACTTCGACTTCTTCACCGTTTTCATCGACACGTCTTGCGGTTGGTGGTGCGAGCTCAAGCAAAGCTCTAATCGCACCTGAAGTTTGACTTCTAGCTTTGAGCTCTAATACTTGACCCAGTAGCACCAAGGTTACAATGACAGCTGCTGCTTCATAGTAGACTCCGACTTGACCAGAGGCATCTCTGAAACTGTCTGGGAAAATATCGGGAAAAAAGGTCGCGACAATACTAAAAATATAAGCAGCGCCTACGCCTATCGCAATCAAAGTAAACATATTTAGATTGCGGCTTTTTATAGACTGCCAGCCACGAACGAAAAACGGGGCGGCGCCCCAAAGCACTACAGGGGTCGCGAGCACTAACTCAGCCCATTGTAAAACCTGTGAAGGTATACCATACTGACTAAAGTCAACTCCAAACATACCGCTCATCACATATATTAATAGCGGTACAGTCAACACGGTACATATCCAAAAACGACGAGTCATGTCGTCAAGCTCTGAGGTGTCCTCTTCACCGATAGTAAGCGTTTCGGGCTCAAGCGCCATACCACATATCGGACAACCGCTATTTCTAACGTCTCTCACTTCAGGATGCATAGGACAGGTATATACCGTGCCATCGTAATCAGCAGGTACTTTATCGTATTTACCGCCTTTAACAGATTTTACTCCGCTACTATCAGTATCCTTTCCATGACAGCTAGCGTGACTATCATCTTTAGCAACTTCGTCTTCAGGTTTAAGAAACATGCCACATATTGGGCAGTCACTTTTTTCAACATCTCTTACTTCTGGATGCATAGGACAAATATAGACCGTACCGCTATAATTTTCCGGTATCTTGTCGTACTTATCGTCTTCGACAGACTTTAACTCAGTACTATTATTAGCATCCGCTCCATGACAATGCGCATGACTATCTTCATGGTTGTTGGATTCAGCAACCTCGTCTTCAGGTTTAAGAAACATGCCGCATATCGGACAATCGCTCTTTTCAGTATCTCTAACCTCAGGATGCATCGGGCAGATATAAACCGTACCACTATAATTTTCTGGTACTTTATCGTACTGACCACCTTTGATAGATTTTTCATCGGCAATATGTTTCATAAAACCACTCCTTGAAGACAATAAATATTTATAATAAGTACAACTCTTAAAGCACTATCATCAATCCTCGATTGCTATTCATCTAATCATTAATCTAAAAACCTCTAAAAAATAATTTCTATACTTTTCAATTGGAATTTAGTTTTTATCACGCAAATACTTGAGCAGTGCCATGATTGTTAGTACTAGTACTGCGAAAAATAGTAGGGTGAATAACAAACAGATAAGCATCATAACCCAGCCCATGCCATACATCATTGAGCCGTTCATCATGCCATGCATTGACCCATTCATTATGATTTCTCCTCAGTCTAAACTGTGATCACTCCAACTCTTCAATTAATTTTTACTCGAACCGAAGAGGTTTACTGACTGTTAATATATCAATATCTTTAGCGCACTTTGGCGAACCAACGGTATAATGGCACGAATAAGATTGCGAAATACCAACCGTAAAGATACGATTCGACAAACCCAATTAGAAAACCTGTCCACGTCAACCACTCAAAGCCAGGTAGCAGAGGCGCCCAAGCTTCATGCATACTTATCTGTTCGGGTGCAAGTAAGCCAAAGCCTATGCATAACAGGTAACTAATGAGTAGAAACAACGATACACTGTTGCCAACAGGGGCAATCCTTAAAGTACTTGTTGTTAAGTTTGATTTGACCATCTTAGTAATCCTCACTATTGTATGATGTGGTTCAAGCTCAAGATAACCAATCGTATCTAACCATGCTAACTCTAAGGATTTGTATGAATTAAAGCTTTATCCTGTATTGATATTACTTTTTAACTCGTGCGGCGGCGGCAAGTTGACGCCATTGACCCCATTGAGGAATAAACATTGGCACTTGCTGTTTGTAAGCAAGGTAGTCTTTACCAAACTCTTCAAACATATGCCGTTCCTCACGTCGAGCTAACCATGTGTATACAAGCACAATCACTGGAAACAGACCGATTGAAAACAGAGTTGGCCAATGCACCACACCCTCACCGAACAGTGCAATAAACAACCCGGTGTACTGAGGATGACGTACGTAGGCATAGAGTCCATCAGTTACTAAACGATTTTCCCCTCGTGCTTTGTGGACTTGGCGCCAACCTTGAGCAAAAAGACCGACTCCTAAAAATGCAATAGCATAGCCGAGTAGCATTGAGATCATCATGCCTGTCTCACCTAAACCAACAAGGGTCGACCATAAGCTAGCGCTGACATATTGGCTGTCCAAACCAAAAAACCGTACTAATAAATATATAGTGAGCGGAAAGCCATACATTTCTGCGTAAAGTGCAATAATGAAAGCCTGAACTACACCAGCACCCGCCCATTCACGCCAGTTCTTTGGTGCGAAATAACGGTAAAAGAACCAAGAAATCAGAACAATAACAATTAGTGCGAGACCCCAAGTTCCAGCGTGATTAAATGACTCATTCATAGCTTACTTTCCCTGTTGTCTTTATGAATATCGTATTGCATGAAATCAATTCTTGAAGATAGTAAGCAGACGCTTAAATCTATGCAATTTTTAACCAAACAATTTTCTGTAAACTCTTTGATGTTACTGTCAATGATGGTCTGCAAGCGTATCTTTTTCGATAGCTTTTTTCCTCGCTGAAGATTTCAGGTAAACCTGCTCAGCCACAGCAATCACTACAATAGTGACGACTGCTACGCCAAGTACGAATGGATCTGAGTTTAGTTTAATCCAGACAAAACCGCCGAGAACCAACAGGTCAAGAAGTATGGCCACTATAGGCACCCACATCACCGCCTTTATATCCTGACGAAGGTATCGCAAAACACCCCAATGAATGGCGATATCCATAATTAGATAGAAAACAATGCCAAGCGCTGCAATTCGTGATAAGTCAAATAACGTCGTAAAAGCTAAACCCAACACCACAGTATAGACCAACGTATGTTTTTGAACGCTTCCCGGCATTCCCAAATGACGATGAGGCACCAGCTTCATCTCAGTCAACATAGCAAGCATACGAGAGACTGCGAAGATGCTAGCAAGGAGGCCGCCAGCGGTAGCTACCATTGCGATTGCAACTGTGAACCATAGACCATAGTCGCCAAGTGCTGGGCGTGCGGCGGCAGCCAAGGAGTAATCTTTAGTTTCGATGATTTCGGCAAGAGATAGATTACTAGACACCGCTAAACCGACTAGAGTGTAAATAACTACGCATATTGCGATTGATATTACAATGGCACGGCCGACGTTGCGATGAGGATTTTTTACTTCCGAGCCACTGTTGGTAATCGTGGTAAAGCCTTTAAATGCCAGTATGCCTAGCGCCGTTGCGCCAAGAAAGTCACCAACAGTATTAGTGTCACCTAATGTAGAAGAATCAACTGCAAAGCTATCAGCTAGCCAGATACCAACCAACCCGAATATAAGAATACCGACAATTTTTATAATACCGATAACCGATGCAACCCCCTGAACCCAACGATTACCAAGTAAATTGATAAAGAACGCAGCAAGAATAAGCGCGGCGCCAAGGATGGATACCATGCGACCGCTGTCATCGCCACCGAATAACTGCATAGTGTATGACCCGAACGTCCGGGCCAAAAAGCTCTGCGCTATAACCATGGAGAAATACATCAGCATGGCATTAAATCCAGTCGGTAAACGATCTCCGTATGCCTGATGCAGGTACATTGCAACACCGCCAGCCGACGGGTAAGCGTTAGAGATTTTGATATAAGAATAGGCACTAAAAGAAACAACGATTGCGGCGGCTAGAAAAGCAAGTGGGAAAAGCGAACCCGTCATCTGAGCCATCTGACCGGTCAGAGCGAAAATACCAGCACCGATCATGACACCGGTACCTAGCATAACTGTTCCTGATAATGTCAAACTATCCTTCTGATAGCGAGTCGTTCTATCTTGCTTCATACTTATTCGACCTTAATCTATTTCTTCGTAGAACTTCAGTTTTACAGGTTATTTTTGAAGTAAGGAGTAGGTATAGTTAGAATTAAAAGACGCGATATAGTAAATATTTTTTAAAGAAGAGCTTACTTATTGGTATCATAATATATTATTCCAACTCATCAATAAGTGCTTGCATCTCACCGATTTCACGCTTTTGTGCTTCGATAATGTCATCAGCAAGCTGACGTACACGTGGATCTTCGATATCAGCACGCGAACTGGTCAAAATAGCAATCGAGTGATGCGGTATCATCGCCTGCATCCAATCCACTTGATCGACCGTTTGTTGTGATCTAACGCCCCATAAACCAAAGGCAAATAGCACGACACTAATCCCATAAACCATTAGATTGACCTTAGTCTTTTTATACATATTGGTCATAAAGGCGAGCATAATAATAGCCATCATAGCGCCCATATATAACGCCATATAAGCTCTGGTTTCGCTAAAATAAACGTGATCCCATTGATAAGTATTAAAATACATCATGATAAACATCACGACTGTCGATGTTAAAATCATGATTGTGAACTTTACATAAGGGTTCATTTGCTTCTGTTTATTATCCATATGGTTATTCATATTCTTGTCCTTAATTTAGTAAAAAGGCACCTAAATAAAGAAGTGCCTTTTTTTAGAGCTAGTGTTATAAACTGTTGTTACTTACATGGTTAACACTAAAACCAAAACATCACACCAGCAGTCAGACTATTAGAATCAACGTCTTCGTCCTCTTGACGACGTAAGTCTCGCGCATCACCCAAGGCGCTCTCGTAGCTGAAACCAACATAAGGCGCGAGCTGACGACTGAATGTCTCATAAGCCAGCCTAACTTCAGCTTCAAACTCATTAAATCCTTTAGTAATACCGTTATCGGTATCATCTTTACTAAAGGCAGTCAGCTCCAGCTCTGGTCTGACCACCCAACGCTGATCTAAGCGCCACTCGTACGCTGTCCCAAGATCAAGCTGGACTTGACCATCAGTATATAGATAAGCTCTTGCGTCAGTCTCAACGAAGTACGGCGCCGTACCAGCAATGCCTGCCATGATTGCGGACTTATCGTTTTCAGTATTATAAGCAATACCCGCTTCTCCATTCCAGAAGATACCGAGCGGCTTCCAATAAGCGAGTGAGCTTAGACTATCGATCTCTTTATCATCGTTAGTTTGAGCACTACCTTCACTGCGTAGAGTGACACGATTACTATCAGTACCGTACCAGCCTTCAGCTTCAAAATCGATTTGGTCATTCTCAAACTGATAGCCCAAAGTTTCTACTGACACACCCCATAACGGTAAGCTATCCATCATTACCGGTTTACCATACTGTCCATAGTCAACACCATTTGAGTAGTCGGGACTACGAGCATTAGGAGGTGGTTCGCCGCCTTGCATTCCAGACATATCCATATTCATACTGCTATGATCCATACCTGACATATCCATGCCACTATGATCCATATCTGACATGTCACCTGACATATCCATACCACTGTGATCCATATCCGACATATCGCCTGACATATCCATACCACTATGATCCATATCCGACATATCGCCTGACATATCCATGCCACTATGGTCCATATCTGACATATCGCCTGACATATCCATGCCACTATGGTCCATATCTGACATATTGCCCGACATATCCATGCTGCTGTGATCCATATCTGACATATCCATACCAGACATGTCCATACTGCCATGATCCATGTTCGACATGTCCATACTACTATGGTCCATATCTGACATAGTCATGTCTTTTTTAACCGTGGACGGGTCAGCAGCATTAGCAAATGATGATGCTAATAATACCAATGATGATACCCCGGCGAACCGTAAACCTACTTTATGTATTTTCATCTCATCTCTCACCTATCAACCAAAGATTTGCTTAAACAACGGCAACTTCTCTAAACATCCCTGCTTCCATGTGATAGAGCAAGTGGCAATGCCATGCCCATCTGCCAGCTTCTCCGGTGACATCAAAGCTTATCTTTTGTGCAGGCTGTACCATTATCGTATGCTTACGTACTTGAAACTCACCTGAAGGCATCCGCAGATCGCTCCACATACCATGCAAATGCATGGGATGATTCATCATGGTGTCATTGACTAAGGTAATACGTACGCGCTCACCCGGCTTAATATTGACCGGTGCGGCATCTTTGAACATAACCCCGTCTAGAGCCCAAATATAGCGCTCCATGTTTCCCGTCAGATGTATTTCAATCTCTCTGGTGGGTTTGCGCTGCTCTGCCATTATCTCATCGCCGACAGAGCGCAACTGACTATAATTCAAAACCTTTCTATCAATGTTACGTAGATTAATACCAGGGTCATCAAGGTTCATACGCGGACTATCAACGCGCATATCGGACTTAAAGTCATATTCTGTTTTGGCATGTTTAGCGTTATAGCCATTCGATCCCATGGCGCCCATCATGTCGGCCATCGTCAGCCATTCGATTTTGTCCATAGCAGGTATCGCAGGACGAGCACCTTTTTTGGTAGCAAGCGTTGTCGCAACATAGCCTGACCGATCTATGTTTTGAGCAAATATGGTATGCGCGTCTTTAGTGGGCGTCACGATGACATCATAAGTCTCGGCCACCCCAATACGGAAATCATCGATATCGACGGGACTGACATCAATCCCATCCGTCGCGACGACTTTCATTTTTAGGCCGGGGATGCGTACATCAAATATCGTCTGCGCTGAACCATTAATAAAACGTAGTTTGACAGGCTGTCCAGCCTTGACAAGTTGCGTCCAGTTAGCCGCTGTGGTTTTACCATTCATAAGATAAGTAAACGTGGTCTCACCAGATAAATCAGTAAAGTCTGTCGGCATCATCCGCATCTGATTCCACGTTTTGCGCTTATCAAAAGCCGCCTCAAGATCCGTAGCGGCAATATCGGACAATAGCTTTTTAAAGTCTGGCAGATGATAATTATCAAAGTCAGCACGCTGCTTAAGTAGTTTTAGCAGATTATGCGGATCGCGATGCGTCCAATCACTAAGCAGGATAACGTGATCTTCCTCGATAGGATAGCGTTCGCGCCCTTTAGGTTCAATCACAATAGCCCCGCGCATACCGGTCTGCTCTTGGAAGCCAGTATGCGAGTGATACCAATAAGTGCCTGACTGTATCAGTTTAAATTTGTACGTGAAGGTGCTACCCGCAGGAATACCATCAAAGCTGATACCCGGTACGCCATCCATCTCAAACGGCACTAAGAGGCCATGCCAGTGAATAGAGGTCGACTCATTCAGCTGATTATGGACTCGAATGGTGACCGTATCGCCTTCTTGCATCTTAAGCGTTGGCGCAGGCAGTGAGTCATTTATCAGCGTTGCCATGCTTGACTTGCCGTTGACCGTTATCATCTTCTCACTGACATAAAGATCAAACTCTTTGCCTGTCAGTATAGGTACAATGTGATCGGCTCTATCACTATTGACTACGACATTTTGGCTTTTAGTTAAAGCACTATTAGCCATCGTCGGTAGTGTGGATAGCATCGACGCGCCAAGTAGCGTAGATGACCCTGTCAAAAAACGCCTGCGGTTAAATCTGTTTTTATTCATAATATTGACCTAAGTTAATCCATGAAATGAGAGTTGAACTTATATATCTGATAACTTATTAATAGAACTACATCTGCTGCGCTGGCGACTCAATAGCCGCATACACTTGAGTGCTGCCATCCTTGTTCAATTGCATGACTTTATAGGGCATGAATTTACCTTCATACTCCATACCGGGGCTACCAACCGGCATACTCGGTACGGCAAGTCCAATAGCTTGTGCAGGAGGATTTGCTAAGAATTCAGCCATGTATTTAGCAGGAACGTGACCTTCAAAAACATAACCATTAGTAGTGACGGTGGTATGACAAGAGCGCATTTGCTGCGGGACACCGTAACGCTCTTTAAATAAAGATAAATCTGTAACGTCTTGCGCAGTTGCGCTTAGACCATGACCTTCGGCATAGCCTACCCATTCTTTGCAGCAGCCGCAGTTGGCATCTTTATAAACTGTGGCTGAGACGTTTTTGAGTAATGATGACGAGCTGTTAACGGGAGCATTTGTAGGAGCAGAACTTTCATTTTGTACTTGTGCATTCTGGGTAGCAGACTGTTCAACCTTTACTGGTTGAGAATCAGAGCCACTGGTATTAGATTGGCTGCAAGCGGCTAGCGTTAACGAGAGTGACGATGTCACCACCAATAAAAGGACACGACTGGATAACCAGCTATGTCCATTAGAAAGCACATGTGTGTAATGTCTCATTAAATTACTCCTAAACGTCTATTATTATGCTCGATATTCTAAAAACTTACACCCTATATTTAATTCTTATGTACTTAACTAAAAACATTAAATGCAGCACTGTTCAGTACTGCATTATTAATATAATAGCGACAACCGTGAGTTAGGAGGCTTTCATATCTAGAAAGTATTAATGCTGCATTCCAGATTCATCATCCGACATATTCATATCACCGTCAAATGACATGTCCATCATATCGCCATCTATCCTAGTGGTTAGCATCGTGTACTGAGCTTCATCTAATTCAGGTAACGATCTAATGAAGGCTACCATTGCCCACATTCTAGCGTCGTCATGAGAAGCACCCCACGTAGGCATTCCAGATGCCATAATACCGTGCTTGATTGCCCAAAAGCCTTGCTTTGCACCGTCTTCTGTTTGATAACGTTTGACAATATCAGCCTTGGTAAAGTTGGGCGGCTTTGGATATAAGCCCTCACTAAAGTCAGTTTGTGCCACTCCCGGAGACAAATGGCAGCCTGCGCACATATCCTTATAGTCCGCGCCCCCAGAGCTGATATCGACCTTCTCTAAATCTGGTACCACAATATCTTTACTGGCATTTTCTATGGAACGATTGCGAGCAGTTTCTAAAAAGCTAAACATCATTGGGCTATGCTCTTGGTCAGCTCCCACATTGACAACGCCACTAGTAACAACCGCAAACACGCTAACGATTGCCACAAATACGGTAAAGAGCGCACCCAATAAAAATTTCATATGTTTTCCTAACAATTTATTTCCGTTAAGTGTTGACTGCTATTTAACAGAGCTAAAATTTCTAAGATTTACTGTCGTTAGTAACGCAGTGTTTTTGGTACATTTGCTTCATTTTACCCATGTTAGCCATCATCGCTTTCATGGCAGGATCGTTCATATCCATTTTGCTATGATCCATTTTTTGCATCATTTGCATATGCTTTTGCATTTTTTCACAGTTCATCTGATCTTTTTGCGCATGCATTTTTGGATCATGCGCCATAGCTGAGGTTGAAACGACTAGAGCGACGGCAGTGGCTACGATTGCTTTAGGTAAAGACTTTGATTTAAAGAGTGACATGGTTAATCCTTAATTGATTTAGTTGAGGGTACATAAAGCTTTAGGATATTAATTCAGTCTAAAGCATAACCAGTCTAAAGCATAACTTATTGATTCTGACAGAGAGATGACAGCAAGATGACAATATTGTCATCTTGCTATTTATGGTTTTTAATATTGTCATCAATCCTTTAGTATGACATCAGAGCTGATATTACTTATCGCTACCATATTTGTTAATGAAGTATTTTTCAGACTGTAGATGTTGATCTTTGTGTTCAATCTCACAAGCCACTCTAGCATCGATATAGCTTTTCATTTGGGCGCTAGAAAGCTGAGCATCGTTATGATCCAAATTTTTTGCAAAGTCAGTAACAGCGTCGCAGTTATTGATGATTGAAGTACTTAGATCAGTAGTATGCGCATTAGCAGTAGTAATACCTATAAGTACAGATACCGATAGCAATACTACTTTTTTGAATGAACCGTGAATTTTCATATAAAACCTCTTTTGTAAGTTATTAGGCGTTTAAATTGATTACCTGTGAAAATAATTCGTAGTAGCTAGATATTAGGAACGAGCAACTATGTTTCATTCATATAGATTAGCAAATGAAGACTGACAATCTGATTACGAGTACATGACATTTTTGTCAGTTACAAAACGTTTTTGTCATCTATATTGATTAGGATGTCAAATAATCATAATCGTGTTGAGGGGTTACTATGAAAATACTACTGGTAGAAGATGAGTTGAAACTAGGCGAGTATATAAAAAAAGGCTTAACGGAAGCTGGTTTTATTGTTGATCATCACCTAACAGGCCTAGATGGCTATCATGCATTGATGACAGAAGAGTTTAGCGTGATCCTAATGGATGTGATGCTGCCTGATGTTAGCGGCTTTGAGCTGGTGCGCAATTACCGAGCAGCGGGTAAGCAAACACCTGTGCTCTTTCTAACGGCAAAAGATGACTTAAGCGATAAGATAAAAGGAATTGAGATTGGAGGCGATGATTATTTGACTAAGCCTTTTGCGTTTGCAGAATTGATCGTCAGAATAAAGAGTCTGTTACGACGCGCCAATCAAGCCGATTATCAAAGTACGATCCTGCAAATAGCAGATCTCAAGATGGATATTGCCAAGCGCACGGTACATAGAGGCGGCAAGCCTATTAAGCTCACGGCAAAAGAATTTTCCTTACTACAGTTTTTATTAGAGCGCCGAGGTGAAGTGCTACCACGTACCGTGATCGCCTCCCAAGTATGGGATGTGAATTTTGATAACGATACCAATGTGATTGATGTGGCGATAAGGCGTCTGCGTATAAAAATAGACGATGGTCATGAGGCAAAGCTCATTCATACTGTGCGTGGAATGGGCTATCGCTTAGAGGCGCTGGCTACTGAGGTCCAAAGTGATGCGGACGGAGACGATTCTAAATAGCATGAACCATACACTCAGAAACCGGCGCTGGTCACTGCTATGGCGAACGATTTCCTTATTGACAGTCTTCGTTATTATCTCTCAGGTCATCATCTATGCGTGGGTGCAGCGCTCTGTGAGTGGACACTTTGAGCAAATGGACTCAGAGATTATCACCCATGCAGCTTTTAATCTGCGTAAACGCATGGTTAGTGTTAACGAGCCCATAGAACCATTCACAGTGTCAAAGTCCCAATCACTCATTGATGACAATCACTTGCATTCCTCTTGGCTGGATTATGATTTAAAAACCTTAGTAGCAGATAAAAAAGGCAAGTTATTATCCAGTGACCCCAGTAGTTTCATTCATAGTTTGCCAGCCGATTTTAGTTTGTTATCACTATGGCAGGAACATCACGATCAGCAGTTTATGATCAAGATAAACAATAGGCATTACCGAGCCATTATTATTCCAAATCAAGAGATTTTGGCGTTTATTGCCCTACCTACCAATGTGCATCATCAATATCTTATCCAGTTTAATCGCCAGCTGAGCTTGATACTCACAGCCATCACCTTGTTGTTGGTTTCAGTAGCGGCATTAAGTGTGTATTGGGGGTTTGCGCCTCTGGCCACTATCGTCCAAAAAATGAAAGGCATAAACCTGCAAAGGTTAGACGAAAGAGTATCGGTTGGCGATATGCCGTTAGAGCTGCGACCACTAGCAGAGTCTTATAATTCGATGATGGTCAAGCTTGAAAGTAACTTTGAGTCTTTGTCTCGGTTTTCAGACAATATCGCTCATGAGCTACGTACGCCAATAGCGACGCTGAGTACACAAACGCAGGTCATGTTAACTAAGCCAAGAGAAGGCGACGAATACATTGAGCAGCTACATCATCAGCATGACACGTTAGAGCAGCTGTCGGCCATGATAAACAATATGCTGCTACTGGCAAAAACCCAAAAAGGATTAAGTGACTCGCAAATCAGTCACGTGGATACGGATAGTTTAATCACCAAGCTTGTTGATTACTATGAAATGATTGCAGAAGATCGAGGGATAACTTTTGAGAAATCAGGTGATTTTGAAATGGTGTTGGGTGATGAAGGCTTATTGCAACGGCTGTTTGCCAACCTGATATCAAATGCCATTTATTATGCAGCTAGTGATAGTACTATCATGATATCCGCTACCATCCTCACCTCAACCACCTCACTTAATGTGACTAAAGACGAGGTTCGACCCTCAAAGCAGCAACGGTTAAGGATAACGATGACCAATCGTTTAGACAAACCATTAGATCAGAAAGAGGCTGATAAATTATTCGAGCGATTCTATCGTCATGATAAGACTAGTCATAAGTACGCAGGTACAGGATTGGGATTGTCTATCGTGCAGGCCATCGCTAATGCCCATAAAGGTAAAGTCAGTATTACTATCAAAGATGAGTGTTTTTTTGAGGTTACTGTAGGATTATTGATGGCTTAACAAGGTAAATCAAAAGAAGATAAACTCAAAACGTTGTTGTCAAAAACTCAATATCAGAGTATTTGCAAGTGTAGTCCAGAACCGTTTCTTCAATGCATTCGAAAAATCGTTAAGATCTAAACTACGGCTGAAATACCTGACTATTTTTTCGAAATTATAGCAGCCCATTTCTACAGTAATTTATTCCAATATTACTTTGATGAGTTAATAATTCGCTTAATCAGTAATTTCTGAAAAAGTTAAGTATAAAATACGTACATTAATACTATAAAAAATGATTGAATTCTATACTTAACTAGTGACCAAAATTGATATCAATGTTGCTATAAAATACTTTAAAATACGCTAAACGTCATGGCATAAAATTCTTCCTATCCCTTTATTTATAACGTATAGTAGGTTTATATACATCAAAGTCATTTAACGAAATATGGTGGTTCTAGCCTCCGAAGCCGAGGGTCGTGGGTTCGATTCCCGCCGAGCGCACCAATCATTATGTTCCAACCTTGCTTCACCCTTCCCTTAATACTCTCTTAAACTCCCTATACTTATTAAACCTACACTTCAAAATGTTTGCGGTTTTTCTGTGCTTGTATACTTCTGAGGCTCTCACCTATAGTCGATTCAGTATAATTTGGATACAAGGAAGCCGAGTGAAAGTACTACAAGTAGTAGACTGAGCGAGACTGACACCGTAGCCAATTTATAGAGGATTGACTATATAGCAAAATTATTCTGCGTCCTGTAGATTGGCAGTCAATTGAGCACGGCTAGGTATACGGTGATAATTAATCACTGGCACATCACCCAAACGGCGCTGACCTTCAGCAATCTTTTTATCAATCGTAATCATCGCAATTTTTTTATCTTGTTTGCTAACGAGCAAATGATTTGCCTTACGTGTGACTCGGTAATGAGCAAAATGCTGCTTTAATATCGCTGATGTTTTTTGCAGCGCATCATTCGGTGTTGCATTTTTTGATTTTGCGCCGCTATGCTTTTCGCCTACTTTTGCGCCGCGCGATTTTGCCACGAACCATAAAACTGCGATAATAGCGAACAATATGACAAGCCACCAAATACCGTCTATCATAAGTAAAAACATCCATTATTAGCAAGGGTTGGCTCATGTTAGCAGAATTATCACCAGCGTTAATAGCAGAAGTAAAACTTGCCGCACAACTACTGGCATCCAAACAGCGTATCTGCATTCTGACTGGGGCTGGCATTTCAGCAGAAAGCGGTATCCCAACGTTTCGAGATAAGCAAACAGGACTGTGGGAGAACTACGGTGTCGAAGACCTAGCCACTCCTGAAGCATTCACTCGTGATCCAAAGTTGGTGTGGTCATGGTATCAATGGCGTCGGCAAATGGTCGCAGACAAAGCGCCAAATCCCGCCCATCATGCGTTGGCTCAATGGCAGTATCATGCGCAAACCTCCGATCAGCAGCTGACACTCATCACCCAAAATGTCGATGATTTGCACGAGCAAGCTGGTAGCGCAGTGACTCACCTGCATGGTCATCTTTGGCGCAATCGCTGTGGTCAGTGTGAGATACCCTATCAAGATCAATCGAGAGCATCGTACGATAATCAAGGCACTATGAGCTTTGATGAATCACTGCTTAACTGTCCGCATTGCGACGGTTATATTAGACCAGATATTGTTTGGTTTGGCGAAGCCCTACCTATACAGGCATGGCAGACTGCCGAAGATGCTGCGGCTAATTGCGAAGTGTTTATCAGTATCGGTACATCAAGCTTGGTTTACCCTGCTGCTGGATTATCACAGCTAGCCAAACAAAATGGCGCGCAAGTTATTGAGATAAACCCTGACCCAACGCCAAATACTATCGTCGATATCACATTAGCAGAAAAGGCTGGAGTAATACTGCCGCTACTTATAGCAGAGATTACTACTTTATAATTGCTACTACTTATAAACATTGCTGAATGACAGACAATAAAAAAGGCTTAACGATTTGTATAAACCGTTAAGCCTTCGCTACTAAAAATAAGCTCGTTGCAGCTTATTTCAATGCAAGATCAACTCTCGCTAAGTAAGCTTCTTTCAATTCATCACTGATAAATGCCGATTTAAACGAGTTTTTTACCAAAGTAATAATATCGTCTTCCGTAATCGGCAGATTCTCATAGAGGTTGATAAAATTTTGATTCACGTAGCCTTTGAAGTACGCTGGATCATCTGAGTTAACGCTAATATTTAGACCATAATCTAAAAGCTCTTTAATATTGTGCTCTTTATAAGTCTCAAAGACCTTTAGCTCGATATTTGAGTTCGGGCAAACCGTCAATGGCATTTGCTCATCTTTGAGTCTTTGCATCAACTCTGGGCTTTTTATAGACTGCACACCATGATCGATTCTATTAATATTCAATAAATCTAATGCTTCATAGATGTACGAAAAGTCAGCTTCTTCGCCTGCATGAGCAACCAACTTAAAGCCTTCTTCTTTGGCTTTTTGGAAGACTTCTTTGAATTTCGATGGTGGGTTACCTAATTCTGATGAATCCAGACCAACACCGATAATATCGTCTTTATAATCCAGTGCTTGCTCTAACGTCTCAAACGCTTCTTCTTGCGATAAATGACGCAAGAAACACATGATGATGCATGACGTGATACCGTATTTTGCTTTGGCATCGGCGAGTGCTTCTTTGATACCTGTGATGACCGCTTCAAAAGGCACGCCGCGTTCGGTATGCGTTTGCGGATCAAAGAATATCTCTGTGTGGATGACATTGTCTTCGACACATCTAAGAATATATTCCCATGTCAAATCATAGAAATCATCTTTGGTGAGCAGGACATTTGCACCCGCATAGTAAATATCTAAAAAACTTTGCAGATTGTTAAAGTTATAGGCGGCGCGCACGTCTTCTACGCTGTCATAAGGTATCTCTACGTTGTTCTTTTTGGCCAATCTAAACATCAGCTCAGGCTCTAGCGAACCTTCGATATGTAGATGAAGTTCAGCTTTCGGTAGTTTCTTTATTAATTCAATCATAGTATTCCAATAATGGTGTTATCGAGACGAGCCCTAGTAAATGTTGCACACTAGGATAATCAAACCATACATATATGAGGCGGTATCTGTCCCAGAAGAATCATTTTAACACTAAAAGTATATCGCCTAAAACAAAACCCTTTGACCGTATAGATAAGCTACTGATGGTGTGTCAAAAAGTATGCTGATTAAAATTTGAACAATTTTTGAAGCCTTGAAAGCCCTATAGAATCAGAGAACTTAGCATAGATTTCGTATTGACTTTTATCGCCAGCATACTTTTTAGAACACCACCAAGCTACTTATAAAAGTAGCCTTCTTAATACAACCGTATAAGGCGCAAACTACTTTAAAAACACCACTGTATCGGACAGCTCATTACCTTCTGGATCATGCTCTAAATGATAATACTGACGTAATACCTGCCCCACTTCATCCAGCAGTTCAGCTAAGCTCTCTTCTGTCTTTTGAGTAGCAATACCAGATACTGCCTTTTCGCACATTGCATTCCATACCGTTGGACTAACGTGAGCGCTGATACCTCGGTCTGCGACAATCTCTAGTTTACGCTCGCATACATTGACATAGATCAAGACGCCCGTATTTTCTTCGGTATCCCAGACGCGATATTCGCTAAACAAATCAATCGCACGCTCACGGCAGTTCATGCGATAGGCCTCTTGGATAGGCAAATGGTTTTCTACAATCAAGAACACCTCACCACGATGCCCACGTTCGGCTCGTGTCACAGCATCTGTTAAACGCGCCTTGGATTCTGTTGTTAGCCACTTACTATGTAATAAAGGGACGAACAAAACTTGACGCCACCAGCGGGCAAAACTGGGGTTTGAAGCGTTGTCTTCTACCATTATATTATTTCCTCAAGTACGTCGTTTTCGATGGTTATGTAGAGTTTATTTTGTTTGCGTATGTGGAATACTTACCACGAGCCACCTGCACCGCCGCCGCCGAAACCACCGCCGCCCCCGCCAAAGCCGCCGCCTCCGAAACCACCACCGCCAAAGCCGCCTCCACTGCCACCGCCCATACCGGGTAAGAAAATTATGCCGCCTCTGCGCCCACCTTTACCGCCGCCGCCTTTTCCACCGCCACCACTAGCAAATATCAAAAACAGCCATATAAATATCGTCATAATAGATGTCATAATGAAGCTGCCACCCAAGGCTAATGATCCCACAAAAAAACCACCAGCGGTTATAGTAGAACCAAACACGCGCCCAAAGATACTGGTAATAACACCACCAAATACCAATGCCATAATAAATAAGAAAGTAGGTGATGGTAGCTCATTTGAGCCTTGTTGAGCAGTGCGCTCTGCAGCTTGCTCATCAGCACGAGCCAAGACCTCAGGATCAGCCGTTAGGCGCGTTTTGAGTGCATCGACACCAGCAATTATCCCCGCACCATAGTTATTTTGCTTAAATAACGGCGTGATATCTTCACGAATGATACGGTTGAGCGCAGCATCTGGCAACACCCCTTCTAGCCCGTAACCCGTTAGGATATACATATCACGGTCATTGACAGCGACCACAATTAGCAGACCGTCATCGATAGCTTCATCACCCAGTTCCCACTTCTCAGCAACTTGCAAGGCATAATCAAATATTGGTACGCCATTGGTAGTTGGTACGATAACCACCGCTGCTTGTGCTAAGCC
Source organism: Psychrobacter sp. Arc9 (assembly GCF_041431295.1). NCBI lineage: Bacteria > Pseudomonadati > Pseudomonadota > Gammaproteobacteria > Moraxellales > Moraxellaceae > Psychrobacter > Psychrobacter sp. Arc9. The sequence goes on along the minus strand of NZ_JASMRK010000030.1, from coordinate 5,029 downwards.
TTGCTGATAAATACTTCGAAGCTGAGCCTCTAGACGTAGCTTCTCTTGGGGATTTAGGATATTAGCCTGATCAACGACTGGTTCATTGAGTATCAACTTATCAGCGTCAACACCCTCGGCACTGGAGCGTACTGGTGGCTGATCGGTTTGAGCATTGGCAGTACCATTTGCTGCGCTTTGGTTATCTGCGTTTTGATTGATAGCGTCGTTGCCGAGCATCGCTTCATTGATAGCATCGTTATTTAATACAGCATCATTAATTGCTTCATTAGACTCGCCTGCTTTAGCAACGGCCACCAACTCTTCGACACTACGGTTTTGCAGATTCGAGGTGCTATCTGTCGCCACCGCTATATCATTGGGTGCAGCGTGCAATGCAGGCACGCTGACGACACCTAACGTAAACAGTAATGCTGATAAGATTGCTTTTGAATTATTCATCTAATCTATACCACCTCAGATAACATCTTTACCAATTGATAGACTCTAACTAATCATCATTGAACCATTAGCTAAATAAACAGAGCTGCCTATGCCGCTCTATTGCTATTGTCACATTAATTCTAAATTTTATTCAGCTGACTTTTCTGCAGAGTCGCCAAAATCAACACTTGGTGCGGTTGAAATCGCTTCTTCATTGGCCACACTAAAGTTGGGCTTAGTATCCATCCCAAATACTTTTGCAGTGATGTTGGTTGGGAACTGACGTACCGTTGTATTGTATCCTTGCACTTCTTGGATGTAGCGGTTACGAGCCACAGCAATACGGTTCTCAGTACCTTCTAACTGCGCTTGCAGGTCCTGAAACAGTGCATCTGATTTTAGATCTGGATAACGCTCAGATACCGCCATCAAACGTGACAATGCGCCTGTCATCTGCTCTTGCGCTGCTGCATAACGCTCCATCGCTTCTGGATCATTGAGTACTTCTGGCGTCACCGTGATACCGCCCGCACGTGAGCGAGCTTCTGCCACTTGGGTGAAGACTTCTTGCTCTTGCTCGGCGTATTGCTGTACGACTTTGACTAAGTTTGGCACCAAATCAGAACGGCGCTGATACTGGTTGACCACTTCTGACCATGAAGCAGTGACCTGCTCATCTTGTGCTTGCAGGTTGTTGTAACCACAGCCGCTTAGACCAACCGTAGAAGTTGTTAATAAAGCGGCTAGCAACATCGGCTTCATAATAGATTTACGCGTCATTTTTGATTCTCCTAATAATGATAAATAACAAATATCCAGTACCACATTTTTAGTATTTTAAGTTTTCTTGGTATTCATACGGCAGTCATACGCTCTACATATTGTATATCTGCGCATCACTCTATCAGCATGATATCAAAAGAAGTTGTTCTAATGATGGCGTTATATACGGCTTTTTACAATTGACCGTTACCAAAACACAACCGCATAGTGTCAACGATAACGCGTTTTTATCATGATAGATATAGAGCAAAAATCTAGCAGTCTGGCGCAGTCAGACTAAATGTTATGAAAGTACAAACAATTATTTATATATAATCTAAATCTTACTAATGTATCTGCTAAATAAAATATGGAATATATCTACCGTCTATAAAGAAATTTCTAGTAATTAGTACAAAAATATGGCAAATTGCAGTTACGTAGCCGTACGGTTTGAATACATTTGGTAGTGGACTTATAGTTTGATTAGTATTAGCGAGTTGTTAATTTCTTAATAAAAACATCAATTAACTGTCAAATTATCGCTAAATACTGTCAATTCGCCATACCAGTCATGTATTTATTCAAGACAGCTCATAGTAAGTTGAATGCCATCATGGTGATGGATATTTAATTATATAACCGCCTGTTTTATCCGCCGGTCAACTTATGACTCATCTGATGTGTAACATGATGATAGAAGACCGCAGTAGTTGAGGTTGTAGAATAATAGTAAACGCAGCTGATATTTATATTGTCAGTGATAAGCGCTATGCAAATAGTCCGTATTACTGACGAGATACGCGGGTAAATACAGACAACTACAGTCCATTCTTGGTGGCCAAGCACATGAGACTTAGACAACAAATAAGTCGATGCAGAGACTTTAACTGCTTAACTTAAATAAGTAAGTTAACCAGTTAGTTTACTCCTAGCAAACAGTGCCACCTTGAGACAGTACTAGGAACATAAATATGGAAGGTTTAGTTAACTTAGTAAATGGAATTATCTGGAGCCCAGCGCTGATTTATCTCTGCTTGGGTGCCGGTCTGTTCTATTCCATTATGACGCGCTTTGTACAAGTACGTCTATTCGGTGAGATGATCAAACTCCTATTCACTGGTAAATCTAGTGCACAGGGTATCTCATCATTTCAGGCACTTGCCGTCTCACTCGCCGGTCGTGTGGGTATGGGTAACATCGCTGGGGTAGCTGCTGCTATCGGCTTCGGTGGCCCAGGTGCCGTTTTCTGGATGTGGATCGTAGCCTTCCTAGGCGCATCTACAGCCTATGTCGAATCTACTCTTGCTCAGATTTACAAAGAAAAAGATGTGGTAACTGGCGAGTATCGTGGTGGCCCAGCTTATTACTTTGAACGTGCCCTTGGTCAAAAGTGGTACGGTATCCTCTTCGCAATCGCTTCTATTTTATCATGTGGTATGTTCTTACCTGGTGTACAGGCGAACGGTGTTATCAGTGCATTTGCACAGGTAATGGGCGAAGGTACGATCATGAACGTTGCAGGCCTAGAAGTTGGCTCTATGCGTTTGGTCGGCTTGGCTATCATTTTAGTCGTGCTAGGTATCATCATCTTTGGTGGTATTAAGCGTATTGCAACCTTTACTGAGTTCGCAGTACCTTTCATGGCATTAGGTTATATTGCCCTAGCGCTGATCATCATGTTCAGCAACTTCAGCTTGATTCCAGATGTGTTTGGTATGATCGTTGGTGATGCATTCACTGCCCAAGCAGGTTTTGGTGCTGCTATCGGTTGGGGTGTGAAACGTGGTATCTACTCCAACGAAGCTGGTCAGGGTACAGGTCCTCACGCTGCTGCTGCTGCTGAAGTTGAGCATCCATCACAGCAGGGTTTAGTTCAGGCATTCTCAGTATATGTTGATACATTACTAGTATGTTCTGCTACTGCATTCATGATCTTGTCTACTGGTATGTATAACATTCAAGGTACGCTACCAGATGGTCAGTTCATCGTACAGAACGTCGCCGCTGCTACTGAAATCAATGCTCCTGCTTTCACGCAAATGGCAATGGAATCTGTATACGGTACGTTTGGTAATGTCTTTATCGCAATCGCTGTATTCTTCTTTGCCTTTACGACAATTCTGGCTTACTACTACATCGCTGAAGTAAACGTCGCTTACTTAACACGTTTCCTCGGTCGTAGTGCGAACAGAACTGGTCTATTCCTAGTGAAAGTGCTTATCATGGCGATGGTTGCTTATGGTGGTCTAAACTCAGCTGGTTATATCTGGGCAATCGGTGATATCGGTGTTGGTCTTATGGCTTGGCTTAACATTGTTGGTATTCTTGTCATCTTCATCGTGGCTCGTCCAACCCTTACTATGCTTAAAGACTATGAAGCTCAGCGTAAAGCTGGCGTCACTCGCTATAGTTTTGACCCTGCTAAATTCGGTATCAAAAACGCACCGTATTGGGAAGAGCGTCATCTAGCACAGCAAAAAAGCATGAACGCTGATCCATTACGTAAAGATAAAGTGTAAATCGATTTAATAGGATTACTCCTTAATCTTATTGAATAAATAAAAAGCCCGAGACTATAGTCTCGGGCTTTTTTGTTTGGATAGTTTTCCACACCACTACAGAATAGCTTACCGAAAAAACATCAAAGCCCACGTTCATAAGAACTGATTTAATACCTTAAAACTGCCCTTTTATTCTCAAAATTAATCTGTATTCGAAATAACATCTGACTGTTATTTTGTATTTTGCCTGTCTTCTTTATAGAGCTCGCTTTAGCATTAAACTACTTTATATTAATTAAGTCGTCGTACCAGTATAGGTAAACCACAGTTCCCCTATTCTTAATTCATAGACATAAAAAAACCTAGCACGATGGCTAGGCTTTCTTTAAATAACTTGTAGATTACGAATCTACGCGTTAATAGACAGCTTATTCAGGCATTAATACTGCATCGATAGTGTGAACCACACCATTGGTTGCCATGATATCTGTACCAGTAATATTTGCTGTGTTACCAGTAGCATCAGTAATTACGTTGTCTTCACTGATAGTAATGGTTTTACCGTTCGCTGTTTCGATCTCAGTACCGTATGGGATATCAGCCGCTTTAACTTCCATTGCTAGCACATGGTAAGGAAGAACCGTTTTTAGCAAGTCCGTATTGGCCAATAACTCTTCTTTAGTCACGCCTAGTTTTTCTAGTACTGGCGCAAACGCATCATCAGTTGGGGCAAATACAGTATGCTTAGTTTCTTCCATTAGCATAGTATCAAGACCAGCAGCCTGTAGCGCAGCGGTTAAGATAGTTAGGTTTTCGTTCTCTGCTGCAATTTCAGCGATAGTTTGAGTCGCTTCCATATCCATCTCGGCCATTGGCTCTGCTTCAACAGCTTCGGTCTCAGCAACTGGCTCAACTGCCATTTCTTCAGTCGCTTCTGGTTCAGTTGGCTCTGCAACAGTCTCTGTGTCGTTACACGCTGCTAGTGACATGGCTGCGGTTACAACTGCGATAGATAACAAGTTCTTCTTTAACATAGGTAATTCCTTTTCGGATAAATAATTGATTAAGGGATTTATTTAAATTAATAACTTTCGATAAATATAATGGCGACCAATGATTGATAAATGTATCAATTACTTAGTCATACTATTTAGTCCGTTATATTGATAGTTCTCAGTCTAACTGTTTAATTTTCAAATGGTATTTACTTAGGTAGCAACACTGTATCAATCACGTATATAGCATTGTTTGCTTGTATATCAGTGAGACCATCCCAGATTCTGTGTAACTGCCATTTAGATTAAATGCTTACTGATACGGTCATCAAACATAATCATAAA
>NZ_JASMRK010000002.1:269844-278604 GCF_041431295.1 Psychrobacter sp. Arc9 | reverse complement strand
AGAAGTGAAACATCGTAGCGCCAATGGTAGTGTGGTTCGCCCATGTGAGAGTAGGTCATCGTCAGCTCTCTATTCTAAAAAAGAGTCATCCTTAATTGGGTGGCTCTTTTTTTTATCTTTTATTTCTAGTGACCTACGCAGCAAATCCTATTTAAAGGTGAGCAAGGAATAACGACTGTCTGGGAGACAGTCGTCCGCAGCGCAAGACAAGAGCTATACTCGCAGTTAGCATGCTTTGCCTTAACGGTTCTCTTCTCGTTCGTCAGCTCTCTATTCTAAATAAAGCCCCCAACGCTCACGCGATGGGGGTTTTTCTTTGTCTGTAGATTGGTGCTGAAAAGCTACTAGTAATTGAGTTCATGAACTTTCCCTATGATAGTCAAATAAGACTCTTATACGAAAAATTTGTCTAGAAAATATATAAAACAACAGATCACGATACATGTTTCTTGTCGAATATAAATACGTTGTGATGAATTGCTTCATTAGTCTTTTGAATATTAAATGTTTTCTTATCTTCAGGTAATCGTAGTACTTTTGGTAGTCGTGCTATTGCCATTTTTTCATTAGCAATGGCATAGTGACGATAGTATTCATTTAAGACTTCATTGCAGTCAAATTCTACGTAAACAATATTATCATTATGTTTTTTAGCTAAATTTATTATGGACAGAAAAAACTCATTTTTCGCTTCATTTTTTGAATGTTCCACATCTTCTAAAGTATAATTTGGTGGGAAACCGACCTTTATTTTTTGCCAAATACTACCATTTTCCTTAGTTTCAAGATAAAATTTTAATTTTTCTTCTAATTGATTTAACTGTATCAGGTTCTGTTCAGTACTATCGAAAGCTTCCTTGACAATTGCAATTATTTCTTTAGAAGCATTAGTGAAATTTTTAATCTCAAATTTTTTATCCTCTAATGAATCATAAATCGTATCTAGAAAATATTTGAAGCTAATTAGCCTGGCAATCATAACTTCTACATTAGAAGAATATGTAGCGATAGGTCGTAATTGAAAGTTTTGGAGATTATCTATAAGTTTATTAAAAATTTTAGTCAAATAATAAAATAAATAGTATCGATCATCACTATCAGTGACTGCATTATTAATTATATTAGGTAATTTATTCAAAATCGAAATTGTGATTTGGTGCTCATAGTCATTCATACGCTTACTGATATGATATTCTGTCTCTTCGCCGTCTTTTTTCAATTCTTTTTTGAGTAGAGGTATAATTTGTGTCTTACAAAGATGTTGTGCTTCTGCTATAAATTTGATAATTGTGTCCGATACACCAGCATCCAAAGTATATAGTCGACTTGTACAGTATTTAACATGTCGTATATAACTTTCTTCATCTATAAGCTCTTTTCTAATGACAACGTGTGTCAGATATACAAATAGATCATTACTACCGCCATCTTCATGCAAAAAACGTTTAATAGAATAAGGATTTTGTCTTGATTTATCGGCAATACCTATTAAAAACCAGTAACGCTCACTTTCAATGACAAAGAATTTTTTACGCTTTGCCTCTCTTTTTATAATATCGGGTAAGTTGTCTTGTTCCTGAAAGTCTATGTCAGTAGAGTCCCATGCGCGAAAGTCTCGCCCCTGAATCTTTTGCTTAATAAATACTTCTTTAAAGTATGTTTTTACGATATCAGTATTTAAGTGCCTTATACCAGGTTGTACTATAAGATTTACATTATCGATCCAAAATGCTAAATCGTACAAAAATGCTTTTTTTATACTTTCACGACTTTTTTGGTCTAAAATATGATCACCTATATCAATACGGTTAAGATAATCGATCATCGCCTCTACTTTATCAGCAAGTTCAATAGCATCATATGAATCCGGCTTAGACTCAATAAATTTCAACATCTGTATAGCAATTGCTTTTAGCTCTCGATGACGAATTGCTGTTTTAGATAACAAACTTCTCAAATCATCTGGAATGATATAAGTAAAATTTGGGCTAATGTTCCTTTTTGATAATATTTTTTCGTACACACTTTTACGACTGGGTATATCGAGCTGCGGCAAAATACTGATAAGAATGGTTTTCCAGTTACCACCTAATGCTGGGTCTATCGATTTTAATTGATAAACTTGGTATTCTGAGAGCTCATACACATACATATTACAATTTCCTTTACAGAACTAATGTTTGCACAAATGCTCGCTATCTTAGCATCTATCAAATAACTATCACAGCATCTTTATTGCTCAGGCAGCTAGTTTAATAAACTAAGGCAAAATTATGACCACCTCAAAAGTAACCTACCAAGGCGATTTACGCACACAAGCCATTCATTTACAGTCAAAAAATGAAATCATTACTGATGCGCCGACTGACAACCAAGGCAAAGGTGAAGCGTTTTCACCGACTGATTTACTAGCCACTAGCTTAGCCAGTTGTATGTTGACGATTATCGGGATTAAAGCTCGCGATATGGATATCGATATTGCAGGCACTATGAGCGAGGTGACCAAAGTGATGGCAGCTGACCCAAGACGAGTTAGTGAAGTACATGTGGCTATTACTTTTAGTCAGCTGTTAGATGATAAAACGCAAAAAATATTCTATAACACCGCGCTGACTTGTCCGGTTGCGAAAAGCATCCATCCTGATATCATTCAAAAGGTAACTATCAATTCTAAAAGCGACTAATTCTAAGAATTATTGATTTAAAGAATTACGAATTCTAAAGACTAGTAACCTCTATAAGGGTGATTGATATGGCTAGCAAAACCTTACTTATCGTCGCGCATGTGCCGTCGCCTAATACCAAAAAATTGGCACAAGCGGCTTACGATGGTGCGAACCATCCTGATATCGATATTAATGTCATACTAAAATCACCACAAGATACCCAGCCTGAAGATGTGCTGGCTGCTGATGCGCTGTTATTGGGGACGACTGAGAACTTGGCTTATATGGCAGGACTGACCAAAGATTTTTTTGATCGTTGCTACTATCCAGTGCTAGAAGAAAAGCAGGGCATGCCATTTGCGGTATATATACGCGCAGGGCATGATGGTACAGGTACTAAACTTGCGCTCAAAACGATTACAACGGGGCTACGTTGGTCATGGATTCAAGAGGCGCTGATACTACAGGGCGATTGGCAAGATAGCTTTGCTGAGCAAGTAGAAGAGCTTGCTATGACGTTGGCTGCTGGGGTAGAGGCGGGTATTTACTAGTATGAGTTGTTTAGTGACCACTAAGGTAGTATTAGACAGTGCTTGTTAATCTACTGCTATCAATACTGAGAGCACAATAGACTGTTTGGGAGAATAGTAATGCATGACGATAATCTGGAGAGTGATAATCCAAATAATAAAGTAGATATTTCTGCATTGCCGTTTTCTCAAGCGTGTGAGAATAATAAACAACCTATTTTAGAAGTACTTCAAACAGAGCTACAAGGCTGTAATCATGTATTAGAGATTGGTTCTGGAACGGGGCAGCATAGTGTTTACTTTGCGCCTAATCTGCCTGAGATACAGTGGCAAACTAGCGATGTGACTGGTAATCATCGCCATATAATCGCTTGGCACAATGCGTATCCTGCACCCAATCTATATTCGCCATTAGCGTTTGATTTGAGTACGGATGCCGTACCTGTCAATAGCCAGTTAAACTTACCTTATGATGCAATGTTTACGGCTAATACGCTGCATATTATCAGTTGGGCTTTGGTTGAACGGTTGTTTACATTGGCTGGTGATGCGCTACCTACTGATGGCAAACTGATTGTATATGGCCCATTTAACGAGGATGGTAAATATACCAGTGAGGGCAATCAGCGATTTGATGCGATGTTGAGAGCAGGTAATCCTGATAGTGGCATTCGTCATAAAGAAGAGGTTGTCAGTTTAGCCAGTGAACATCATTTGCAACTTGTCACTACTTATGCGATGCCTGCTAATAATCAGCTATTGGTATTTCAGAAGCGCTAATTTTTTAAAGCGTCAGCAAAAACTAAATAAAAAGACACCTTAATGGATCGTTATCAGATCTTGTTGAGGTGTCTTTTTGTTTGGGTTTGCTTATATTATTACTTATGCAACTTGTGCTGCTGGATTATTTATATTCTTCTGCTAAAAAGTCTAAGTAGCGTTTCCAAGAGCGCTCATCGGCGCGGGCGTCATATCTATCGCTGCCAAATACGCTAAAGGCATGTGGCGCACCGCTGTAGGTAACCATCTCATGAGGTACTTTGGCTGCTTCTAAGGTCTTGCCCAAAGTCGCAAAGCTCTCTAGCGAGACAGATTCATCAGCAGAGCCATGAAATACTAGGATTTCTCCCGTAGTTTTGTCATAGCTTTGACCAGTTGGAATATCGAATGCACCATGGAAAGGTACAAAGGCTTTTTGCTCAAAGCCTGAACGTGCTAACTCTAACGCGACCGTACCACCGAAACAGTAACCCATAGTAGTGCCTTTACGCACATCATTGCCTTGTAGTTGTCCTGCTGTTAATGCCCCTGCCAATATGCGACGCATTTTATTACGATCATCATATAGCTCCCCAGTTAGGCGTTTGTTTTCTTCGATAGAAGTGGGGCGAATACCTTGTCCAAACATATCGGCCGCCAATACGTTGTAGCCTTCAGCTGCTAACATGTCAGCACGTTTGCGCTCATAGTCAGTTAGACCGTCCCAATCATGAATCAATAAGATAAAAGGTGCGTTTGGCTTATCTGCCTTGGCGTAATAGCCTTCGTACGCTTTATCATCGACCGTATAAGTTACGTTTTTGGTCGTGATAGCAGCAGCCATTTGACTGAACGTTAATGCCATTAGACCCATTGACGCGCCTACTAGCAATGAGTGATAAGGTTTTTTAATCGGGGAGCTTAGAGTTGGTAACATGGTAGGTAGCCTTATAGTTATATAAAAAATAGTCGCATCATCAAACCCCTATAAATCCGCTACATCGTCATCTTCGCTAACCATACTAATGTATAGCTTGCGCTCGGTTTTCTTGTATCGAAATTATTTGAATCCAACGATATAAAAAAGATAAATATAAGGCTAAAACCCTGCCAACTTATTTATCAATAATCTCTAGTACTGCATAAAAAGCATACCTTAAAGAATAACTACATTACAAGATTCTATTGTTAACGTTTATGCGCCTTTAAGACCATCTAAAGCAGCTGGTTTATAGCGTCTATAGACCTTAACCAAACATCAACAAGGTTTACTATATACGCAACTATATTTGACTTATTTTTTGGGTAGTATAACTCCTAAGCCTATTATTCCTTTACGAATTTTAGTGCGGTATCAATTTAACGCTCGACAATGCTGAAAACACAGATAAATAAATGACAGATGAAGTCACCATTATTTCAAAGGATATCAAACCTGTGTAGGCACTCTTTTAGTGATTTAAAAGAGCACTCTCAATCTATTAGCTAGGACTTTTTATGAATAATAATATCGATCATACGGACCCCGCCAAAAACCTGAATACGGAACGTGGCAATGGTGGTGAAACCCATCAGCGCGCAGGTGACGACACCAAAGTACTGACCACGCAACAAGGTGTGGCTATTGCTGATAACCAAAACTCTCTAAAAGCAGGTTCACGTGGGCCGACGCTATTAGAGGATTTTGTATTACGTGAAAAAATTAATCATTTTGACCATGAGCGTATCCCTGAGCGTATCGTCCATGCTCGTGGTAGCGCAGCACACGGTTATTTTGAGCTGACAGAGTCACTAGAAGAATATACGACTGCCAAAGTATTGACCGAAACAGGTAAGCAAACGCCATTGTTTACGCGTTTCTCAACGGTAGCGGGTAACAAAGGCTCAAAAGATACGCCACGTGATGTGCGCGGTTTTGCAGTGAAAATGTATACAGAAGAAGGTAACTGGGACATCGTTGGTAACAACATGCCAATCTTCTTTATCCAAGACGCGATGAAGTTTCCAGATTTGATTCATGCGGTAAAACCAGAACCAGATCGCGGTTTCCCGCAAGCGGCATCTGCTCATGATACGTTTTGGGATTTTGTCTCACTAAGTCCTGAAACCATGCACAATCTAATTTGGCTAATGAGTGATCGCGGTCTACCACGTAGCCTACGTATGATGGAAGGTTTTGGTATTCATAGCTATCGCTTAATCAATAAAGAAGGGAAGAGCACTTTTGTACGTTTTCATTGGAAGCCAGTACTAGGCGTACAGTCAACCACATGGGATGAGGCCGTAAAAATCTCAGGTGCTGATCCTGACTATCATCGCCGTGATTTGTTTGAGTCAATCAATAATGGTGACTATCCTGAGTGGGAGTTTGGCGTACAGTTATTTACTGAAGAAGAAGCCAATGAATTCCCATTTGACCATCTAGATGCGACCAAGCTGATTCCAGAAGAATTAGTACCAGTGAAAGTCGTGGGTAAGATGGTACTGAACCGCTATCCTGATAATTTCTTTGCAGAGACTGAGCAGGTAGCATTCTGCCCATCGCACCTGCCACCGGGTGTTGATTTTAGTAATGATCCACTATTGCAAGGTCGTCTATTCAGTTACTTGGACACGCAGCTATCACGTCTAGGCTCGCCAAACTTTGCACAGATTCCTGTTAATGCACCAAAATGTCCGTTTGCCAACAATCAGCAAGATGGTCATATGCAGATGCAAGTGCCTAAGACGCGTGTACTCTATGAGCCCCAAAGTCTAGATCCAACTCGTCCTCGTGAAAGCGCTAAACGTGGTTTCAACTCATTCCATGAGCAACTAGATGATGGCGTAAAAGGCCGCGTACGTGACGAGAGCTTTGCCGATCATTATAGCCAGCCACGTATGTTCTACCGTAGTCAGACAGTAACTGAGCAAGCACATATCGCAACCGCTTATGCGTTTGAGCTAGGTAAAGTAGACACAGCCCATGTACGTACGCGTATGCTTAGCCATTTGATTCATATCGATGAAGACTTGGCCAATCGCGTAGCAACGGCATTGGGTATGGAGCTACCAGAGCCAGCTGATGCAGCTGCACCTGTCCAAGACTTAGGAACTTCTAAAGCGGTACAAACTATCGGTCTAACGCCTGATAGTCTAAAAGGTCGTATGATCGGTATCTTGGTTGCAGAAGGCTCTAATAGCAGTGAAGTCAAAAAGTTCGAAGATGCTGCCAAAGCGCAGGGTGCTAGTGTCAAAATCGTAGCGCCTAACAAAGAAGTCGTATTGGATGATGGTACCCGTATACAAGCTGATGAGCGCCTCGCTGGTGGTCCGTCAGTGATGTTTGATGCCATCGTTAGTATCATCATGCCTGACCAAGCTAAAAAGCTGGCAAAAGACAGCTCAGCACTAGATTGGTTCAACGATGCGTTCAACCATTGCAAAGCCATCGCCTATTGCGGCGCGACTGATGAATTTATCCTAAGTAAACTCCCAGTTGAAAAAGATGAATTTGTAACGCCATTGGCTGAGCTAGATGCCTTTATCAGCAATGCTAAGTCTCGCCTATGGGAACGTGAGCCAAAGGTTCGTGATCTTGCATAGTTTATAAGTAGGTAATTTACGAATTATCCAAAATACTAAATAAGATACTAAGTGTTTCCTTAAACCCAGCCTAAGCGCTGGGTTTTTTGCTTTTTACTAATAAGGTGAGAGTTATCATGGATAGAATTATATAGGCGGTTATGAGTAGTAAGTTGTCCATAGTTAATTGTTAGCTGTATCGTCTCTGTATGCCACATGGCTTCTATATATAGTCACAAGCGTTCACTCAAAGTCATTTTATTTGTGGTAACGGGCGCTATACTAAAGATTGGCTATAAAACTGAACAAAAGCCTCACAATAATAATGACGAATGAGGTAGGGAACACCAATGAGTCTATGTGAAATTGTACGCTTAGAAGGATATATCCAGAGTAGTTATCTGGCAGTATATCCAGATAAAATAATGCTGTTAGATGGCTGCTGCCGTGCTGATGTGCCGATGGTGCTTGACTATATTAAGACAACGTTAAAACGACCCATTACTGACCTAAAAGTAGTAGTGGTCACGCATATGCATCCTGATCACGCAGGCGGTGCACATAAGTTTCGAGAAAAGACGGGCTGTATGATTGTCTCAGCAGATAGAAAAAAGCAGTGGTATAGCGGTATTGGTGGGCGCACGATGCACTTCGTAGATATACATCTAGGATATTATGTGGCCAGACGTCAAGGCCGCCCACTTAAAAACCTATACTATTCGGCAAGTCTGAAACCGGATATCACCGTTACAGATGGTGAGCTTGTGCCATATTTTGATGAATGGCAAGTACTAGAGACACCAGGTCATACGGATCGTGATTTGTCTTTGTTTCATCTACCCAGTCGCGAAGTATACACTGCTGATTTAATCATTAAGTTGCGCCATAAGTTCGTAGCGCCATTTCCTGTCTATTACCCTAAAGACTATGTTCAATCGTTAAAAAAAATCAGGGCATTGCAACCGTCAATAGTGATGATGGCGCATGGTCGAGAGCTAGCGATGAGTGAGGCAGAGTTTGATGAGTTTATCGCTCATGCGCCTAAGCATCCACGTACCATCAAAGATACGATCAGACATAAACTACTATGGCGCAAGAAAGATAACTTTAGACTGTTTAAACGCAAGCATAATAAATAGAGGTATATAAAAGCTAAGAAACTAATAGCTAAAAAACAACGTTCAAAAAGCCCAGACGAAAAAAAGCCCAATTACTAAGATAGTAACTGGGCTTTCTAAATA
>NZ_JASMRK010000002.1:0-269744 GCF_041431295.1 Psychrobacter sp. Arc9 | reverse complement strand
TGGTGGGCTGTCCGCGACTCGAACGCGGGACCAATTGATTAAAAGTCAACTGCTCTACCAACTGAGCTAACAGCCCTGAAGAGTATATAAAAAAGCGATGCTTCTTTAACTCTGCAAGAGAAAATTCTAACTAAAGAACTTTCTAAAACTAAACATCTTAACGATGTTTTTTAAACTTACCTTTATTAGTCTTCTACCGGATAGGGTAGAACGATTAATAAAGATTAAACTAAATATGGTGGGCTGTCCGCGACTCGAACGCGGGACCAATTGATTAAAAGTCAACTGCTCTACCAACTGAGCTAACAGCCCTAACGTTTAAAGTGTTTGTATCCCTAAACGTGAGAGCACATTATATATATTATTATGACAATTACAACCCCACATGATAAAAAAAGTGTAATTCTCTTATAAAATTGCCAATTTATTCCAGTTTATTTAAATTTTCATCATTATATCGATATTGACTGCTCTATTTTCGGCCAAAGCGAGCCAATAATTGATTATTAGTCTCGAGAAAGTGCTTCAACAGGATCTAGTTTGGCAGCATTACGTGCTGGCAAGAATCCAAATACTACGCCAATTAACGTCGAACAAACAAAAGCGGCAATAATAGAGGTTGAAGAATAGATAACTTTGAAATTATCACCACCCACGCTATTAATCAGTTCTCCGATGGCAAAGGCCAGTCCGATACCAATCAGTCCCCCTAAAATACAGACCAAAACGGCCTCAATGAGGAACTGCTGCATAATATCGCTCTGACGCGCGCCCACTGCCATACGTACGCCAATCTCGTTGGTGCGCTCGGTGACAGAAACGAGCATAATATTCATCACCCCAATACCGCCGACGATCAACGAAATAACCGCGACTGATGAGATCAGCAGGGTCATCGTACCTGTCGTCGACTCAATCGTTTGACGAATAGAGTCTGAATTGCGCAGCTCAAAGTCATCTTTACCATGGCGACTCTCTATTAAGTCAGAGATGGCCGTCTCTGCGGCGCTAGAAGAGATACTGTCATCTAATAACGCTACAAATCGGTCAATATTGGTACTACCCGTGACACGCGACATCACCGTTGTATAAGGCATATAGATAGTAGGCGTCGTCACACTGGGGCCAAAGCCACCATCGCTCTCTTCGAGTACGCCAATCACGCGTCCAGGCACACTACCAACCAATATCACTTCGCCAACAGGATTATCAATGTCTGAAAAAAAGGTCTGCTTAGCATTGTCATCAATGATGATATCTTGACTACGTAATGTGACGCTTTTTGCATCAAACCCTTGGCCCAATGCCAATGTCTCACCAGTAACAGTTAGATAGTCTTCGCCAACGCCGTTGACGGTAGCGTCCTCTTGTATACTACGATAGCGGACGCTAGAGTTGGCATTTACCTGAGGGCTGACGCTGATAATATAGGGCTGATTGCCGACCGCTTCTGCATCTTCTGGTGTCAAGTTGTCATCATTATAGCGGCGTCTAGGGTCGCCTCTAGGGTAGCCATCATTGACGGTAATGGTGTTGGTACCTAGCGAGCTGATATTGGCGAGGATTTGCTGCTGAGAGCCTTGTCCAAGACCTACGATAGATACGACCGCAGCGATACCGATGATAATACCGAGCATAGTCAGTAGGGTACGCATCTTGTGCGCGCGCATGGCAAGCAAAGACATCTTAAACGCTTCAAGCAATCGATCGATAAAGCTACCAAAGGCACTTTTACGATGTTCACCAAGGATAGATTCTGGTTTTTTGTCTGTGTGCTTATAATGTTCAGTTTGATAATCAGCGATGATATAGCCGTCTTTTAGCTCAATCACACGCTCCGCTTGCGCCGCTAGCTTTGGATCATGAGTGACCATGATAATGGTATGACCTTGTGCACTGAGGTCATGCAAAATTGCCATGACGTCTTCGCCAGACTTACTGTCTAGGGCACCAGTTGGCTCATCGGCCAAGATCACGTCACCACCATTCATCAGTGCACGAGCAACAGAAACGCGCTGTTGCTGTCCACCTGAGAGCTGATTGGGACGGTTATTGACCTTATTGCCAAGGCCAAGGTCAGTTAGTAGCTTCTCAGCACGATTGGTGCGTGCTTCGGTATCCATGCCCGCATACACGGCAGGGACAGCGACGTTGTCTTTGGCACTGATATCACCAAGCAAATGATAGCGCTGAAAAATAAAACCAAAGTGCTCACGGCGTAGTTCTGCTAGCTGATCGGCATCAAGCTTACGGGCGGATTGACCATAGATCTTATAATCGCCAGCAGTGGCTTGATCTAGACAGCCTAAGATATTCATCAAGGTGGACTTACCAGAGCCTGATTGTCCAATGATAGCAACCATCTCGCCTTGATTGATGGTTAGATTGATGTCATGCAAGACACGAATGGTTTGCTCACCAGCAGGGAACTCTCTGATAATGCCAGACAACTCCATAATGGGCTTGCCTGGTGCAGGGTGATTAACGGTATTGGTTTTTGCCCGATTATTTAAGTTATTTAAATTATCTGAGTTGTTTGAAGGGTTAGCAGAAGTGTGTGACCCTAAGTTTTGAGCCGTGCTACTTTCAGAGCTATCTTCAGTCGACGGTTTAGGAGATTGAGATATAGTCATAGCAGTGTCTTTAATAAAGGCTAATAAGCGTTATAGTGTTGTTATGAAAGGGCTGCTATGTTTAACAAGCCCTTTTTTATTCAACATAGTCAAAGCACAAGTTACATTTGAGGTCCACCAGGTACGCTGCTGCTACCTGATTTCTTACCGCTCTCTTCACTGATGATTACTTCTTCCCCTTCTTTCAGACCGCTTAAGATTTGCGCATTTACTCGGTTATCAATACCGACTTCTACAGTACGCTCTTCTACGGTTCCGTCATCTCTTAATACACGTACAAACTTGCCCGTTGTTGATTTGCCTTTTTCTTTACCTCTAGAGCGTTTTTCTTGTATCACTGTCGACGGTACTAACAGGGCGTTTTTGGCTTCGTTAACGATGATATAAATTTGCGCGGTCATATCAATACGGAACAAGCGGTCAGGGTTCGGTACTTCTACGTAGCCGACATAATAGATAGCAGCGTCTGTCGAGCTGGTACTACTGATTTGCTCTGGGGCAGGTTCGATAGCAGTCAACGTCGCATCATACTGCTGATCTGGATTACCAATGATATTGAAATAAGCAGGCATACCAGCACTGACATTGATAACGTCAGCTTCGGAGATTTGCGCGTTGATACGCACGGTCGATAAATCCGCTAGCGTCACCAATGTGGGCGCCGTTTGGTTAGCATTGACCGTAGTGCCTTGCTCAGTCGTAATAGAAACGACGGTACCTGATATCGGGGCGCGAATCGTGGTATAGCTCAAATCTTCTTCAGCAGTACTAACGTTGGTTCGAGATTTGCGTAACGCCGCTTGCTGACTGTTGATATTGGCTTCGGTAGTCGCAATCGCGGCCTTTGCCGTATCGATAGCTGCACGTGCATTGGCAACGGCTGCTTTTGCGGTCTCGACACTGGTCGCTTGCGTATCATATTCTTGCTGCGAGATAGCGTCGATCGCGACTAAGTCTTGCAAACGCGCAAAGTCAGACTGTGCTTGTTTGAGCTCAGACTGACGGCTGGCAAGATCAGCATAGGCACTTTTTAGACTGGCTTGTTTGCTCAACGATTCTGCTTGCGCACTTTGTAGCGCGGCTTCGCTTTGTTCAAGACTGGCTTGTTCATTGCTCAGGCTGTTCTTCTGAGTCACTTGATCAATCTGCGCAATCAAATCGCCTTGTTTGACTTCGTCACCGACTTCAACGTACAGGCGTTTTACTTCACCAGATACCTGTGCCCCTACATCGACGGTATTTAACGCTTTTACTTTACCAGACGCCATGACATTGTTTTCAATATCACCGACTTCAACGGTTGCGGTTAAATAATTAGGTGTGGTTTCTTCTGGTTTTAAAAAAGTATAGGCCAAAGCCCCTAATGCTACGATAATCAAGGTGATGACACCCCATTTGATAGCAGACTTTTTGCTTATTTTGCGCATGACAACAATCCAATCACAATTAAATCAAGTGTAGATATAGTAGAGACTTCACCTACAAAAGGGAATGGAAATTAGTTTACGAAAGGTTAAGGTAGTCGAGAATAGAGACAGGTACAAAAAAGAAATGCTTACTAAAAATCAATAAAACGGAGATTATAGAAGAATAAATAGGGTAGTAGGATCTGGATTTATAGCGATTAAATGTATAAATCAGTAAGAGAAGAGATGGATAACTTGTTAATAATAGAAGCTATATAAAGTGGTGACAGACTAGTCTTAGCGCATAGCAAATAAACGCTTACCTGCGAGCTCCAATGCCGCTTGTAATAATAGCTCCCATGCTGGCTGGCGAACAAGACCTTTAATAGCTTGATCACAGCGGTAAAGCAAGGCAGGCCATTCGCTCGTTTGTTGTTTTGACTGACGGCGGCAGGCTTGTTGGTACAACCCTTGCTTACTGCGCCAAATGCCTAATGCTTGCGGGTCTTGACCATCCATAAGTTGAATGATTTGACGCATGTCTTTGCTAATAGCCCAGAGTACTAAAGTAGTGGGCTCATCGGTCGACTTTAGCTGGAACATGATTTTGGCGACCTGCGTACTATTACCTGCGAGCATCGCATCAGACAAATCGAACACACTAAACTGCGCATCGCTGACCAACGCTGCTTGTAGGTCTGCAATATCCAATGCCACATTATTCACAGGCTGTGAAAAGCTATTAGATTGTTCGGTACTGTTGTCAGTAGCACTATTTTCACTAGTACTGTCATTAGCAACTAGCTGCGGTGCAAACAGATAAGACAGCCGCCATAGGGTCTGATAAGCACTTAGCAAATGATGCTCAGTGTGTGACATGAGTAGCTGCCACGCCTCTTGAGACAGTCGTAAACCAAACTTCTGAGCTTGTATTTGTAGTAGCTGTTGGCGCTGCTGCTCATTGTATAAATTGCAATCAATGACATTGCCATACTGCGTAAAAGGAGCAAACCATTTGCTGCTCTGGCTGCGTTTGTCTTGCTTAGGTGTAAGCCACAATACACTATGACCGTGTGTGCCCGCTTGTGCCTCGACCGCAAAACGTTCCAACTCAGCGATAACTGCTTTATCGGGTTTATGATTGCCCGTCACGATCAAGGCGCTGGCATCATCGAATAGAGACTGGCTGCCAAGCTCGGACAGTACTTCCTGCCAACTCTTGACAGAAATCAGCTCTATACGTTTGATTGCATAGTTCTGCGCGCGCCAGTGTGGACGCAGCGCATCTATCAACCATTGACTCAGTAGTGGCTCGTCACCGTGCGCTAGGCACAAGCCAGCTACCGCAACGGAAGGCTGCAGTAGTTTTGGGTAGGCTTTTATGAAAGTATCTTGCATAGCGTGGTGTTACACAGGTTGATGAGCAGGTAATACCAGTTCTAAAATATGATCAGCAGTGTCAAGCTAGATTGGTCTACTCAAGGTAGTACATGCCCTTGCTTAGTTTGCTACTCACTCTTCTAGAAATGGTGACGTTTGATAATCAGAACGACTAACTATTACGGTTGTGGTACGACGACAACGGTTGGTGTCACGCCTTTATTTATTTGCAGAGATTGTTTGGCAGCAGGTGCGACTTTTGGAAGCGAGATAGCAACGTACTGGTCAGTGATACGGCGAGCTAAAGTATCATAGAGCCAATCACGAGTCTGATCGCCTTGCTGATCGTCAGTACTAACAGATGCTTCGTTGTACTGATAGCTTCGCTCGACCTGAATGGGGTTGCTCAGGGTCACAGGCTTACCATTTTCCATCGTTTGATAGCTGACATCTGCTGATAGTACCAAGCGAATCTCTGTTAATACACCAACCAATTCGTAACGTTTAAAACGTACATTACGGATATCGATAGCGGCAATAGTCTCAGCCCCTGCTTGTTGGTTATTACGAGCAACTTCTTCCGAGCTCATATTACCAATAACATCGACACCTAACGTCTTTAGGCGTCGCGTCAATGGTAGTTTCAGCGGGAATGAGGTGCGATTGTCTTCGATAATGACCGCTGTCTTTTCGACGTCAAGCAGCATCGCTGAGTCGTAACCACGTAGCTGAAAGCCGCAGCCGCTAAGAGCAGCGGCTGCACCTACCACGGCGAACATTGGCAGCGTAGCAAGTAAAACTACTCCGAGCTTTTGGCCAGGGGACTTTTTGTTAGCTAGGCTGTGTGCGCTTGATTCTGGTTGCGCCTGCTCAGCTCGATGCTTGTATGACATAAACGCTATCCTCATATGATAAGAAGGCTTAGAGCACTAAGCCTAAAATACTTAGCTCAAGATATCTCAGCCTACAACCACGATGTTAACCAATTTGTTAGGAACGACGATTTCTTTTTTGATCTCGCCAGTGATGAATTTTGCCACACTTTCCATAGTACGAGCTTGCTCTTTTAGCTGCTCAGGATCGCTGTTTGGTGCGACATCCATCTTACCACGCATCTTACCATTGACCTGTACCACCATGGTGATCATGTCCTGTACCAGCGCACTTTCGTCCACGGTTGGGTAGTCCAACGTTAAGGTATCAAGACCCAACTGCTCAAGCAGATGCTCGCCAACGTGCGGCGCGTATACAGATAGCATAATCAGCAGATTGGTCAATGCTTCGTGTTTGACGTGCAGCTCTTGCTCATTACTCGCGTTAAAGCCAGTCAGCTCATTAGCAAGTTCCATCAAGCTTGATACTGGCGTGTTCAATGCCAGACGTTCACCCAAATCACTATCAATCTTAGCAATCGTTTCGTGCGTTTTACGGCGTAAGTTTTTGGCTTCTTTGCTTAGACCGTCTGTGTTCAAGGTGGCACTGTTAAGCGTATCAATACTGATATTAGCTAACGTTAGCGCTTGCATATGGTCGGTTGCAATGCGCCATACTTTTTTCACAAAGTTATAAGGGCCTTTTAGCGCATCATCTGACCATTCAAGCGTTTGATCCGCAGGCGCAGTAAATAGCGTATATAGACGAACCGTATCAGCACCATATTTATCAATGGTTAGCTGTGGATCTACGCCATTGTTCTTTGATTTAGACATTTTTTCGATTTTACCAATCGTCACTGGCTGGCCGTCAGATTTTAAAATGGCTTTGATTGGTTGACCGCGTTCGTTGAAGTCAATATCGATATCTTCTGCAAAATAGTAGGTCGTACTGCCATCCGCATTGACGCGATAGAACGTACCAGCAAGCACCATGCCTTGAGTCATTAGATTGGCAAATGGCTCATCACCTGTGACTAAGTTTTCGTCACGCATTAGCTTATGGAAGAAACGCGCATACAACAGATGCATTACCGCATGCTCGACACCGCCAACGTATTGATCAACAGGCAACCATTTATTGGCAGCAGACTTGTTGACCATATTTTGCGCATCATTTGGGCTAGCAAAGCGTGCATAGTACCAGCTAGATTCGACAAAAGTATCAAAGGTATCGGTTTCGCGCTCAGCAGGATTACCACATTTAGGACAAGTGGTATTGACAAACTCTGGTATATTTTTAAGTGGGTTACCTCGACCATCAGGTACGACATCGGTTGGCAACACAACCGGCAAATCTTGCTCTTCAACAGGCACAGTACCACAATGCTCACAATTGATCATTGGAATAGGGCAGCCCCAATAGCGCTGGCGAGACACACCCCAATCACGTAGGCGGTATTGAATTTTTTTCTTAGCCAGCTCTTTTGGCTCAAGCTTGGCTAGCATTGCTTCAAATGCTTGCTCAAAGTCTAGACCGTCAAACTCACCTGAGTTAACCAAAGTGTTGCGTTCAGTATAAGCAAGATTCACTTCACTATCGTTCGCTGTGGCATCTGCTTTTAACTCATTAAAATAGCCATCAGGGGTATTAATGACCTGTTTGATTGGTAGGTCGTACTTCACCGCAAATTCATAGTCGCGCTCATCGTGAGCAGGTACTGCCATGACTGCGCCTGAGCCATAGCTCATCAGCACGTAGTTGGCGACCCAAACAGGCACTTCTTCACCAGTCAAAGGATGCGTCACAGTGAGGCCTGTATCCATACCGATTTTTTCAGCTTTGGCCAAATCAGCCTCAGCGACTGAGCCTTTTTTGCAAAGGGCACAGAATTGAGCGATTGCGTCATCTTGCTCAGAGGCGTACTGTGCAAGTGGATGCTCTGCGGCAACAGCGACATAAGTCACACCCATCAAGGTATCAGGACGAGTGGTGAACACATCTAAGGTGTTTTCTTCGCCAGCAAGCTCATAAGGGAAGTGGACTTCCATACCGGCACTACGACCAATCCAGTTACGCTGCATAGTCAGTACTTCAGATGGCCAATGACCTTCTAGCTGATCCAAATCATCTAATAGCTCATCAGCATAGTCAGTGATGTTGAAGTAGTACATAGGGATGTCGCGTTTTTCGACTGCCGCACCACTACGCCAACCTTTACCATCAATGACTTGCTCGTTTGCTAAGACAGTATTATCAACGGGATCCCAGTTGACCGTCGATAGCTTTTTGTACACTAGGCCTTTTTTGTACAACTGCAAGAATAGCCACTGCTCCCACTGATAGTATTCAGGGCTACAAGTGGCAAACTCGCGTGACCAGTCA
This sequence comes from Psychrobacter sp. Arc9, assembly GCF_041431295.1. Taxonomy (NCBI): domain Bacteria; kingdom Pseudomonadati; phylum Pseudomonadota; class Gammaproteobacteria; order Moraxellales; family Moraxellaceae; genus Psychrobacter; species Psychrobacter sp. Arc9. The sequence continues at coordinate 261,067 of NZ_JASMRK010000002.1, read as the reverse complement.
ATAGACAGGCCTAGCAATTTAAGCTGTGCACGCATGCTGTCAATATTGGCAAATGTCCATGCAGCAGGTGGGGTTTGGTTGGCAATTGCCGCGTTTTCTGCTGGCAGGCCAAAACCATCCCAGCCCATTGGTTGCATGACATCATAACCTTTGAGACGATAATAACGGCTCAATACGTCAGAAATCGTATAGTTACGGACGTGGCCCATATGCAGCTTGCCACTTGGATAAGGGAACATTGATAGCATGTAACGACTTGGCTTGTTGCTTGGCTCATTGCTTACTTCAAAGCGCTTGTCAGTTGCCCATTTGGTTTGCTGCGCGGCTTCTATCGCTTGCGGGTTGTAATAGTTGTTTTCTGTTTGGTCTGCTGTCACGGCGTTGCTCATAGTCGGCTCGAAATTGGTTGATACTGATTTATTTAATACGGATTTGTTTAATACTGATCAAAATAGGTGGAATTTGACAATGCCATAGCATAGCGTAATTTGGCGAAAATTGCGACGATATGATGCAGTTGCTTACTAGGTTTGACGATTAAAAGTAAAGCATTCTCTATATCCAGTCAGCCTTAGGTATAATAGACAAATTAATGAATATTTATGAGGAATCACTATGACCATCACCATTTACGGTATCAAATCTTGTAGCACGATGAAAAAAGCGTTTACTAAGCTAGACGAATTAGATATCAGCTACGATTTTCACGATTATAAGAAACAAGGTATTGATAAAGAAACAGTACAGTGCTGGGTAAATGAGCTAGGTATCGAAAAAGTGCTTAATAAGCGTGGTACGACATGGCGCAAGCTAGACGACAGTCAAAAGCAAGCAGCTGACGCTAGTGTAGACAGCGCGATAGATTTACTCGTGGAAAATACCAGTATGATTAAACGCCCAATTGTAGAAGGTCAGTTGGCAGATGACGATCAAGCAGTATTACTATGCGGCTTCGATGAGTCTGAGTTTGATAAAGTTTTTTCGTAAAATTGAGCTATAAAAATTAAGCCAGTCTCATTTGTTAAATATAAAAATGTACAAAAAAGCCCGAGCGTTTATATTAACTCGGGCCTTTCTACACTTAGCTTTTTTACATTTAGTATTGCTAGATTTTGCTAGCTCAACGATGAGTCTATCTCTCGACTAATGAGCGTACCAACCCCTTCGTTGGTGAAAATCTCAAGCAAGGTCGCATGAGGGACACGGCCATCAACGATTACCGCACTTTTGACGCCACTACGTACCGCATCAAGCGCACATTGAATCTTAGGAATCATGCCGCCTGAGATAGTGCCATCTTCGATTAAGCTATCGACTTTCTTTGGCGTGAGTCCAGTCACTACTTCGCCATCACGGCCCAATACGCCTTTGATATTGGTTAATAGCATCAGTTTCTCTGCTTGTAAAAACTCTGCCACTTTACCCGCGACTAGGTCAGCATTGATATTATAGGTATTGCCTTCAGCGTCAACGCCAAGTGGTGCGATTACAGGGATAAAATCAGAAGCAATTAGCATGTTGATCACGTCTTTATTGACGCTGACCACATCACCGACGAATCCTAAATCAACTGGTACAGCGATACCATCTGCGCCAATTTTTTCCATCATCAGTTTTTTGGCTTGAATCAAGTTGGCATCTTTACCGGTAAGACCAATCGCGCGACCACCATGTTTATTAATCAGGCTAACAATCGATTTGTTGACGCTACCGCCCAAGACCATTTCTACGATATCCATGGTGCTTTTGTCAGTGACGCGCATCCCATCGATACGGTCTGATTGACGTCCGAGCTCTTTTAGGAGATTGTCAACTTGTGGGCCGCCACCATGTACGACTACTGGATGCATACCGACTGTTTTTAACAAAACGATATCACGAGCAAATGAGCTCTCAAGCTCAGGGTCGGTCATGGCGTTACCGCCGTATTTTACGACGATGAGTTTATCAACAAAACGCTGGATATAGGGCAGAGCAGTGGTCAATACTTCAGCGGTGTTTTTGGCATCATCTAAATTTAGCGTCATTACAAACTCCTAAGGGCCGGGTTTAAATTGATTGTTTTTCTACTATGTCTAATCAGACAGTGATATATGTTTTATGAGGCTACTCCGCGGGAATAGCAAGAATCTGCTCAGCTAGCGCTGCGTTAAATGGTCGGCATAAAGTGGCAAATGTCGCCTGAATATCTTTTAGGTCATCTATACTGTCACCCGCAAAGCGCGCGGTCAGGCTATTGCTGGTATTTGATTGACGCAGTACGCCAAAGCCATGGGCAAAATCTAAGCGCACACCATCGATACAGCTCAGCTTGGTTCCTACAGGTAATAATTCATGCGTCTGTTTTAATGCTATTTGCGCCTTCGCAGTAGCGCAGGTACACACTGATGACTTGCATGTTGTGGCGGGCAGGCAAGTATTTTTTAATTGCTGATTAGATGAAGAATCAGTATGAGTAGACATATCTACTAGGTGCTGCAAGTAATGACAAAATCTCGTTAATTGCTCTACGAGTGAGCAGTCGGTAGTAGCCGTCTGCGGCATTGGCAAGTAATGGTCAGCAGTACTGACTATAGTGGGCAAGCTTTGGATGATATCTGCTAGCGGTTTTTTATCGTTAATACCGTCATTAGTTTGGTTAAGCCAATGCAGCAGCCGTAATGCAGCATACATCGCATCATCGTAGGGAATAAAGCGGCTGTCATTAAAGATGAAATGCCCTGATAATTCACCAGCGAAGACAATCTGATTGTCAGGATGCTGTACCTGCTGGCGCATAAAGCTGCTGCCAGTCTTGCTAATCACAGGTGTAGTACCAAGCTCAGATAACAGTCTTGGCAAATGATGGGCGCACTTAATATCGAAAAGAACTTCAGATACTAATAAAGAGTCGCTAAGAGAGTTAGGGTGTTCAGTAATAGCAATACGTGCCAATAGATAGAGCAAATGATCGGGCGTAACTATCTTGCCGTTGTTATCAACGACCATTAAACGATCGCCATCACCATCAAACGCTAGGCCTATATCTGCTGCATGCAAAACAACGGCTCGTTGCAATTCGTTTAGGCGGTTTGGTTCGGTGGGATCTGGATTACCAAGGGGAAAGTTGCCATCAGGTGTGTCATTGAGAAAAATAACATGCTGGCAAAAACGTTCAAACAGGCGTTGAGCAATGCTCCCAGTTGCGCCATGCATACAGTCAACAACTATGACCAAATCAAGTTTATAAGCGCTTTTCTGATTGTCTGCAGTTGCCGAGTGATTATGCTGAAATAATTGTTCAAATACCTGCTCAATAGCATCAATATAAACGTTTGCTACTTGATGAGTAGGTAGTTGCTCAAGCAAATCAATTGATAATTTTGAGTCGTAGTTATTATCAATGCTTTCAATGTTTTCTGAATGCAAGACAGAATTTTTAGCTTGATTATCGGGATAGGTGTGATGACCATGATTGGCGGTGAGTTGATGATAGAGCGTCTGTATCTCTGAGCTACTAGGGGACTTGTTATTTACTAACCATTTGATGCCTAATATGTCTTTAGCAGAGTGGCTCGCTGTTACGACAATGCCATGACCTTGATATTGCATTGCCCAAAATGCCATCATTGGCGTGGTAATCAGACCTAACTGGATTACGCGTAAACCATGATGAGCTAGTACAGTAGAGAGTGTATGTGCAATGGCTTCACTACCAATGCGCATATCATAACCGATAACGACAACATTCTGCTTAGTCTCAACAGAGGTACTAGCATTGATATTTCGAGACGGTTGGCTATCTTGGACATTGTAGAGAGTGGCAAAAGCATCGCCTAACGCTTGTATAAAACTGCTAGTAAAATACTGGTTGATACCACGAATATCATAAGCACGGAATAAGGATTGCTGCGCCGCAAAAGGTGGCATTGCTTACTCTCCTTATAACCGTGATAGGTGTTCAATGATAAATAAAAAATGAATAGCGCAAGGTTTTAGATATAGCTTAAGCAAAATTCTAATCGCTATCTAAAAAATTACTAGCAGGTTTGACCGTCAAAATAGCTACTATTGACGACCTGAATGTCCAAACCCGCCTGCACCACGTACGCTTTCATCACTGAATTCTGCAACCACTTCAAACTCAGGACGCGCAACAGGTACCACGATGTACTGTGCCATACGCTCAGCTGGATTAAGAATAAAGTCCTCGCTACTACGGTTCCAAATACTAACCATCAGCTCGCCTTGATAATCGGCATCGATTAACCCAACCAAATTACCCAAGACGATACCGTGCTTATGGCCAAGACCTGAACGCGGTAAAATCATACCTGCATAATTAGGGTCTTGAATATAAACGGCAAGACCTGTACCTATTAAATGGGTTTCACCTGCTTTAATCGTTAATGGCTCATCGATGCAAGCACGCAAATCAATACCTGCACTGCCATCGGTTGCACGAGTTGGTAGAGAAAACGCTTCGTCTTCAGTAATTTTAGGGTTTACCACTTTAACTTGTACAGCTTGCATAACACACTCACTTAACGATTTGATGATTTTTAAATTATGATTTTAAACTCGAGCTTGGAACTAGGGTTTTAAAAAAATAACAATTCTATAATTCAGCAATTCAGCAATCAACTAGAGTATCAACACGCTGGCCAATCCTAAAAATGACATAAAGCCGACGATATCCGTAACGGTCGTTAGGATAACCGAGGCAGATAGAGCAGGGTCGATATTCATTCGCTTTAGCATCAGCGGTATGCTGATCCCCGAGACATTAGCCGCAGTCATGTTGATCGCAATGGCAAAACCGATGACGGCACTGATCTTAATATCATGAAACCATAACTGAGCAATAAACGCCATAATTATCGCCCAGATGATACCGTTTATCGCGCCCACCCATAGCTCTTTATTCAACAGCCAGACACGGTTAGAACCACCGATTTGACCCATCGCCATACCGCGGATAACGACCGTCAGCGTTTGCGAGCCAGCAATACCGCCCATACTGGCGACTACTGGCATCAATATCGCTAGCGCCACGACTTGTGCCAATACTTCTTCAAACTGTCCAATCACTGCTGCGGCTAAAAGGGCGGTACATAAATTGATACCTAGCCAAACGCTACGGCTTTTGGCACTGGTTAGAATAGGAGCAAACAGCTCTTCATCTTGGCTAACACCAGCGAGGTTTTTCATGGTGCTGTCGACATCATCTTGGATAATCTCCATGATGTCTTCACCGTTTAGTTGACCAACCAGCTCACCATGGCTATTGATGACGGGGGCAAAACGAATGTCTTCTGAACGAAAAATCGCGGCAGCATCTTGGATATCCAAGCGATCATTAATTGTAATGGCAGTGTCAATCAGATCCGAGACCAAGGTGTTTTGTTTATGCTTGATTAAATCTACTAGACTCAGTAGTCCCAGCAATTGCTGGCTTTGATCGACAACGAGCAGCTCTTGGCTCTCGTCATCGAGCAGGTCGTCGTTTTCACGCAGCCACTCTTGCACATCAGCTAGATAGATATCATCCCTTATCTGGATAATATCGGGATCCATATAGCTACCCACTTCCCAGTCGGCATAAGTATCAAGCTTATTGACTTGGACCCGAGTCTCTTCGTCGAGCGTTGCCATAACTGAGGTACGTACGCTCTCAGTGACAGTGTCCAAAATCTCAGAGATATCTTGAGCATCAAGATCTTGGGTGAACAAAGAGATTTCTTGAGAAGAAATGTTCTCCATCAATGGCTGACGTGTATCGACATCTAGCTCGGCAAGCACCTCACCTTTGATATGTTCTGGGACTTGCGCCCAAATCAACAGACGGTTTTGAGTTGGGAAGGACTCTAGTAGGTTGGCAATCTCATATTCGGACTGCTTTTCCAAAAACTCTGTAATGGCCTCGTATGCTTTATCAGCAACCAAACCCTGCAGATACAGAAGCTTATATTCGGCACTATATTCAGCCGAGTTATAATCTCCTGACAGCATGGCGGTTCGTTCCTGATTTGGCATCGGGGTAGGCATAAGTGTTCCAAGTTTTTACAGTCAAATTTTTACAGTATATAAAGAACAATAACGATTATAACAATCGCCTTTTGCGCAGTCTAAAGCGTGTTCTCGCAAGCGTTTTACTTAGGTGTTTATTACTCAGGTGCTTAAATGTTTTGGTTAAGATCAACGCTTGCCCAGTAACGCTCGAATATTGGCCAAATATTCATCAGCAACAGCTTCTGGGTCTTTGGTCGCTTTTTTCTTTTTCGCTTTGGCAGGCCAGTCAATATGATCTTCAGGTAGCTCATCCAAAAATCTTGATTCTGAGGTAACTCGCATCTGACCACCAGCACGGCGCTGGGTCGCGAGCGTCAATGTCAGCTCACGACGCGCACGGGTAATGCCCACGTACATCAGACGGCGCTCTTCTTCGACCGTTTCACTCATGATAGAGTTGCGATGCGGCAGCATCTCTTCCTCAAGCCCCATGATATAAACAAAATCAAACTCCAAGCCCTTTGCCGCATGCAAGGTCATCAAGTTGACTTTGTTAGTGTTCTCTTCTTCTTGCTGTTGCTCAAGCATATCAAGCAGAACCAGCTTACGAATGATGGTATCAATCGTTCGGTCTTCATCTTCTTCAGCGCGATTAATCAAGGACTGAATACTGGTGTACAGCATATCGATATTATCAATACGGTTTTTTTCTTGTTGCGGCGTTTTGGCATCGCTACGGACAAAGTCAATATAACCTGTCTCATCAATCATCTGGCGTACGATCGGCACAGGGTCTGGGTGTTGATCCAGCTCACGCGTATAGTGCTCAATGAATTCACCAAACTCTTTTATCGTACCATAAGCCTTTGATGGCAATACATGAGTCAGACCAGCGTGGGTACAAGAGGCCAGTAGCGATATGCTGTGCTCTTGCGCAAACAAACCGAGTTTTTCTAGCGTGGCTGGTCCCATACCGCGCTTGGGTGTATTGATAATACGCAAAAACGCGCTGTCATCTTCAGGGTTCAAAATCAGGCGTAGATAGCCCATGATGTCTTTGATTTCACTACGCGCAAAGAATGATTGACCGCCTGATAATTTATAAGGCACTTGCAGCTGGCGCAGTTGTGCCTCTAGCATACGTGCCTGAAAGTTGCTGCGGTACAGTACGGCATACTGTTCCCACTCATTACCAAAGCGCAGCTTGTGTGTGACGATTTCTTTGGCGACACGCTCGGATTCATCGTCGTCATTACGGCAGTTAATGATGCGGATTTTTTCGCCTTGACCTTTATCTGACCATAATTTCTTTTCAAATAAATGCTCGTTATTTAGAATAACGGCGTTGGCAGAGGTTAAGATACGTGTGGTTGAGCGATAGTTTTGCTCAAGCATAACGATTTTTAGTTTTGGAAAATCTTCTTTTAGCAATGCCATGTTTTCAGGCTTCGCCCCGCGCCATGCATAGATAGATTGGTCATCATCACCTACCACGGTGAAGCGACCTTGCGGCCCGACCAAGTATTTAATCATCTCATACTGGGCGGTGTTGGTATCTTGATACTCATCGACCAATAGATAACGAATACGGTTCTGCCACTTGTCACGCAGTTCTCTATTTTCACGCAATATTTTGGTTGGCAATACAATCAAGTCATCAAAATCGACGGCATTATAGGCCCGCAAATTACGCTCATAAAGCGCATATAGCGTGGCAAAAATCATGTCTTCTGGATCGTCTAACGTCTCCATCGCCTTGTCAGGCTCGACCAAGTCATTTTTCCAATCAGAAATCATTTTGATGGCTTTACCGACCAACTCGCGGCTTTCAGCGCCACTCAAGTTGTCGCGCATCATCAGCTCCATCAAGAGGCGCTTACTGTCATCGCTGTCCATAATGGAAAAATTGCCTTTTAGCGGAGTATGAATCAGCTCATAGCGCAAAAACTGTAGACCAAACTGGTGAAACGTCGACACCGTTAGCCCGCGCATTTTTTCGCTTGGTAGCAGTTTGCTTACCCGTGCTTTCATTTCACGTGCCGCTTTATTGGTAAAGGTCACGGCGGTGATGCGCTCAGCTGGCATGTCGCATTCTTGGATTAGGTAAGCAATCTTACGCGTAATCACAGAGGTTTTGCCGGAGCCCGCACCTGCAAGTACAAGTAATGGACCAGATACGTAGAGCATGGCCTCGGATTGTTTGGGATTGAGTTGACTCATAACGTGACCTGTAAGACAAAAGCAAAAAAGAGGGTAGCGCTGATATGAAAAAGATAGATAAACGCAGCACGCATCATCAAAACTTGTATCATTGCGATATTTTAATAATCTTTATTATAAGAATAATAGAATTTAAGGTTTGATGATGGCATATCATAAAAATCTGGTGGGTCATTATAAAGCAAAAATGCTCACTTTGGGGGAGGACTTGGGTGACGAAAGTGGGGTATTCGGACACTTGATTTTTGACAAATAGCGTGGCAGTGTTTGCTCGTAGCCAAAAGTACGGATTTGGGGTTAATATAAGGTAAGGTCTATATCATAATTCACAGTAAAAAAAACACATTTTTTTTACACAGAAAGTGACCGTTCAATACAGTTAAAAACTAGCTTTTAGGCACTGATATGCGTATAGTACGTAAATAATTTATGCCAGTTGTCACGTCATTGTTGACCACGTGTAATGAGCTATTAAATCAATTAAGTAAGCAGTCAGATATGATATTGATTTAATACGTTGATCTTACGTTGTTAGAAGATGCGTTGGGCGACCAGCCTTTATCCGCGCGCATACCGGAATCTCTACAGTTGGTCACGTCTGACATCGTCGTCAATAAGCTTGATAATTGGTTGTTACCAGCAAAATACCTAACATGTGACTCAATGACAGTTACTTAAACACAGTGACAGTTACTTAAATAAAGTCACTTTTTAAATGAAGTCACTTTGTGTTTTCGTCTGCGTTATACCTGTCGCAACATGGCCTGAGTGGGTCAGTGCTTGCGCTGTGTCTAACACTCGATTGGGTGAGGAGCACGTATTATCATGTCTGCTTTTAATTGGTCAGCCATTGCTTTTATCTTAGCCGCCATTGGGCTAGTTGTCTTTATGCTAGTCGTACCGCGCTTACTTGGCGGTCGCTCTCAAGGCTCACAAAAGGAAGAAGTATTTGAAGCGGGTGTTGTCGGATCTGGCAACGCCCGTATTCGTTTGTCTGCCAAATTTTATTTGGTCGCAATCTTCTTCGTGATTTTTGATTTAGAGGCGCTATATCTCTACGCTTATGCTGTGTCAGTACGCGAGGCGGGTTGGCTTGGCTTTGCCGCCGCTGGCACGTTTATCACTATTCTGATTATCGGTTTGATTTATGAGCTGAGCTTGGGTGCGATGAACTGGGCACCTGCTGACAAGCTACGCAAAAAAGCACGCTTATATGCGGCGCCTGCAGGCTTTAATTTGGCAGACATCACCAAGTTTGATGGTGCTCATGAGCTAATGGTCGATCCGACAGGTAAAGTACCCGCGCAGTCATCCGGTCAAATCAATGTCTCAAACAATATTGAGACCAATCGTCGTCATCTACAAAACATCGATCATATTAATACCACGGGTAACGTTACTTCTGTGGATTTTGCGACGTCTGCCCAGCAGGACAAAACTGAGCGTTAATAGCAGTTGATGCTCAGCTTATAGCGTTTGCAAAAACGAGCAGCAAAGCATGAAGGCGTCAGTTCTGTTTGTATTAATGATCGCTGATGATTAGCCACTTATTAATAATAAAATTATGGCGACAGCGCGAGCAAGATGATTGCCACGCCAAGCCTAATATGAAGGTTGTATGTTATGAAATACACATTAACAAAAGCCAACCCCGATGCAGATACCTATCCTGCACAGACCAGTCAAACGGTCAATGATCCTATCGAAGATGAAGTTAATAAAAATGTCTTTATGGGTCGTCTCGAAGACCTCGTTCATTCAACAGCAAACTGGGGGCGTAAGAACTCACTTTGGCCATTTAACTTTGGTACCTCTTGCTGTTATGTTGAATACGCTACTACCTTAACCGCCGTTCATGATTTGTCACGTTTTGGGGCAGAGGTTATTCGTGCCTCGCCTCGTCAGGCGGATGTCATGATCGTCGCTGGTACTTGCTTCGTTAAGATGGCCCCTGTCATCCAGCGCCTATATGAGCAAATGCTTGAGCCAAAATGGGTTATCTCTATGGGTGCCTGTGCCAACTCGGGCGGCATGTATGATATTTATTCTGTCGTACAAGGCGTCGATAAGATTATCCCTGTTGATGTGTATGTGCCAGGTTGTCCGCCGCGTCCAGAAGCGCTTATTCAGGGTTTGATGTTGTTACAGGAATCTATTACTAAAGAGCGTCGTCCGCTGGGTATCCATGTCAATGAGCAGGGTATCTATCAGCCGCAAATGACGCCTGAGCGTGACCGCAAGCAGGCAGATCGTATCGCTGTCAAAAACTTGCGCAGCCCAGACAGTATTTAAGTTTCAAACAGCATTTAGACTTGTAGCAACAGTTTCAATATTTTATGCGCTTATCATAGTTGGTTATGATTAACATAGCTCAGTTATGGTTGACATAGTTCGGTTATGACTAACATAGTTCAGTTATGATTAATGAAGGAATACATCATTCATGGTCACGGTAGTCGAAAACATAGATCCTAAGATCAAGCCCGTCCCAGCAGTCATCACAGAGCTGGAGCAAAAGTATGCTGGTAAATTTGTCGTGCAGCAGACTGTGGATGAGATTCCAACGGTTTGGGTGGCGCGTGCTGATTTATTAGATATTCTTTTATTCTTGCGCAAACTGCCTAAACCTTACGTCATGCTATTTGACTTGTCAGCGATAGATGAGCGTTTACGCCAGCATCGCGCGGGTTTACCTGACAGTGACTTTACGGTGTTTTATCACTTGATGTCGCTTGAGCGCAATAGTGATGTACGTATCAAGGTCGCGCTGAGCGAAGACGATGTCAATGTACCGAGCGCCACCAATATTTGGCCAAATGCCAACTGGTATGAGCGCGAAGTGTGGGACATGTTTGGTATCGTCTTTACAGGTCATCCGCATTTGACCCGTATCTTATTGCCAAAATACTGGGAAGGTCATCCACTGCGTAAAGAGTATCATGCGCGGGCGACGGAATTTACTCCGTACTTCTTGAATACCGCCAAGCAGCAATACGAGCAAGAGAATCTGCGTTTTGTCCCAGAAGAGTGGGGCATGAAGCGTTCAGGTCGTGATGAAGACTTTATGTTCTTGAACATCGGTCCTAACCATCCCTCTGCTCACGGTGCATTCCGTTTGGTACTACAGCTAGATGGTGAAGAAGTCGTCGATTGTATTCCTGATATCGGCTATCACCATCGCGGCGCAGAAAAAATGGCTGAGCGTCAAACATGGCACTCATTTATTCCTTATACCGACCGTATTGACTATCTCGGCGGTGTGATGAATGAGCTGCCGTATATCATGTCGGTCGAAAAGCTGGCTGGAATTACCATTCCACCACGTGCTGAAACCATCCGCGTAATGATGAGTGAGTTTTTCCGTATTACCAATAACTTACTGTTCGTCGGTACGTTCATTCAGGATGCGGGCGGTATGACCCCTGTATTCTATATGTTTACCGATCGCCAAAAAGCCTATGACGTTATCGAAGCCGTGACTGGCTATCGTATGCATCCCGCTTGGTTCCGTATCGGCGGTACTGCTGCTGATTTGCCACGTGGCTGGCAGCGTTTGGTTCGTGAGTTCTTAGATTGGATGCCAAAACGCTTGGACGAGTATGTCAAAGCAGCATTACAAAATAGCGTGCTTAAAGGTCGTACTCAAGGGGTTGCTCAGTATAATGCCAAGCAAGCACTTGCTTGGGGCGTGACGGGCGCTGGTCTGCGTGCGACAGGCGTTGATTTCGATCTGCGTAAAGCACGTCCATACATGGGCTATGAGAATTATGATTTTGAAGTGCCTGTTGGTTACAACGGTGACGCTTATGATCGCTGTATGGTCAAAGTCGAAGAGATGCGTCAGTCATTGCGTATCATCCGCCAATGTATGGACAATATGCCACAAGGCCCTTACAAAGCGGATCATCCACTGGCCGTACCACCGCCGAAAGACCGTACATTGAATGATATCGAAACGCTTATTAATCACTTTATCTCGGTATCTTGGGGTCCTGTGATGCCAGCGGGCGAATGTACAACGATCGTCGAGGCGACTAAAGGTCTGAACAGTTATTACATCACCTCAGACAAGGCCACGATGAGCTATCGTACCCGTATCCGCACACCGACATTTGCGCATTTACAACAGATGCCATCGGTCATCAATGGCTCGCTGGTTTCTGATGCCATTATGTACCTAGCATCGATTGATATTGTGATGGCGGATTGTGATCGTTAGAGCCGTGCTTCAAAAGTATTTGTTCATCAATATATTATTGCCTGATGGCACACCAAAATGCTGTCACTCGCCAATATAACCACAGTTTTAAGCAGACTGATATTGGCTTGTGATAGAGCAGGATGAGTGAGGAAAGACAGAAGATTATGAAAATTGTTTCCGACAAAATGCCAAAAGTAGATGTGGAAAGCATTCTCACTAGTGATGAAATTGCTGCCATTCATGAGTTTATGCACCATTACCCACAGGCGCGTGCTGCCTCATTAGATGCGCTAAAAATCGTGCAAAAGCGTAACGGCTGGGTCGATGATGCGCAAGCAAATGCCATTGCCAATATCCTAGATATCCCGATGTCAGACATGGACGGAGTTGCGACTTTCTTTAACCGTATTTATCGCCAACCTGTCGGTCGCCATGTGATTCTCATATGCGACTCTGTGGCGTGTTATTTGACAGGTTATGAAGCGCTGTCAGCTGAGATCAGATCACAGCTGGGTATTGAGTATGGTCAGACAACTGCTGACGGACGTTTTACCCTATTACCAATTTGCTGCTTGGGCAACTGTGATAAGGGACCAGCGGTACTGATCGATGAAGACACTTATGGCCCTGTCCAGCCATCTGAGGTCGCGCAATTATTGGAGCTATACGCATGAGTTTAACGATTTCAGAGCAAATTGCTCGTCGCGGCCAAGGCCAAGCGCCAAGCCAGCTAAATGCACAGCGTGTTCCAATTTACGGTGATAAAGCGACAGCCACTAGCGAAACCAAGCCTTTGACGTGGCGTTTGGCGCATCATGATGCGGTGCTTGATTTAGCCACCTATGAATCTCTAAAAGGCTTTACGGGTCTAAAAGAAGCGCTATCCAAATCGCCTAAAGACGTCGGCAATATGATTAAAGCGGCCAATGTTCGAGGTCGCGGCGGTGCAGGTTTTAATGCTGGTCTTAAATGGTCATTTATGTCGCCGCCGGATGGTTTGCCGCGTTATCTCATCTGTAATGCTGATGAAATGGAGCCGGGCACATTCAAAGACCGTTTGCTCATGGAGCGTCTACCGTTTCAGCTGATCGAAGGTATGCTAATTACCGCTCATGCGATTGGCGCCACTGACGGTTATATCTTTATCCGTGGTGAGTATATCTTGGCCGCTGAACGTTTGGTCGCTGCTATCGAAGAGTGCTTGGCCAATAATCTCATGGGCGATAATATTTTAGGCTCAGATTTTAGTTTTAATCTGCATGTGCATACGGGCGCTGGACGTTATATCTGCGGTGAAGAAACCGCATTGATTAACAGCTTAGAAGGTCGCCGTGCTAACCCACGTACCAAACCCCCTTTCCCGCAAATCTCTGGTGCATGGGGCAGACCAACGGTTGTCAATAACGTTGAGACCTTATGCAATATGCCAGCCATCTTGAATCACGGCGTAGAGTGGTATCAATCACTATCCGAGATTAAAGGTAAAAGTAAAACGCCAGGCACCAAACTATTCGGCTGCTCAGGTTTAGTTAATGATCCAGGCCTTTGGGAATTACCGTTTGGTTATACAGCTCGCGAAATCATTGAAGATTTAGCCGGTGGTATGAAAGATGGTAAAACGCTCAAAGCTTGGCTGCCGGGCGGCGCATCGACTGACTTTTTGACTGCAGAGCATTTGGATGTGGTAGTAGATTTTGACACCATTCAAAATGCTGGTAGCCGTATGGGTACTGGTCTCATTATGGTCGTCGATGAATCACAAGACATGGTGCCACTATTGCGCAACCTTGAGATTTTCTTTCAGCGTGAGTCATGCGGTTGGTGTACACCATGCCGTGATGGTCTGCCATGGGGCGTTAAACTGCTTACCGCTATTAATAATGGTGAAGGGCAAGTGGGCGATGTAGAAAAACTAGAGGGCCTCACGCGTGACTTATGGATTGGTAAAACATTCTGTGCGCATGCCCCAGGTGCGATGGAACCACTAATGAGTGCGATTAAATATTTCCGTCCAGAGTTTGATCAAAAAATCGCGCAGGCGGTTGGTGTCGATGTTATTGATGCTGCAGCCAACCAACAGCCAGTAGTGAAATAAGGAGAGCGGCATGGCAGTCATACATATTGATGGAACCACTGTCGAAGTAGATAGCGCAGATAACTTGCTACAAGCCTGCTTATCACTCGGCATTGATGTGCCGTATTTTTGTTATCATCCAGCCCTTGGTTCAGTAGGCTCGTGCCGTCAGTGCGCGGTCAAGCAATTCCAAAACAAAGAAGATATGGAAGCGGGTCGCGGTCGCCTAGTCATGTCATGTATGGTCGCTCCTGGCGATGACATGTACATCTCTGTGACTGACGATGAAGCCAAAGCATTCCGCAAGTCGATGGTTGAGCTACTCATGACCAACCATCCGCATGACTGTCCAACTTGTGAAGAGGGTGGACATTGTCATTTGCAAGACATGACCTATATGTCAGGTCATAGCCGTCGTCGCTATCGCTTTACCAAACGCACGCATCATAACCAAGAGCTTGGACCATTCATCGCGCATGAGATGAACCGTTGTATCGCTTGCTATCGCTGTGTACGTTTTTATAAAGACTACGCGGGCGGCGAAGATTTGGGCGTTTATGGCTCAAATAATCGCGTTTACTTTGGCCGTGATAAAGATGGTCAGTTTGAAAGCGAGTTTTCAGGCAACTTGACGGAAGTCTGTCCAACAGGTGTGTTTACCGATAAAACTCACTCTGAGCGCTACAACCGTAAATG
Organism: Psychrobacter sp. Arc9; assembly: GCF_041431295.1. Classification (NCBI taxonomy): domain Bacteria; kingdom Pseudomonadati; phylum Pseudomonadota; class Gammaproteobacteria; order Moraxellales; family Moraxellaceae; genus Psychrobacter; species Psychrobacter sp. Arc9. The sequence continues at coordinate 245,885 of NZ_JASMRK010000002.1, read as the reverse complement.
GGACATGCAGTATGCGCCAAGCATCTGTCATGGTTGCTCAGCTGGTTGTAATATTTCACCGGGCGAGCGTTATGGTGAATTGCGCCGTATCGAAAACCGTTATAACGGCGAAGTAAACCGCTATTTCTTATGTGACCGTGGCCGCTTTGGTTATGGCTATGTCAATCGTGATGATCGTCCAACGCAAGCGCTTGAACGTATCAATGATAAGCATGTCAAAATCAATATTGACTACGCACTTGATGAAACCATCAAACGTATCAAAGATAAAAAAGTCATCGGGATTGGCTCACCGCGTGCCAGTTTAGAGACCAACTTTGCGCTAAAAAATCTCGTTGGCTTTGATAACTTTTCAACAGGTCTGAATCATCAGCAGCAAGCACTGGTCAATAAATGCATCGAAGTGCTTAGCACTGAAGGCATTTATAACCCTAGCATGACCGATATCGAAACGCATGATGCAGTGCTCGTATTAGGTGAAGACATCACGCAAACTTCATCACGTGTTGCGCTGTCAGTACGTCAAGCCGCAAAAAATGAAGGCTTGAAAATGGCAGCGGCGCTGCAAACGCAACCTTGGCTTGCTGAACCAGTTAAGCGTATCGCTCAAGATGCGCTAAGCCCAGTCTATGTCATCGATGTAACGCAAACTAAGCTAGAAGATATCAGTAAAGTGAGCGTAGTGGCGACCCCTGAAGACATCACTAAGCTTGGCTTCAAGGTTGCTGATGAGATTGCTAATTTCGCTGATGATTTAGCAGACATAGCAGATCCACAAGCAGCTGAACAAGATGCTGATACAAGTACTGAAACTGACGGTATGCAAGCACTGGCGCAGCAAATCGCTTATGACTTGATTCAAGCTGATAAGCCTTTAGTTGTCTCGGGTAGTAGCTTATCTTCTACCGCATTGATAGAAGCAGCAGCACAGATTACCCAAGCGTTGACCCAAAAACGCGCGGCAATTAAAGCGACCGAGCAACAGCAGGTCGAGGCACATAATGCCAAAGTACAGGCAGCGCAAGCAAAAGCGGCTAATGACCAGCCTGAAGAAGACCAAGATTTATCTGCTAAGCCAAACAAACCTGAAACGGGCGTGAATACAGAAGCGCAGGATGATGTCGAGCGTGAGCCTGCTGAAAACCTTGAATTAAAAGAAGTGAATAACAAGTATCAGGCACAAGCAGGTATTTATCTAACGGTTCCTGATGCCAATAGCATGGGCGTTTGTATGCTTGGCGGTCAGTCAGTTGAAGAACTGCTAGCGACTGATTACGATGTGGTTGTGGTTGCAGAAAACCAGCTAACAGATGCGATTGATGCCAATAAATTGACGCAGCTATTGACTGATAAAACGGTCATTGCGTTAGATCATCAGCTGCTTGATTGGCATAAGGACGTCGATATCGTATTGCCAGCGGCTAGCTTTGCAGAAGCGGATGGTACATTGATATCAGCTGAAGGCCGTGCGCAGCGCTTCTTCCAAGTTTACGATAACGAATACTACCATCCGATGAGCAGCATTAAAGAAGGCTGGCGCTGGATACATGCTGTGCATAGCAGCATTGAAGGTCGTGATGTCGACTGGACGCAGCTAGATGATGTTATCAATGCGTTGATTGCCACCCATCCTAAGCTTGCAGGTATCAAAGGTGCTGCGCCTGATGCTGATTACCGTATAACGGGTCTGAAAATCGCGCGTCAACCGCGTCGTTATTCAGGTCGTACTGCTATGCGTGCGCCAATCTCTGTGCACGAGCCAATGCAGCCGAAAGATTTGGACACTGGTCTGACCTTCTCAATGGAAGGTTATAGCGGTAAAGAAACGCCAAGCTCGATGATTCCTTTTGCCAATGCGGCAGGTTGGAACTCACCGCAAGCGTGGAACAAATACCAAGACAAAGTCGGCGGTCATCTAAAAAATGGTGATCCAGGTGTGCGTTTGTTCGATCAGCTAGAGCGCCTAGCCACTCGTCAATATGTGGCGCCACAAGCAATGTCATCGAATACAACTGACTTACAGCACGGCCAAGCCAAACTGGTACCGATTCATAATATCTATGCCAGCTCAATGATGGCATCACGTAGCCCAATCGTCGCAGAGCAATTACCCGTTGCTGCATGGCGTATCGGTATAGACGATGCCAAAGACTGGAATATCGCTGCCGGTGATTACTTGGCGATTGAAATTGACAAGCAACAAATCACCTTGCCAGTACAGCTGGTCGGTTATTTGGCAGAAGGTTGTATCGGTTACCCAGTCGGGCAGGTGAGCATTATTCACCCATCAATGCCAGCGTCGGTGCGTAAAGTGGATGCACCAGTGACGATGATGGGTAGCATGGCTAACGATATGATTAATGATAATGACACAGCGCAAATTAACGCAGCGCCGACCACCACACAGGAGGTGTAATATGCAAGTTACCCGTATTATCCCTGATGTGCCAAGCTTTTTGGCCAATAGCATGAGTTTTGATACTTGGTCTATTCTGTTTTTGGTGGGTCAATCACTAGTCATCTTTTTAGTCGTGGTATTGGTTGCCGCGATGATGATTATCTATGAGCGCCGCATGCTGGCCTTATGGCAAGATCGTTATGGTCCAAACCGTGTTGGGCCTTTTGGTTCGTTGCAGTTAGTCGCTGATATGCTCAAAATCTTCTTTAAAGAAGATTGGACACCAAACTTTACCGATAAGTTTATGTTCACTTTGGCACCTGCGGTCGCGATGTTTACTGCCTTGGCTTCATTTGCCATTATTCCTATCTCGCCAACGCTTGGCGTGGTTGATTGGGATATTGGTATTCTGTTCTTCTTTGCTATGGCAGGTATTGCTGTTTACGCAGTGATGTTCGGTGGTTGGGCGTCTGCCAACAAATTCTCGCTACTCGGTGGTTTGCGCTCAGCTGCACAAACGATCAGCTACGAAGTGTTTTTGGGTTTGTCGTTGATGGGCGTTGTTGCGCTAACAGGTTCATTTAACTTACGTGCTATTGTCGAAGCACAAGCAGACGGCTGGTATATCATTCCGCAGTTTTTTGGCTTTTTGACCTTTGTCGTGGCTGGTGTTGCCGTTACGCATAGACATCCATTTGATCAGCCAGAAGCAGAGCAAGAACTGGCTGAAGGTTATCATGTTGAATATTCTGGCATGAAGTTTGGTATGTTCTTTATTGGTGAGTATGTCAACGTTGTCTTGATTTCTGCCTTAATGACTTGCTTGTTCTTTGGCGGTTGGCTTGCGCCGTTCAATTTAGATATTCCATTTATTCCACCAGCTTTTTGGTTCATGATTAAAACGCTGTTCTTTATGACGATGTTTGTTTTGGCTCGAGGCTCACTCATGCGTCCGCGTTATGATCAGGTGATGAACTTTGGCTGGAAAGTATGTCTGCCCGTAACCTTAATCAATCTATTGATTACTGCTGCGGTCATTTTGATCTTTTCCCCAACGTTATAGTCATTACTAGTAGCCATCACTAGCCATTACTGATGAACTAGGGTAAAGCTGATAAGGATAATAATCCCATGTTTACTACCATAAAAAAGACCGTCATTGGTATATTTACCATTGTCCGCAGCATGTGGATGGTCAATAGTCATGCGCTCAGACCGCGTGACACCATCCTTTATCCTGAAGAGCCGGTACCTGTGCCGCCGCGTTTTCGTGGACGTATTGTCCTAACTCGTGATCCTGATGGAGACGAGCGCTGTGTCGCTTGTAACTTGTGTGCGGTGGCATGTCCGGTAGGGTGTATCTCATTACAAAAAGCCGAGCGTGAAGATGGACGCTGGTATCCAGAGTTTTTCCGTATTAACTTCTCACGCTGTATCTTTTGTGGATTGTGTGAAGAGGCCTGTCCAACGACAGCGATTCAAATGACCCCAGATTTTGAGCTGGGTGAATATAAGCGCCAAGATTTGGTCTACGAAAAAGAGCATTTGCTCATTTCAGGACCAGGTAAATACCCTGATTATAACTATTATCGTGTGACAGGTATGGCGGTAGCAGATAAACCAAAAGGCGCAGCACAAAATGAGTCTGCACCGATTGATCTAAGGAGCTTGCTACCATGATGAATATTTTGAACCATCCTGAACTGGCTGGGTTTTATTCGCTTGCAGCAGTGGCAGTATTTGCCAGTCTGCGCGTAGTGACTCAGGCCAATCCAGTGCATGCTATCTTATCGATGATTGTATCGTTGTTAGCAATTGCTGGGATATTTTTTGTATTAGGTGCGCCGTTTGCAGGAGCATTAGAGATTGTTGTCTATGCTGGTGCCATTATGGTGCTATTTGTTTTCGTTATCATGATGCTTAATTTGGGCATGAGTAATGACGAGCGCGAAGAGCGTTGGCTCGATGCTGGCACTTGGGCGATTCCAACAGGGTTGACGATAATCATTGCCGTTGTGCTCTATGCGATGATTGGTCTTAATCACGATGAAGCTGTCATGATGGGTGGCACGACTATCTCTGCCAAAGCAGTCGGTACGGTGCTATTTACCAAATACATTATGCTGGTTGAAGTAGCAGCATTGCTATTATTGGCAGCCTTGGTCGCCGCTTATCATTTAGGTAAAGAGACAGTCGACGATGAGGTCATCGGTAACGATAGCCAAAACTTCAAGCCAAGCGTAGGCAGTATCAAACAATACGACAATGATAGTACGCTTACACAGCATGACGGCGTAGAAATGGCTAAGCCTTACGAATATAAAGATGTTGATCCGCATGACTATGTAGGTATGAAGGTAGGCACGAAAGCAGGCAGTCAAGTAGGTGCGAATAAAGTTACGCGCAAGGAGTCAGACTAATGGTACTAGCAGCAAGCGTGGCACAAGATGTGTCAAACGTGCCGTTTGCCCATGAGGTGGCAGGCTTAGTACAGCCAGTTGCTGAGGCGCAAAATGTACTGGGTATGATACCCATGAGCCATGGACTGATTTTGGCAGGTATTTTATTTGCTATCGGGCTGTGCGGGGTTATGGTACGACGTAACTTCCTATTTATGCTAATGAGTCTTGAGATCATGATGAATGCGGCAGCATTGGCATTTGTAGTAGCAGGTAGTCGCTGGGTCGATCCAGACGGACAGATTATGTTTATCTTTATTTTGACCTTGGCTGCGGCTGAAGCGTCAATTGGTCTGGCAATATTATTGCGTTTTTATCATCAGCGTGGGCATCTCGATGTCGATAGCGCCAATGAGATGAAAGGATGATGTCATGAGTTTATTACCATTAACCTTTATATTCCCGCTCATTGGCTTTTTGATTTTAGCCTTTATGCGCGACAAATTATCAGAGACGGTCGCAGCGATTGTTGGCGTAGGTAGCATGCTGTTATCAGCACTATGCACGTTAGTGGTTAGCTATACCTTTTTGACCACCAATCCAGCTGGAACGATAATTGAAGTTCCGCTGTGGACATGGTTCCAAGTTGGCGATTTTGCCCCACATTTCGGTTTGAGCTTTGATGGTCTTGCATTGACCATGACAGGCGTTATTACGGGTATTGGCTTTTTGATTCATCTGTTTGCCTCTTGGTATATGAAAGGCGACACTGGCTTTGCCCGTTTCTTTAGCTATATGAACTTGTTTGTGGCCAGTATGTTACTACTGGTACTCGCAGATGATTTGTTCTTGCTATATCTTGGTTGGGAAGGCGTGGGTATCTGTTCGTACCTATTGATTGGTTATTATTACCATGACAGAGCCAACGGCCGTGCCGCGATGAAAGCCTTTACCGTCACGCGTGTCGGTGATGTGTTCTTAGCCTTTGGTTTATTTTTATTATTTCGCGAATTCGGCACGCTTAATATTCAAGAGATTATTACGCGCGCGCCAGAAGTGTTCGATGTAAATAACCCAACGATGATGCTTACCACGATGATGTTGGTCGGCGGCGCGATGGGTAAGTCAGCGCAGTTGCCACTACACACATGGCTTGCTGATGCGATGGCAGGTCCAACACCTGTATCGGCATTGATTCACGCGGCAACAATGGTAACGGCTGGCGTTTATCTGATTGCCCGCTTGCATCCATTGTTTGAGTTGACCCCAGGCATCTTATTATATTGGGTTGGCGGCGTCGGGGCATTGACGCTGGTCGTTGCTGGATTCTGTGCGCTTGCACAAACGGACATCAAACGTATCCTTGCGTATTCAACCATGAGTCAGATTGGCTATATGTTCTTAGCGCTTGGCGTGGGTGCGTGGCAAGGGGCAATCTTCCACTTGATGACGCACGCCTTCTTTAAAGCATTGCTGTTCTTATCATCAGGTGCGGTCATCCTCGCGGTACATCACGAGCAAGATATCTTTAAGATGGGCGGTCTGCGCAAAAAGATACCATTGGTATTTTGGTGTTATATCATCGGTGGCGGTGCACTTGCTGCGATACCTTGGGTTACTGTTGGTTTTTATTCTAAAGAAGCGATTCTTTGGGAAACTTATGCCACAGGTCACTTAGTACTATTCTATATGGGTGTGTTCGGCGCATTCTTAACCGCAATCTATACGTTCCGTATGATTTGGATAATATTCTTCGGTGAAGAAAAAACCCATGCGCACAAGCTATCAGGGGTGTCGTACTGGTTACCTTTAACGGTATTGCTAGTGTTATCTACAGCCGTTGGTGCTTGGATTACGCCACCATTAGATGGTGTATTGCCAGAGAGCGTTGGTCATCTATTAGAAGTTGCGGGTCAAGCACATGCTAAGCACACCGCAGAGTATATCGCGATGGGTGCAATGGCAGCAGGTTTGATATTGGCAGCACTATTGTATGTTGTCAACAAAGGTCGCTTGCTCACTAGCTTTAAGCGCTCACGTATTGGTGGGGCACTATATCACTGGTGCTACCATGGCCTAGGTTTCGACGCGCTATATGATGTAATTTTTGTAAAACCCTTTTTATTCATCGGCCGCTTACTTAAAGCCGACCCTATCGATAAAACGTGGTTGCTGTTACCTAAGCTGGCTTCAGCAGGTAATAAGGTATTGTCTGCGACGCAAACAGGGTCTCTTCGAGGTTATGCCACAAGCTTTGGCTTGGGTATGGCTGTATTGCTGGTGCTGGTAATGATGACGGTGGTGTAAAAGATGATTGAGTTACAACAAACGTGGATGCTACCAGCATTAATCGTAATTCCTTTTATTGCAGGATTGCTATGCTGGGTGGTAGAGCGATTTAATAAACGTCTGCCGCGCTGGATTGCCTTGATCGGTATGATGTTGACCTTTGCTTTGTCATTGGTGCTTTGGCAGAAGGGCGATTTTAGCGGTATGAGTAAGCAGGTCATTGCACCAGATGCTGCCGTGCCTTGGGTAGCAGAATTTAGTGTGCCGTGGATACCGAGCTTTGGTATTAGCTTTCACTTAGCGCTAGATGGCTTGTCACTGATGATGGTGGCCCTAACAGGTTTGCTTGGTGTGGCAGCTGTTGCTTGTTCGTGGAATGAGATTCAGCGCCGCGTTGGCTTTTTCCACCTGAACTTGCTATGGAGTTTGGGCGGCGTTATTGGTGTTTTCTTAGCGATTGATCTGTTTTTATTCTTCTTCTTTTGGGAGATGATGCTGGTTCCTATCTACTTCTTGATCGCCATTTGGGGTCATGATGTGGTTGGCAAAACCAAAGAATACGCAGCCACTAAGTTCTTTATCTATACCCAAGCGTCTGGGCTTATCATGCTCATCGGTATTTTGGTATTGGTCATTATCAGCTACGCCCAAAAAGGTGTAGTGAGCTTTAACTATAATGACTTGCTCGGTACGTCACTTGGTGGTTGGGAATATCCAATCATGCTGTGCTTCTTCATTGGCTTTGCGGTGAAGTTGCCAATTATTCCTTTCCATGGCTGGTTGCCAGATGCGCATGCGCAGGCACCAACGGCAGGTTCGGTGGATTTGGCAGGTGTACTAATTAAAACTGCTGCATATGGTTTGATTCGTTTTGTGTTGCCGCTATTTCCAGCAGCGTCACAAGAGTTTGCGCCGATAGCGATTACACTAGGTACGATTGGTATTTTCTACGGTGCATGGCTAGCGTTTATGCAGACTGATATGAAGCGTTTGCTGGCCTATACCAGTATCTCGCATATGGGTTTTGTGGTACTAGCAATTTATGCTGGAACATTGCTCAGCTTACAAGGTCTGATGATTCAGATGCTTGCTCATGGTTTGAGTTCAGCCGCACTATTTATTATGGCAGGACAGCTATATGAGCGTCTGCATACACGCGATTTGACCTTAATGGGTGGTATGTGGGGGCAGTTCCGCTACTACGCACCGATACTGATGTTCTTCTGTGCGGCGTTGCTTGGTATTCCAGGTACGGGTAACTTCATTGGCGAGTTCATGATTTTATTTGGCTCATTTGCTCAGTATCCCGTGTTTGTGGTATTTGCGACATTCAGTTTGGTATTAGCAGGTCTTTACTCGTTGATTTTGATTCATCGCGCGCTATTTGGTGAAAACAATATCGCCGCATTGGCAGAGCGAGAGACTAAGTCACATGGCTTACCTGCACGTAAACTAAAAGATTTGGGCAAGCGTGAGCTGTCATTACTACTGATGTTAGCTGCTGGTTTGGTATGGCTTGGACTGTACCCACAGCCGTTCCTTGATACCTCAAGTCACGCAATGCAGTGGATCAATAACGCATATATATACAGTCAAGTGACACAGGTAGATGCGTCGCAGCTGCTTGATGTAATGGAGGCACGTTAAGTCATGAATGATATTACGATGAATGATTTGATAGGATTGTTGCCTTACGCGCCGATTATCGCCGTAGTGATTACGGTACTGACGGTTATGATCGCGATTACCTTTAAACGCTCGCACATGGTCACTGGTACGATTACGGTGGCAGGCTTAAACATTGGTCTATTTACCCTTATCGGGCAGATGATCGGTGTGATTGACAGCGGATCTATCGCACCAAACGCTGAGCAGTTATTTGTTATTGATAACTTCGCTCAGTTTAATATGGTAGTGATTTTTGTCTGTGCCTTGGCTTGCTGTACGTTATCGTATGCGTACCTCGCCAACCTAAAAGACAATAAAGAAGAGCTATACTTGCTCATGTTGCTAGCGACTACTGGTGCACTACTCATGGTAAGCGCGCAGCATATGGCGTCATTTTTTATGAGCCTAGAGATGCTATCAGTACCGTTATATGGTTTGCTTGCTTATACTTATATGCGCAACCAGTCACTTGAGTCGGGATTGAAGTATTTGGTATTGTCGGCGACTGCATCAGCGACATTGCTGATGGGTATGGCCTTTATCTATGCAGAAGTAGGCTCACTAGCATTTAAGCCAATCAGCATGGTGCTGGGCAATATCTTTGAGTCGCCACTACTGATACTGGGCGCGGCAATGATGATGTTTGGTATCGCGTTCAAGCTCTCTGCAGCTCCCTTTCACATGTGGACACCCGATGTGTACGAAGGGGCACCAGCACCTATCGCTACTTTTTTAGCCTCTGTATCAAAAGTTGCGATGATGGCGCTAGCGGTTCGCTTCTTGATCGATACGGCGTTATTAGCACTACCATCAGTACAAATGCTACTAATGGTAATGGCTACCTTGTCTATTTTAGTGGGTAACCTACTGGCAGTACGTCAAACCAGTCTAAAGCGTCTACTCGGTTATTCTTCTATTGCCCATATGGGTTACGTGATGATTGTTATCGTCAGTATTGGCTCAGCTGCTGATAGTATCTCTAGTATGTATATGGCAGTCTATGCCTTTACCTCTATTGGTGCCTTTGGTGTCGTGACGTTGATGTCGAGTCCATACCGCTTATCTGGTGAAGCTGAAGAGCTGACTCACTATCAGGGGTTGTTCTGGCGTCGTCCAGTACTGACCGCTGTGATGACTATCATGATGTTGTCACTGGCTGGTATTCCACTGACGGCAGGCTTTATCACAAAGCTATTTGCTATCTTGGCTGCTGTACAAGGCACCAACTGGTTCTTGGCTGCGATGATTATCTTGGGTAGTGCGATTGGTCTATTCTATTACTTACGTGTGTTACTCACGCTGTTCAAACGTCCTAAGCAGTTCATCGAGTTTGACGTGTCTGGGCAATGGGGTATTCGTACCGGTGGTATTATGGTCATTGCTGTGACGGCGATTATTCTATTCTTTGGTATCTTGCCAAATAGTATGATTGAGTGGGCAAGTTTGGCTCGCATTTGGTAATGTCGCTGAGTTAATACAACAGATAAGTCGCTGCGATCTATCTGTTGTTACGGTTAAAAAACCAAGATGCGCCGGCTTTATGATAAGCTTGGCGCATCTTTTTTTATGCTTACCTTTTTGGTATTTATTTTCTTTTGCCTATCAAAGGTATCTTATAAAAATACAGTTTAATAAAGGGTGGTGTATCAAAAAGTATGCTAGCGATAAAAGTCAATAAGAAATCTATGCTAAGTTCCCTGATTCTATAGGGCTTTAAAGGCTTCAAAAATTGTTCGAATTTTAATCAGCATACTTTTTGATACACCACCTAATAAAGTATAAGTGACGAATAATTATGAGTGATAATATTCAAACAGTAACGGTGCTCAGTAAAACTACATGGACGCCGAACTTATTTAGCTTTACCGTCAGCCGTCCCGATAGTTTTAAGTTTACAGCGGGGCAGTTTGTACGTTTAGGCGTCAATCCCAGTCAATTAAAATATTACCAGCAGACTGATGCAAGTGATGAAACTGCTGATAGCGCATTGAATGAAGATGTCTTTCGCGCGTATTCGATTGTCTCTTCGCCCTTTGATGAGGTGATAGAGTTTTTCTCTATCGTGATTCCTGATGGTGCATTTACGTCGCAATTGCAGCACTTACAAGTGGGTGATGAACTGCTACTTAATACGATGCCATTTGGATTTTTGACGTTAGCACGTTACCAAAAACCATTGCCCAAAGACTTATGGCTGCTAGCAACAGGGACTGGTTTAGCACCGTTTTTGTCAATGCTGCAAGATTTAAAGACATGGGAAGATTACGAGCACATCGTATTGGCTTATAGCGCACGTTCGCTCGATGAACTTGCTTACGTTGAGAAAATCGAAAGCCTACAAGAAGACTTCGGTACACTGGTTGATAATCCAGCAAAGCTTATCTTTATCCCAATCGTCACTCGTGAGCCTGTCGAAGGTGCATTGTCAGAGCGTCTACCAAAGCTACTGCTAGAGGGTACGTTACAAGCGCGCGCAGGTATCGCATTAGATATTGATACTACGCATGTCATGCTATGTGGCAACCCAGATATGGTAGAAGATACTAAAGAGGCTTTAAAAACATTGGGACTGGTGATGAATCGCCGCGGTGAGGGTAATATTGCTGTAGAGAACTACTGGTAGTTGACAACTTCAATAAAAAACGCTGCATCTTAAAGGTTCTTGGCCTTATAGATGCAGCTTTTTTTATAAGATAAAACATTAGCGACTTACTCTTGGCTTGGCTCAGTTGCATCGTCTACAGGGTTAATAGGGCCTTGCATCAATTCAGGATCGTCATCATCACCGATGATATCTTCGTTACTGCTGGCCGCCAGTAAATCGCGATAATTAATCTGAGCCTTCAAGATCATTTGCTCTTCTTCTAGCTCGCCATAATTTATCTGTACCTTATGTAAGGTGCTCATAATTTTCTTATTATTTTTTAACCAACGATGGATATCGAGATAAATCACTTCGTCTTTTGGGCGAGCAATATTTACGTACGACAGAATAAAGCCTAAAGGGTCCTTTTTGAGGACGCTATGATAAAACCAAATCGCCAGTTTGACGCCTTGACGTTTAATGAAAGATTCGCAGCGTAAGTTAAGTATGTCAGTATATGTCTGCTGACCAAATACAAATCGTTGCACATTGCGATCGAGTTGAACATGAATTAGGCTAAAGTTACTTGCTACCTCGGCATAGATGCCGCCTGCATTGACAGTGCAGTACAAACGAAACCAGTCGTTATGCATCTCGACACGTAGCTCTAAAATGGCTTTTACATTGTCGGTAACGAATGTTTGTAGTGCATCATTAACGTAAGTCTGTGCCACTGGCAATGACAACTCATCTTCGAACTTGTCCGTCGTCTTATTATAGATATCTTTAACCGATTGGGCGATACACTCCCAACCACTGCCGAATGACTCGTCAAAACGATAGCCAATACTCTCGAAGAACTCATCAAAATTGTCTGAATTATTCACGTTATCAAAGTCACTCAAACTTATTATCCTTATAGGGCGCGTCATTCAATCGGTGACGTAAAAATGGCTAAACAAACTTTGCAGGCTATCATTGATTTAAACGAAAGCTAATCATCTATAATTTCTTAATATCTACGACCATTAGTAATTTTTATACTGATAGGTAGCAAAAGCGAAAAACTGATCTCTGATACTAGTGCACAGTAAATCTGCACTTATTGTGCTGCTTGATTATCTACTCTGCCTAATTAAGACGATGCACAGTTCTGATTGTTGCAAAGTATCATGCTACTAATTCTATTGTGCTAAAGCAGTATATAACAAATACAGTGGCTTCAAAATGAACACATGCGTTTTATAGCAATTCATTTGGTATAGACAGTGTTTTGTCTGTCTTATAGATTGTCAAATGCATGTTTTTCAATCAGTGGTTAAGGTTACCAATACTATATAGCAGATGTCAAAATGCCGTCTAGGTGCTTATACTGGCGACATAATTCTATGTCATGTTATGATAGCGCCAGTATAAATCATGCCTATCGTTACAACACTTGTTAAATAGTGCTTTGTACTGATGTGCTCACAAGCTGAGATTCATTGTGGCCTATATAAAAGACTCACAGAGCTATCATTTTTCCGCGCAAGCGCCCAAGCGCGATATAAGTTTGCCTGTTGCTATTGTTATTGCGGTGGCTGTTCATGTGCTGATTATTTTTGGGATTAGCTTCTCTATGGGAAAAGACCCAGCTGCTATGATGCAAGATGTGGCAAAGGTGCTGACCGATAACATGCAGCCCAATGAAGACGCACACTTTATTGCCAATGCTTCGCAAGAGGGCGGCGGTACAATAGAAGAGCAGCTAAGACAAGAGAACAATCAGCTAAGTGCAATGTCTGCTGAGCAAATGAGTGAGACTCAAGATATCGTTAACTTACAGCGTAAAGTACGTCAGCAGCGTTATCAAGAAAGCTATCTGCGCACGACGTTAAGTTGGCGTCAGGCCACTGTAGAGTCGGATAATGACAGCGAGCAAGCGCAAGATGACGCGATGGCGCAAGAAGAGCGGCTACGTAAGCAGATTGCAACCTTGGAAGCTCAGCTATCTCAGCGTCAGCAAGTCTACGCAACCAAATCCAAAGTCGTGACGATGGATAGTAATTCGACCACACGGGGTGCGGCAGCCGATTATATCAATACATTCCGTGAGCATGTCGAGCGAGTGGGCAACTTGCATTATCCTGTACAAGCGCGTGCCCAAGGTATTACGGGCGAAGTACGGCTTATGGTTATCATCAGTAACGACGGCAATATCAAAGCCATTCGTTTACTTGAAAGCTCAAACTCTACGATATTGGATGAAGCGGCTAAACAGTCGGTACGACAAGCAGCACCCTTTGGTAAATTTACCGAAGACATGAGCGATATCGTCGAGCTGCGCTTGATACGTACTTACCGCTATAGTGATACAGTCGAAGTAACGTACTAAGGTTAATGTATTCAAGCACTAAGAAGACAGGTGCTAAAGAGACAAGCACTAAGAAAAAAGCTACTGAAATTAAAGCTACTGAGAATAAAGTTGCTGAAAACACAACTGTTAAGGATAACGCTTAACGCACCATTTTTATTATTACAGATACCCAAGTTCATAACACACAGCTATAAAATAAAGAGTCAGTATGGAATTTTTAGGTTTTACCGTCGATGTCGCTACCTTAACGAGCAACGCCCTAGAGCTGGTCATTAAAGTCGCTTTAGCAATACTTATATTTATCGTTGGACGTTGGCTTGCCAAAAAGGCAGTCGCTTTTTCCGATCGCTTGATGACGCGTAGCCATCTGGACGAGACAGTTGCTAGTTTTCTAAGTCGTCTATTGTATGGTGTGCTATTGGTTGTAGTGATTTTAGCTGCACTTAGCAAAGTCGGTGTACAGACTACGTCTGTCGTCGCGATATTAGGTGGTGCCGCTGTTGCCGTTGGTTTGTCACTAAAAGACCAGCTATCGAATTTTGCCGCTGGTATTATGATTGTGACGTTTCGCCCGTTTGTACGCGGTGATTACGTACAGATTAGTAGCTACACAGGTACAGTGACAGAGATTACCTTGGTTAATACCCATCTGACGACCATTAACAATCACGATATCATCATTCCTAATAGCGATATCACGACTTCACCTGTGGTTAATTATACAGCGCTACCCAATCGCCGCGTCGATATCACCGTCGGTATTGGCTATGATGCTGATATCAAAACGGCTAAAGACGTGATGCTAAGTCTGGCAAGAAATAACCCATTGGCTTTTACTGATCCTGAACCTATCGTACGAGTGACCAATCTAGGCGATAATTCAGTAGATCTTACCCTAAACGTTTGGACAACCAATGCCGACTGGTGGTCGATGCAATGCGAGCTACTAGAGCAATTCAAGCAAGCTCTAGATGATGAGAAGATTGAGATTCCATTCCCGCAGCGCAGTGTCCATGTTAAAGGCTTAGATCATATGATCAACCAAATGGGTCAAGCGCAAAAGTTGCCACTATCTAAAGATTAATTGATAGCTGCTTAATAGTTAGAAGACTGTTTATTAAAGCAGTGCTAGTTTAAATATAAGGGTTTGGTAGGTTTAGACCTGCCAAAATCTCAATTTCAAAGTACTCCATCTCATCTTGCTCAGCTTGTCCGAGCTCGTGATCAAAACCCAGTAGGTGTAGCACGCCATGCATTAGCAAATGGCTGATGTGCTGCGCCACGGTTTTGTCCTGTTCAGCCGCTTCACGTACCATCACTTCATGACAGATAATTAACTCTCCAAGAGGCAATGTTGGCATTAGCTCAATGACGGCAGCAGGTAATTCGCTTGGATAAGACAAAATGTTGGTCGCATAGTCCTTACCACGTGCTTCTAGATTTAAAGCACGGCCTTCGACGCCATCAGTAATATATATATCTAGAGTTTTAGACTTTTCCTGCCAAAGCTCAGGATCAATATCTGCAAAATAGGGTAGGGTCAGACCATTATTAATACGACCGTCTATATAATCTAAAGTCGCCATCATGACTGATAGCAAATGCTCGCGATTATAAAAAGTATCTAATACTTCGTCATCAATACTGTCGGTCGCACTGATATCAAGTGCTGCTAAGCTGGCATGGTTGCTAGCGATCTTGTCGTCAAAATTAGTATTGTCAGGTTGGCTCATATTGCTGTCCTTTTTATTATAAATGTGTTTCTAATGCTGCATCGTCTAGGTGATTTATTTGCCAGTTTTTTACTATAAAAGTAGTTCAATCACTATTTATCTTATCGCTAAATTTTTGGCTAATAAATAGAGGCCAATGTATAAAAT
Organism: Psychrobacter sp. Arc9; assembly: GCF_041431295.1. NCBI lineage: Bacteria > Pseudomonadati > Pseudomonadota > Gammaproteobacteria > Moraxellales > Moraxellaceae > Psychrobacter > Psychrobacter sp. Arc9. The sequence continues at coordinate 230,311 of NZ_JASMRK010000002.1, read as the reverse complement.
GTATAAAGGCTACTATAGCTAAGTTACTGGTGGGCGACTAGTAGCGAAAGAGCTAAATTCAATAAACTGTCGGTAAGAAAAAAACCGGACTACTTTGAGTAATCCGGTTTTCTTATGCAAGATAAATGCTTATAGCAAATGACTGTAATTCAGTGATTAGCTTGATTATTATAGATTGGCTGCTGCATTAGCGACAGCTTGTCTACGCTCTTGTTCTTTAATACGTTCAAACTTACGTTTTTCTTCTAAAGCCATTTGCTCTTCATCAAATACGTCATAGGCTTCAACAATTTGCTGTACCAATTGATGTCGTACGACGTCTTTTGAATCAAACTTTGTGATATGAATCTCTTCAATATCTTTTAGAATATCCATCGCTTGTGCCAAGCCTGACTTATGACCACGTGGCAAATCGACCTGAGTAATATCCCCAGTAATGACGGCACGTGAGCCAAAGCCCAAGCGGGTCAAAAACATTTTCATCTGTTCAGGCGTGGTATTTTGCGCTTCATCTAGAATGACAAACGAGTTATTCAAAGTACGACCACGCATATAGGCAAGCGGCGCCACTTCGATAATCTGACGCTCAATCATTTTACCGACTTTCTCAAAGCCTATCATCTCATAGAGGGCGTCATATAGCGGGCGTAAGTACGGATCGATTTTTTGGGTCAAATCACCTGGCAAGAAACCCAGTTTTTCGCCAGCTTCTACCGCTGGACGCACTAGCAAAATACGCTCAATCTCATTACGCTCAAGCATATCGACGGCACATGCCACTGCTAGATATGTTTTACCCGTACCAGCTGGCCCAATACCAAATGACACATCAGAGCTCAGGACATTTTTTACGTAGCGTTGTTGGTTGCCACCACGCGGAACGATGCGACCCTTACGTGTACGTAAACTGATGGGCGTAAACTCGCTAGCCTCATCCAAATCTTCATCATATTCCATGTCATCGTGATCTTGTTCGTCTTCTTCGATGTCTTCATCACGAGAGAGGCTAGATTGGATGATGAGATGCAGCTCTTCTGCACTGATGTCTTTGGTGTTCTGTGCTTCATCTACCATTTTGTAGATAATACGTTCACCGCGTTCGACATTGGTCACATCGCCACTCAGGCAAAAATCACCTTGGCGCTGCATGATTTTAATATCGAGGCGTTCTTGGATATATTTCATGTGATTGTTGTATTCACCAAGCACGGTTTTCAGCTGTGCTGGGGTCAATGATTCAAACTTTATACGGCGGCTCATGGAATCAGTCAAGCGATTATCCTTTTATTGTGTACCCGACGCTATGATTTGGTTTTAATTGCGTGGCGGGTTGCAGAGATAAAATAGTTAGTGGCGTTACAGTATTTAGGTGATACAAAGATTATAGATGATAAAAATGACGGCGATATTATTGTTGTTTTTGTGGAAGGTCGTGAATGAAAGTAATGAAAAGTCTTGCCTTCATTATGGTAGAGAATTTTTAAATTTCAAGCCATACATCAGACAGATAACGCTGTTTTTGTATGCTGATTGCAACTCTACAGCGATTTTCTATAGATTGATTCGATGTTGCTATCAGTTCTATATAATTCATCGCTACCCATCATATGATAGTGCTTTAATAAGATTAAGATATTGGAGTTTTATAAATATAAACCTCGTTTATGATGAGAGTAAAGAAACGATTTGTCTACGGTTAAGACCACGGCATAATGGACAATTTGTGGTAATCTATGGGCGATACCATAGGTTACTGCAACCCATCTAATAACAGCAGCGACATGATAAAAATTATAAAATAAAATCAGTGACGAGCGGCTATCTATCATTAATAAATTGCTTGTCCAAAAATTATAATAGGAAAATAACGATGCAAGATACTGATTCACATTTATCCAATACTGACAGCATACCTAAAAAGTTCGACAGCATCTCTAAAAACAAAGAAGCAATAACTGACCAGCAAGTGCTTATCGCAGGTGGTGGTCATGTTGGTTTGTCTTTTGCATTGCTATTGGCCCATCACGGTATTGCGAGCACCTTATTAGAAAAAAACAGCTATCCAACCATCAGTCCAACGGATGATAGGACTCGCAGCCATTATTTAGACAGTCGCAATACGGCTTTATCGCGGCGCACGGTACAGATATATCAAGAGATTGGACTGTGGGATGAATTACAGAGCCATGCCTGCCGTATCGATACCGTACAGATTAGTGAGCAAGGCAGTTTTGGGCGCGCGCAGCTGAATAAAGCAGAAGAGCGCGTTGAGTCATTTGGGCAAGTCATCGAAAACGCTTGGCTGGGTCGTAAGCTTTTATTAGCCGCACAGCAAGAGCCACTAATTACCTTGATAGATAATGCCAATGTGACAACGGTCCAGCAGCAGGCCAATAGTGTGACACTTAGCTTTAATTATAACGATGAAGCCGAAAACGAGCAGCAGCTACAAGCTAGCGTATTAGTTGCCTGTGATGGACGCGACTCTACAGTACGCCAATTGCTAGATATCGGTACAACTACGTATGATTATCAGCAAACGGCCATCGTCGGCGTAGTAGAGACAAATACGCCACACGAGCATGCAGCGATTGAGCGTTTTAGTCCAGCTGGCCCGCTTGCCGTGCTCCCACTGACCGATCCAGAGGGCGATGGCAATGATGCGTATCAACAAGGCTATAGACGCTCTGTGGTTTGGGTCTGTCCAACAGGTGAAGAAACCAGATATTTAGAAGACGACGCCCATTTCTTGCAGACGTTACAACAAGCTTTCGGTCAACGCGCTGGCAAGTTTACCGCTGCTGGTCGCCGCGGCGCCTATCCATTGACCCGCGTACTAGCGGATAAGCAGGTAGAAGGGCGCTGCGTCATTATGGGCAATGCCGCTCATACCTTACACCCTGTCGCTGGTCAAGGGTTTAATCTCTGTATGCGAGATGCACATGTGCTGGCACAAATGCTAAATGCACAAGTGCTCAAAGGCGCAGATATTGGTGATGCACAGTTATTAAAGCGTTATGAGAAAGCACGTCAAACTGACCAGAAGCGAGTGATTCGTTTTTGCGATGCGGTAGTACACGGCTTCACGCATCCTAACCCAGCGATTAAGCTGGCGCGAAATATGGCGTTGTTGGCCTTTGATAAATTGCCAAATATTAAACCACTAGTCGCCACTTATGCGATGGGTCTAAAATCATAGCGCTATAGTTAATTCTCTTTAAAAGAGTGACAGCGTTAACCTCGCTTAAAGTATGGCCTATACATCTGCACTCGGTTGCATTGTCTCTCTTTTAAACTGAATCAACTAACTGTAATTAAGATTGATAATAAGCATTCTAATATTGAGCAATATTGAGAGACACCTTATGAAAAACAACCATACGCTGATTATCGGTAGCGGTATCGTTGGGGCGACGCTTGCTCTAAAGCTGGCGCAAGATAAAATGCCAGTGACGTTGATTGATGCCCGTCCTGAGCGTGATGAGTCAGCTTGGAAAGATGTGCTTAGCAAACGTGATGCACGTGTCTATGCACTCAGTATGGCTAGTATTAATCTACTCAATGACATTGGCGCGTGGCAAAAGATTGCCGCCTCTAAACGCAAAGCAGACTACTCGCAAATGCAGGTATGGCAGCTAAATGGTATGGGTGAGCTATTATTTGGTGAAAGTGAAGATATTGGCGCCGAGGATAATAGTAGTAAAAATCATGAGCCTACATTATTAGGTAGTATGGTAGAGCCTGCTGTTATCGAGCACGCACTATGGCAACGCTTGCAAGAAGCTGATGTCAGTGAGTATCTGACTCTTATCGCTGGTCATAAAGTTGTCAATATGGATTGGCTAGGGGCGCAGCAAGGCTACCGTGTAACTCTGGACAATGGCGAGGCGATTGATACACGTCTATTAGTTGGCGCTGATGGGCGCGGTTCATTTGTCCGTCAGCAAGCAGGGATTGGCGTAGATACGTTAGACTATAACCAAACCGCAATTTGCTGTGCGATTCAGACTGAGAAACCGCATCAAGCGACAGCACGCCAAGCTATGCTACCGACAGGTACGTTGGCACTATTGCCATTAGCAGATATAACCGATGTTGATAAGACAAATCCGCAGCATTGGCAGTCGATCGTATGGACATTGCCGCGCAATCAAGCATTGGCATTGATAGAGGAAGAAGAGCGTTTTATTGCTGATAAGTTAGCAGCTGCTAGCAATTACGAGCTGGGTGCGATTAATCAGATTGAGTCTATCGCTAGTTTTCCATTAGCGGCACAGCAAGCGAAAAGCTACGTCGCTGATAACTTGGTGCTGATCGGTGACGCTGCTCATGGCGTACATCCGCTGGCAGGTCAAGGACTGAACCTCGGTATGCTGGATGTGCAAGTATTATGTGAGCAATTAGCGCATGACTTTACACGTAGTGGTGGTACGCTTTGGGGCAGCAATCAAACGCTACGTCATTATGAGCGTTCGCGCCGTCCGCATAATAGCCTAATGATGCACAGCTTTTCTGCGCTTAACTGGTTATTTGCAGGGTCACTTGCCCAAATGCGTCCTGTGCAGCAAATCCGTAATGAAGGTATGTACCGAGTTAGTAAAATCAAGCCATTGATGCGCTTGTTTGCTAAGCAGGCGAGTGGGGTATAGTCGTCTACCCAAGCGCCGAAAAGAACACCATCAGCACTGGCGAGACAATATTAATCAAAAAGCCAAAGCTAATCGCTAGTGGCACGACTTTTAGACCACCTGACTGCTGAATGATAGGCAAAGTGAAATCTAAACTGGTCGCGCCGCCAAGCCCAACCGCAGCGGAGGGGTATTTGCGCATAAATACTGGAATAAAGATTAACGCAAAGAACTCACGTACCAAGTCATTAAACAACGCGACACTACCCCAAACCGCGCCATAAGCATCGGTCATGACAATCGCTGATAGCGAGTACCAACCAAACCCTGACGATAGTGCTAAGCCTTTCGTCCATGAGACATCCGTAAATAGTAGCGCGAAAATAAGCCCGCCTGCCAATACTGCTAGCGTAAAGATGACACTCATTTCTACGCCGCGTTTATTAAGTAATACTTCTTTTAAGGTGATGCCCGAGCCTTTTAAGCCTATACCAACCAGTAAAATCAAAATCATCAGCATGACGGTCATAGAGTTTTCAGGCGGCATATAATCAGCAGGCAAGAAATAGCCAATCACCATCCCGATCACCACACAAACCACTTGCGCCAAGCTACCTCGAATGCTCACCCGATGCTCTTTAGATTTTACACTTGGTTTTTTGGCATGCCATGGACGCAGATGGTCAAACAGCATAAGCGCAAACAATCCTGTACCAATTGTTAATATTGATAGGACGGTGACATATAGAGCAATTTCACCCAGCTGATTACCTAGACCTTCTACCTGAGACAGCTCAATACCGATCAGCGCTAGGATGATAAATACTAAGTATGATAGACCTTTGTCGGCCACTTTTGTCATGGTAGGGTTAGACGGAATGGCAAAGCCAATAAACATTGGCATTAGAACCAGAACAAGGGTGACTAGGCTTTCCATGATAAAGGGCTCGCAGCATTTTTAATAAGGCGTTTTTAAGAAGCTGAAGATTGTACCATATAAGGTCAGCAATACTGATATGAGCCATTGAGATTCATTGCAAATCATCGCTCATTGTTGGCCAAAATATAAAAAACTGGACGATTATAATGACGATAATAAATATCTTTTTCAAAATGTTTGAACGTTTTTGAGCGCTTTGTAATTCTTTACCTTATAAACTTTTGTTGCTACATTAAAGTACTGAAAATATTTGGCTAGACTCATGTCGCTATATCAGCTCAAAACTCAGTTTCAAAATCAACTACGTCCGATGAGTAATGCGCTGGTTGAGCAAAACATTACCGCTAACCAAGTGACAGTATCCGCTGTTTTATTAAGTATCGGTACTGCCTATATCATTGCCAAACCAGCGGCTGAACAGCATAGGCTGTGGCTTTTATTGCCTTTATCATTGTTTGTACGTATGGCACTCAATGCTATCGATGGCATGATGGCGCGTGAGCATGGACAGGCCTCAAGGCTCGGAGCCGTGTTAAACGAGGTAGGTGATATGGTTGCCGATACGGCGCTATTAGCGAGCCTGACCCCTCATATTCTGACCCATCATATCAATGATAAAGAACAGCAGACGTTAATAGCCAACTTGCCAACGAATATATCAACTTCTCAGCATCATATCACTGCTCTGATCGCTCTTAGTATTGGCACCGAACTGTTAGGCGTTACTAGTAATACCATGTTAGGTGTTCGTGCTAACCAAGGGCCTTTGGGCAAAAGCGACCGCGCCTTCTTATTAGGGGTGCTTGGTGCCTTTATGGGTAGCAGAGCCAAAGCGCCAGTAAGTATTAAAGGGCAGGTGGCTTCGCCTGCCGTCAGAATAGATCAATTATTTATACTAACAGAAATCATGCTACTAAAGACCTGTCTCAATCGACTACGTTATATGACAGAGTTATACTTGATGCACAATCCACCTGAGCTGCGATCCGTACTGGGTGAGTCAACAAACAACTCACTCTCTCTTACTGTTGTTTTGCCAAATACTTCTACTGATAACGTTCGCCCATTGGAGTTCAAAGAAATGCCAACCACAACCGTTGATAGTCAAAAATCCGAAGAACAGGCCAGTGTTGGTTTTGATTTGCCCGCATCTAAAATCATCAATGGTGAGAGCTGTTATAACGCTTACGATGGCACTGCTATTTATTATCGCTATTGGCTAACGACGCCTTTAGAATATATTAAGCAAGCCAACCAACCGTTGCGCCAAGTTATCTTATTGCACCGAGGACATGAGCATTCGGGACGATTGACAGAGCTGGGAGAGCAGTTTGCAACAGCTGGCTATCAAGTGTTTGCTTGGGATGCGCGCGGCAATGGTCGCTCAGGGGGCATTAAAGATCATGCAGAGAGCGTCACAGAGCTTGAGCGAGATTTAGAGGGTTTCGTCCAGTTGGTGATTGGGCAAACAGGCATTGCTATCGAGGATACATTGATTGTCGCCAGTAGTATCGGCGCGGTATTGGCAGCAGCATGGGTACACGATTATGCGCCTAATATTCGCGGCATGATACTTGGCACGCCTGCGCTCAGTATTCGTCTATATCTGCCCTTTGCTATACCATCGCTAAAGGTGGCACGTACGCTAGGTCTGATGTCACGTGTCAGCAGCTATGTTAAAGCACAAGTACTGACCCATGATAAAGACGCGCAGCAGGCTTACAATGCCGATCCATTGATATCGAATAGTATCTCGACTGATTTACTCATTGATACCCATGCAACGGGGCAGCGTCTACTCGATGATGCTGGTGCTATCACCGTACCGACGTTTGTCTTATGTGCGGGCAAGGATTATGTGGTCGATAAACAGGCTGAGCGGAAATTCTATGAGGCGATTAACACACCGATCAAACGCTGGCAGTTGTATCCAGACAGCTATCATGCAATCTTTCATGAGACCAATAAAGCCGATGTATTTGCCGACTGTATTGAGTTTGCTGAGCAAGTATTTAGCGCACCAGTCCAAGCCCCTGATCTGAGTACCGCTCACTTAGACAGTGCCAGTAAAGATAAAGTAGACCGTTTGGCGATTAAACCATTCAATCCAAACTTTGCCATTACCCGTTTTGCGATGCAAAAGTTCGGTCACGTCAGCGATGCGATTGCGACAGGGCTTGAGCATGGATTTGATTCAGGTCACTCGCTGGATCATGTCTATTACAATCAGCCCAGCGGGCAGAATAAATTTGGACAGGCAGTCGATAAGTTTTATTTAAATAATATTGGTTGGCAAGGTATTCGTATTCGCCGTGAGCACATATTGGAGTTGGCACGCTTAGCACTTACAGATATTGAAGATAAAAATCAGAGTAACGCCAAACCATATCAACCAAAACTGTTAGATATCGCCAGTGGCCATGGTTTTTATGCGTTTGATCTGTTGACTGAGTTTACCGATTTGCAGGCAGAGCTACGAGATTATGAGATGCATAATATACAGGCATTACAAGCAAAAGCGGAGCATTTGGCCATGAGCAGTCGAGTCGTGACCAGTAAAAAGGACGCCTTTGATCCTATTAGTTATATTGATGCACATACGAAAGACACTAGCACCGATACTAAAAAATCAGATCTTGCTATTGCTTCAGGGTTGTTTGAATTGTTCTCTGATAATGCGCTACCAGCGACAGCCTTAGCGGGTATTTATGACAGTTTAAAATCGGGCGGTTATCTGATTTATACCAACCAACCGTGGCACCCTGAACAGGAATTTATCAGTAAAACACTAAACAATCACCGTGGCAGTAGTTGGGTGATGCGTTGTCGCTCGCAAGCGGAAATGGATCAATTGGTTGAGCGTGCAGGCTTTAGGAAAATCACGATGCGTATCGATCGCTTTGGTATCTTTACTGTTTCGTTAGCGATTAAAACTGTATCAGCTGATGATGAGTAATAGATGAACAATCAGTTGGTTAAACCTTACGAGCGTGTTCAGCTGTTTTCAGGCGGCGGTTCACGTTTTGGTTATTATTTGGGTAGCTATGCAGCCTTAGCGTCTCATGACTTAGCGCCAGATATTATCGTTGGTACTTGCGGTGGGAGTTTGTCTGCTTACTTAGTACAATTTGCGCCTGACCCCAAGGATTTGCAAGCGTTGATATGTAGTCGTGAGTTATATCGCGTCATCACAGCCATCAGACATGTCGCGCCAGATGAAGCCAATAAACGTCTAAAGCTGCGTTATATGACCCATGCACTTAAGCGTTGGCGGTTATCAAAGCAAAAGGATAATGGACAAAGACAACGTCAAGCAGACAGCTACGAGCGACTGTTAAGTGAGTTGCAGCAGTTAGCGATGTTTCGTATCGATAACGAGCAGTACTGGCTAGATGAGCTGTCGCAGTTTGCTACTAGTAATAATGATATTAGCAATACTGATAAAGCAACGCCAGAGATAGCCATCATTGCCAGTCGATTGTATCAATCACCTACTGATGGTTTGTATAGTGAAAAACTCGCACTGCAAGAGTTGTTATTTGCGCCGCCGCGCTTAGCAAATTTGCCAAATTTTGTATCAGGTCTGGCCGACGGGCAAATGACATCGCCTGCGCACACATTTGCAAACGGGCGCATACACCCTTCTGTAAAGGTTCAAACACAATGGGATTTTGCCCCAGTGATCCGCGCTTCTATGGCTGACATGTACTATCTGCCGCCCACACATATCACAGAGCTTGGCTGGTGTTTAGGAGGTGTGATTAATCTGACACCAATTGAGCTAGCCTGTCAGTTGGGTAACAGCGTATTTGCAGAGACTAAGGCAGGTTATGACCCATGGCTGGCTGCTCCCGCGATTCAGCGTGTTTTTGGTTTTGATCCTAATAGGCGATTGGCAGCAGTACACGGTTATCAACCAATGAGAAAGCCATCTTATGCTACTAGCAATCACCATCAGCTACACTGGTTACCATTTGCAGATAACGAGCAGCAACTGAGAGGGCGAAATGTGCAAAAGCGTTTTAACCTAAAACAAATGATCGTCGAGCTAATACATAGCGACTATGACGGTTTTGTGCAGCAAATGCAGGCGCAATGGCAATATGGCTATCAGCGTACGGTCGACTATATACAGCAGCATAAATTATGAAAAACCTCGCAAAAGGTATCACTAAAAACCATGCGCCGCATATTATTATCGTTGGTGGTACGAGTGGCCTTGGCTTGGCATTAGCGCTGAATCATCAGATGCTTGGCTGGCAAGTCAGCGTTGTCGGAAGTAGCGCAGCAAAGATAGCCGATATCAACAGACAGCATCCTGCTATTGTGACTTATGTATGCGACTTAACTGACCCAAATCAAACGCAAACGTTATTAGACAATTTGTCAGGTATTCCATTTCAAAGGCTGATCTATAGTGCGGGTAGTTACACCAATGAGCGTATCCATCACTTAAATCAAGCAGATAGCGACCAGATGCTAGTGATTAACTTACAGGCGTTTGAGCAAGTTTTTAGATGGGCAAGCAGTCAGTTAAAGCAGCAGTTAAAACAGTCATGTCAGGCATTAGATATGACTAAAGGTGATAGACCTAGCCTCATCTGTATTGCCTCTATCGCAGGCACGATAGATTATCCTTATGCCAGTCTATATGCAAAAAGCAAGCGTGCAATGATTGCTACGGCTAGCGCTTATCGAGCAGCACTTATACCTTATAACATCCAAGTAAACTGTATTGCCTCAGGCTATATCAATACTCAAGCACTACGTGATTTAAACGATGGCGATGCTAGCCATAAGCCATTTATCATGAGCACGCAAGCAGCGGTTGATCATATTATGCAAGCGATTGACGATAATATAGAACTAGCGATATTTCCACGCTCAATGCGCTATATCACGAGTGCCTTAAATTATTTACCTAAGCCTGTGCTCAATTGGATATTGGGCAGTAAACTGGATAAAGCCAAATGACTCTGCTATCTGTGCTTTGATTGTATTTAACCAAATAACCAGTAGAGTAGAGTAAATGCTGGCACTCCAATCAGTAAACTGTCTATCCGATCTAACACCCCACCATGACCAGCGAGCATCGTTCCAGTGTCTTTTACCCCGTGCTGGCGCTTAAAGGCTGATTCTAATAAGTCTCCAAATATACCGCTTACAGCCAAGCCATAGGCAGCTAATAGACAGATCCACCAATCAAAAGGGGTGAGCCAAAGACCTAATACTGCTGCCAACATTGCCGCAACTAAACTGCCAAAGATAGCACCTTCAATGCTTTTATTCGGGCTAATAGTCGGCGCTAGACCTCGTTTAAACAGCTTACGTCCAAGCAGTCTTCCACATAGATATTGGGCAATATCGTTGAACTGACTGGCAAATAATACGAAGAGTAAAACGCCATATTGTTCGCGTTGCCAGGTCAATTGCTGTAAGGCTACAAGGCTAATGATGAGTGAGATGAATGCAACACTCAGTAGCAGATCTAAGGAATTGAGCCGCGTATAGTGTTGAGTCAGATTGAGAGAGGTTTTCGCTAGTAGGGAAGTATTTGGCTGTAAGCCTTGCGCTTGGAGTTTATTAATGAGTACGGCTTTACTGCGTAAACACCATAGGCGTTTAATCTCGTAGCTGCCGCGTAGACCAATTAATATAAAGAATAAAATGAGCAGCCATTGATAGGGATATACTTGCGAATGAGAACCTTGCGTATCGTTTGTTATTTTTGCAATCACATAGCAAGTGCAGAGCGCGGCGAGCATCAACCACCACGAGCGGGCTATCAAGTAGATTTTTGGCAATCGTTTGCGCAGACGAGGTACGGCAAGTACACTCCAAGCCAAGCTGACGATTATCATCAGGGCAATCACAAACACAATATCAGAAGCCATACCGTGGACACCCAAAGAAGAGGTAATATTTTAAGCCTATCCATAATGATAGCTTAAATGCTTCTTTAACTATAGTGTTAGATATCACCCTTGATGGGTTGGGTTATTATCTGTGGTAGGCTTAAATATGGTCAGTAACAGGTATCGAATAACGCTCGTCTTCTATGATGCGATTCATGGACTCAAACGTAGCGTCTCTCCGTGGCAAAATGATACTGGTCAAAGGCGTTTCAGCTAAGTTAGGATAATCCTCACGATAATGCCCACCGCGACTTTCAAAACGTTGATAAGCGGATTGGACAATCATCGTTGCTAACGCTAATTGCTTCGCCAATTGAAAAATTGCCAGCTCATCGAAAGTAGTGGGGAGGTTGTTATTTATATTGGATTTACCAAAATATATGAGTGACTCCTGCCACTGCTCAATTTTTTGCAATGCTTGCTCTAATTGTTTGGCACTACGTGTAATGCCCATATTGGCTGTCAAAAGAGCTTTCAATGCTATCGTTATCTCTGCAATATCTACGTCAGAATGAAATGCTTTATCAGCATTATAAGTTGGATACGATGATTGCTTAGAATAGGGTAAGATAACAAATTGCGTGTTTTCTAATGTCGGATATTGCCAAATATCGGCAGCCAACTGATGCAGTTCATAATAGGCAGTCGTATGTGGCTGCGGCATTTTTTCTAAAGCTTCAGCCGTTTTCTCTAAAGCTTCTAAGTTCTTTAAGCGTTCCAATTTTGTTAAGTAAGAAGGCAGATTAGCGGCGATGTTGCGACCAACCACCACACACTCTAACAATGAATTGCTTGCTAAACGGTTGGCCCCATGCAACCCTGTATAAGCAACTTCACCTGCTGCATATAGCCCTGCGACGTCGGTCAAACCATTGGCGCAAGTCACCACGCCGCCACAACTATAATGGGCAGTCGGAGCGACCGGAATAGGGTCTGTGGTCATATCGATGCCGAGTGCTAGCAGCGTCTGATAAATCTGCGGGAAATGCGCCTTTATAAATGCGGCTGGCAAGTGACTGACATCAAGATACACGTAGCCAAGTCCGTTACTACTAATCTGATTTGCTATTGCTCGAGCGACGATATCGCGTGGCGCCAATTCAGCGCGCTCATCAACGTCTAACATAAAGCGCGTACCAGTCTGTGGGCAATATAATCGTCCACCTTCACCGCGTAACGCTTCAGATATCAAAAAACTGCTGTCATCTAATGCCAGACCCGTCGGATGAAATTGCACAAATTCTAAATTTGCCAAGCGGCAGCCTGCTTGCCATGCCATCATGACGCCATCACCAACACAGACATTAGGCGCGCTGGCACGTTTAAATAGTTGGCCTAAGCCACCACTAGCGAGTACGACAGCTGAACTATGAATGGTGAGTTGGCGCTCATTGACATGATCAAAGACCAGTGCCCCTCGACAATGTCTAATATCGCTATCGTTCATGCTAAAAGAGGAGCTGCTAATCATAGGTGAAGTCAGTAACTCTAATGCTTCATGATAAGGCAAGATAGTGATATTGGTTGCAGTCTGTGCTTTGATAATTAATGCATCCATCACGTGCCGACCCGTTGCATCATCCGCATGGGCCACACGTCTACAGCCATGACCGCCTTCTTTGGTCAAGTGTAAGTCACTGGTTTTTAAGACTGAAAAATCAGGTGTATTATCATTTTCTTTAGTTAAAGTGGTTTGAGTAAATGGCACACCTTGCTCGCATAACCACTGCACCGCTTGCTGTCCTGCACCCAAGATACGGGCAGTATTGTCCGTCGCACACAATCCTGCACCAGCGATTAAGGTGTCAGCGACATGATCAGTCACAGAGTCCGCCGTGTCTAAGCTGGCTGCGATACCCCCTTGAGCGTAGTGACTTGAGCACACCTCAAGTGCCGCTTTGCTTAAAACAGTGATATTCAGCGATTTTGGCAGAGATAGCGCGGTGCTCAAGCCTGCCAGACCAGCCCCAATAATAAGAACATCAGTTTTTATAATATTACTCATATCACTGCTGCTCCTGTTATTTTTATAGCGAGTGGTGTTGGAACAATCAACTGAATGCAACTGACTCATGCTAGGCTGCCCCAACGTTAGCGAACAGCGCACGGTCTTTTACTATGTCGCCACTGGCGGCTACACGTTGCTTTTGTGTTTCAGCAAAATCGAGCATCCGTTGTAATGGTTTTTTTGCTGCAGTCGCTAGCTCAGGTGTCATTAGCACTTCACCGCTTTGATTGGTTAGGCACTGTTCAATCCCTTTTAAGCCGTTCATAGCCATCCAAGGACAAAACGCGCAGCTCTTACAGCTAGCGCTCTCGCCAGCAGTTGGTGCGGCCAAGAATCGCTTGTTTGGCGAGCGTTTTTGCATCTCGTGCAATATGCCCAAATCAGTAGCGACGATAAAGGTATCAGCATCCATCTCATACGTTGATTGCAAAAGCTTGCTAGTCGAGCCGACCACATCAGCGAGTGCCACCACGCTATCAGGTGACTCAGGATGCACCAAGACTTTGGCCTCTGGGTGTTCCTCTTTTAATTGCAAAAGTTCAGTGGCTTTAAATTCGTTGTGTACCAAACAAGACCCTTGCCAAAGCAGCATATCTGCGCCAGTCTCACGAGCGATGTATTTGCCCAAATGGCGATCAGGCCCCCAAATAATAGGCTCGCCTTGCGCATGTAAATGACGAACGATGTCGATACCGACAGATGAGGTGACCACCCAATCAGCTCTCGCTTTTACCGCGGCGCTGGTATTGGCGTAGACGACAACAGTACGTTCAGGATGAGCATCGCAAAATGCTGAAAACTCGTCAGCAGGGCAGCCCAAGTCAAGCGAGCACTCGGCTTCCAAATCTGGCATGAGGACGGTCTTTTCCATACTTAATATTTTTGCTGATTCACCCATGAAGCGCACACCAGCGACCACCAAAGTCTGAGCGCTATGAGCTTGTCCAAACCGAGCCATTTCAAGTGAGTCACCGACGCAGCCACCGGTTGCCAATGCCAAGTCTTGGATAAAAGGGTCGACATAGTAGTGTGCTACCAGTACGGCATTATTCTCTTTCAGTAGCTTCTTGATATTTTCTTCGACCACGATGCGTTCAGCGCGAGGCAAGTCTGCTGGCATTTTAGCCTTAGCATATTCAATATTCATCTGAGTGGCGATGCGATTGTCCGTACTCATGATAGGTGCGTCGTAAGGATATTTTTTCATAATGGCAGCCTTTGTTGGTGCGATAACGATAAATGTATGAGCTAAAAAATAGGTAATTGGACATAACAAATTTATAAGTTGTCTTAATTATGCTCATTTTGAGTATAATTACAAGTGGTTTTTTATACTTAATAAGTCAAAAGATTAGGTTTGAGTGCTCAAAGTGATGTGCAATTAAGCCGTACTAAGCTTAAAAATGGTGCTAATTCATGCCCCTTATAACTATTTATCGATATTGATTTTTCATACTTACAACCACAGACTATGATAGTTTTAGATTCAAGCTATACTAAGTCATACAACGGCTGTTAGTCTCAATAGCCTTTTACATTTTAGAGAAAAAGGATAATTCCCAAAGCCATGACGTTGTCTTATTCACATGCGCACCAGCAAGGTAGCGGCACGACAGAAGTGGTCGCCGTATTGGTCGCTATCACCGATCATATCGCGCGCGTTCTAACCGTTGACCAAGGCAAGCTATTGCCAAATGGGCCACTTATGCCGCTACATCGCTCTCTACAAGCGGGAGTACGTCAGTGGGTAGAGGAGCAAACGCAGCAACCGCTCGGATACTTGGAGCAGTTATATACCTTTGTCGATACTAACAGGCGTAATATTGATGGCCATGCGTTGGTGTATGTGAGTTATTTAGGTTTGGTGCAAGAGACGCAAACGCAGGCACTCCAAAGCAAAGCACTCTGGCGAGATTGGTATGATTATTTCCCGTGGGAAAATCATTTGGACGGTATGCCTAGTATTATTATGGACTTCATTGTGCCTGCGCTACTTGAATGGGCCAATACTGCCAATGACTCAATCGTTCAACAGCGCAGGCGTCAGCGCATTGGCTTATGTTGGGGGCTGGACGAAGCGTTTTTAGCAAGTGGTAAACTCACTGACAGTCAATCCGTCAACGAACACGATAATGAAAGTAGAGAGTGGATTGCAGAGCATGTATTACTACGTTATGAGATGCTTTATGAAGCAGGTCTAATCCCCGAAGCCCCTAATTATCCGCCCAATTATCAGGCTATTGCTTTGCCAGAAGACTGGTCACAACGCATAGGCGTACCGATGTATTATGATCACCGTCGCGTGATTGCTACTGCTATCTCAAGACTGCGCGCGAAGATTGAATATAGACCGCTTATTTTTGGTCTGATGCCAGACGTCTTTACCTTATCGCAGTTGCAGCAGAGTGTTGAGGCGTTATCAGGAGTGCGCTTGCACAAGCAAAATTTTCGTCGCTTGCTTGATTCGCAAAATTTAGTAATGGAGACAGGAGAGAGTAGCACTGCTCAGCGCGGTCGTCCTGCCAAACTATATCGCTTCCGTCATGATATTGAATTACAGAGTTTATTGATGGACAGCAAACTTCCCAAGCGCAAATAGTCGTTTCAAGCCATTCCGTTTTACCTCTAAATCGGTTTGTAAAACGAAAAATTTGTCACCTTTCCTTGCAGGGCCGTTAACTTTACGCTATATTTATGCTCATTTTGAGTTTAAATAAAGAGTAGTTTCTATCAATATCATGCCTAGATAAGGGTTAAAGATGACAATTGAAAAAGAGCCAGCATTGGATGACGTATTGCTCAAGCCATTGGTTGAGAATGCACTAACTGAAGATTTGGGTAGGCGTGGTGATGTAACGTCGCAAGCTACTATCCCAGCCGATATGCAAGCGCAGCTACAGATCAAGGCGCGGCAAGCAGGCGTGATATGCGGTATCGATTTGGCACGTTTATCTTTTGCCTTAGTCGATGCACAAATTGAGTTTATTGCACAAGTACAGGATGGCGAAACAGTAGAGGCTGGTGCAGTGTTAGCGACCGTAAAAGGTAACGCGCGTCATTTATTGACTGCAGAACGCACGGCACTGAATTTTATGACCCATCTCAGTGGTATTGCGACAGCGACACGTCAGATTGTCGATAGCGTGGCGCAATATCCTGCACAAATTACCTGTACACGCAAGACCATTCCAGGCTTACGTATTGTACAAAAATACGCCGTACGCTGCGGCGGCGGACGCAATCATCGCTTGGGGTTGGATGATGCAATTTTAATTAAAGACAATCATATCGCCATTGCTGGTGATATAAAAACAGCTATTCAGCAAGCACAGAAATTTGCTGGACATCTGATTCCTATTGAGGTCGAAGTCGATACGCTAGAGCAATTAGAGCAAGCGTTGGATACAGGTGTGAGTTTAGTGCTATTAGACAACATGTCGCCTGAAACATTGTCGCAAGCGGTTACTATGTGTCAGGGTCGCGCAAAGACTGAAGCCTCAGGTGGTATTACGCCTGAAACGGTACAAGCGGCAGCAAGTACAGGCGTTGATTTTATCGCGATGGGTTATTTGACGCACAGTACGACAGCCTTGGATATTGGGCTGGATTTTAGTGCATAAGTGCAGACGTGCTAAAGGCTAACAGCGTTATATACGCTCGATTTTATGACAAGGGCTATCACCGAGTTAATAGAATGGCAATTTATACTGATAGCTTGTACTAATAATCTGTTAAATGCTTGTTTTTACACTGAAGCTTTACTAAGGTGACATGTAGGCGTAACGGCGCAAAGTTAATGATTTTATTAGCTTATCTGCCTATGTTAGAATATAAGCTACAATGCCGTTTTTAACTGCCTATTGGGTCATCGTTGCACTTGCACGATGGCCTTATCTTTTTGCACCAGTGGTATCAATAGACAAGTGAGCGCTCAGTGAATACTGAAATTATCAAGATAATCCTAGCCTTTATGGTATTGATCAATCCATTTAGCGCATTGACGTTATTTTTAGATTTGACTCGTGGCTATTCGATGAACAATCGACGTAAGGTCGCGCGCGTTGCTTGTCTGACCATTTTTATCACCATCAGCTTTTTTACGATTGCAGGTGAAACGCTACTAAAAACCCTTGGTATTTCTATCGGCTCGTTCCAGTTGGCAGGCGGTATATTGGTGTTTTTAATTGCCCTAAATATGATGAATGGAGAGGGTAACCCTGTTAAACCTGATCAAGAGAACTTCGATGTTGATCATGTGAAAGACGCGCCAGTCTCGATGGCAGCTGCCGTGGTTCCCCTCGCGATTCCAATGATGATTGGGCCTGGTGGTATCTCCACGGTTATCATTTACTCTTCACAAGTATCAGGTATTTTGCAGGTATCCGCTATCTTGATTGCTGGCTTATTCATCAGTCTGTTTTGCTATTTGGCATTGATGGCGGCAGGTCGTATCAGTCGCTTACTAGGCGATACTGGCTTGAACATCATGAGCCGGATCATGGGTATGCTATTGGCAGCCGTTTCTATCGAAATTATCGTTAATGGACTGCGTACGCTCTTTCCTAGCTTGATGTAAATGATCAATACAATATTGCTAACCATACCCCACTCTCAACTTCGAAAGTGATTGAAAAAAGAAGAGCACCTCACTAATCTATTGTTTTCGACCAAGAATACAATGGAGTTGTGAGATGCCCATAGACGAATTTATCATCAATATCTATTTAATGGTAGAGCAATATTACAAAATAGTCGTCACCAAACCCTTGCGAAGTGCAGGTTACGCGCCAAAGCTAAGTGATCCTGAGGTTATTTGCATGGAGATGGTCGGTGAATTTTTACACCTTGATCAAGACAAACAAATTTGGCAATACTTTACCCAGCATTGGCAAGACTGGTTTCCAGCCATCGGCTCATACCCTAACTTCGCAAAGCACTGCGCCAATCTGTGGCAAGTCAAACAGCAGATACAAGATAACGTCAGTCAAATTGAAGGCCGTGACAACATTCATTTTATGGATGGCTTTCCGATACCCGTCTGTCATTATGGACGCGCTTATCGGCATAAAAACTATCAAGACTTAGCGGCTTTTAGTTACTGCGCCGCTAAGCAAGAGAGATACTATGGCTTTGAGGGACATTTGCTTGTTAATTTATCGGGCATGATTAAAGGCTTTACCGTTGCCCCTGCCAATGTTGATGAAAGAGCGGTTGCCCCAGAAATCACCACTCATATTCATGGGCTACTTGGCGCTGATAAAGGGTATATCAGCCCTAGTCTGACATCGTACTACGACGCTCAAGGCGTGGATTTACAAACGCCACTCAGAGCCAACATGAAAGAGGATAGACCCAAACCTGTGGTAAGGCGGCTAATGAAAGCCCGCCGTATCGTTGAAACTGTCATTGGTCAGCTATCAGAACGATTTAATATACAAAGGGTACGAGCAAGAGATTTATGGCATTTGTCTCATCGATTGATTCGTAAGATTCTTTCACACAATCTGTGCTTTGTACTCAATAAAAAACTTGGTAACCCGCCTCTTCAGTTTGATTTGCTTATTTCAAGTTGAGAGTGGGGTTAACCATATATATTTATACAGTGGTTAGCGGATATCGACGTCATTCAGTTTATTCAACACTCAGCTTATTTATCATTTCTCAGTCATACTTCTATCAGCTTTGATACAAATGCCAAGCCAGATATAGCATCAGTAACCCTACCAAAGCATCCAGTATGTTCCATGCCTTAGGCTTCTCAAATAGAGGTCTGAGTAATCGCGCACCATATCCAAGCGCAAAGAAGAAAAAGAACGAAGCGCTAATTGCACCTGCGGCAAACGTCAATTTACTACTTGCACCCGTAGAGACCATGCCGACGAGTACCAAGGTGTCTAGATAGACGTGTGGGTTTAGCCAAGTAAAGCCAAAGCATAGTAACAAGGCTTTTTTTAAGCTAGTGACGACTTGCCCTTCGACAGTCAAAGCATGTGACACACGTACGCTGGCATACAAACTCTGTAAACCATATCCTAATAAAAATATAACGCCTGCTATTTTTGCGATACCTATAACGTGCGGGTAGCGGGCCGTAACTGCACCAAAACCACCAACACCTGCTGAGATTAAAAACGCATCGCTCACTGCACAGAATAAACAAACAAAAAATATGTGCTCGCGTTTGAGACCTTGTTTGAGTACAAAAGCATTTTGGGAACCAATAGCAATGATGAGAGATAGCCCAAGTAGGAAACCAGAAATATAATCGGGAGCATTCATAATACGGCGCTTAACGGTTGGCGTGTAGGAATGGTGACATTTTGCTTACTGGCAGGCCAGCAAAAACCTGCTAAGATACGCTATTGAATGAATGTATGCAATATGCGCACAATGTGAGTGTAATAGACGAGGGGCAGAGCAAGTCATGGTAGTCAGTTTGACAAGAATGCTACAGTCATTTGGGCAAGCTCAAGATGACCTACCGACATTGGCAGCAAAGAATGCTCAGGAGATGAGTGTCAATCATGAACGGGATGCTGCTGCCAAGAGTGATAGCAATCACGCAGTACATGAGCGTTCTACACTGACTCCGCCTGAACGTGTAAACCGCATATGTGATGCGTTGGCACAAGTGAGTGATAGCCAATCATCCACGCCTTTGACCGATCGCTATCTGAGTAATCGTGCTCAAATGCGCCCAACCAATAGACCGCCTTTTGACCCAGATACCTTGTGGTATCTCAAACATGGACGTTGTCCGATTATGACTGAGCTTGTTGATGTGGTTGATGAGGCCACCCTAAATGCCATGCCTATTGAAGCCGTTGCGATACTAGACCGTATCAACGGTAAGCTAAAGCGTTACCGTGAGTGGAGTAGTGAGCTGAACGAACAGCAACAGCAGCAGCATAATGAGCGTCAGTTCGTCATCGATAAATTGGTGTCCGAAAGTATCCCTGAGGCATTGCATCATTATGAGCAGCTACAACGCTTTAGTCCGCATCGCACCAAAAACAATATGGTGCAGGGCAAGATGACGGCCGGTGATATGCTGACAGATTTGTTTTTAGAGATTGACTATGAGCTTGACGAGTTATTGGATGAGTTGCATCAGACAGTTTTGAACCGCCTTGCCTCAACCCATCGTTATGTTAAGAGCCGTACGCAAAATTAAATGTTCTTTAATGATGTTTTTTTGAACACTGGCAAAGGTTAAGTATTATCAAAAAACACAATCGACGCAGTGCATAACAATATAGGGCTTTAATAGAGCCTTATTTTTTTGTTTAATAATAACAACCATAAGAAATCAGCTACGACATTCTGATAAGTAATAAGGACAATATAATGACCCAAATGACTGCGATGTTCGTAATGTTTGTTTTGTATGGGCTGTTGCCAGCAGCTGGGTTATATCTAGGTTATCGTGGCATTAAAAAAGTCACAGCACCCAAAATGCTCGAATATAAGGCGATTCCGCAACTGGGTTATATACCTGAAAAAAGCCTACCTGTCGACGTTAAAACTGCTCTGGAGCAAATTAATACAAAGGGTGAAAAGCTGCGTGTCATGTATGGCGATACCAATAATGATGGCAAAATTGATGATAAAGATACTGTCAACGAAACTTATATTATGATTCAAAACTTAATGGATAGGCACGTGCCACAAGCAGTGGCTGACTATCGCCGCTTACATGATTTAGATGTGACGGATAGTGCGCTTGCTGACACTACCAAAATTAAGCATTCTAATGTCACGGGCAAAGAAGCCTTGTTAGACGTGCTTAAGACAATTAACACACAGTTCGATGACCTGCTCAACGCGTCATATCATCAAGACGGTCAAAAGCTACTCGCGACCAATCGCTATCTCCAAAAACGTTTTGACAATCCTACTAGCAACACAGAGTTTCAAAAGCCCGATAGCACTAGCACTGCCAGTAGAAATGCGAGCAGTAATGTAGATATCCAAGCGATTGAAAGCCCAACTGGTGAAAATGTGAGCGCTAAAGATATTAAGTTATAAATACAAAGTTGAATGGTGAAAGGGTAAAGAGCAAGCGTATATGAGTATCTTAATAGGCATCGGTATTGTAACGACCGTCACTACCTTTTATCTAGGTAGAAAAGGCTGGCAGGCTTTTCATAAAGCTGTCGGTATCTCACCTGGCGTGCTCACGTATCAGGATTACGATGCGCCCTTGTCATTAGCCACATTAAGCTTGCAGCAGTTAACGTTAAATAAACAGCACTTAAAAACATTGTCAGAGCAGCAACTTCGTCAGCTAAAACGTATCGATGAAAAAGTAAGCAGCTATTACGCTTATCAAGCAGCATTACATGCTCAACATAAGACACCAGCGATAACAGAAGCGCAGTTTGTGTTGAATAAAATGCTGCAAACACGGTTACCCGAAATGCTAGCTACTCATTACCAATTAACAAATATAAATGCCAAGAATGGAAATAACGACAAGAGATTGGAAGCTAATGAGTTATTGCAGAGTGTTTTAGATAATATCGAGCAGCGTTTAGATAAATTACTGGCGCAAATGGATGAGGAACAGCTACAAGAGCTGCGAGTCATGAAGCACTATATTAATAGTCACGATAGCTGAGCCGCTATATCTATACTGAGCAACTGTGACGCTTGTAAACTGTGAAGCCTATAAAAAGACACAAAAAAAGCGGTCAATGACTATTCATCATTGACCGGTTTTTATGCTTATCCTAAATCTATCAAAAAATTAGAATAATGTTAAACCAATTTAACTAGCGCTTATCATTGCGATCACGGGTGTTGCGTGTACCGCGGCTGGCAGGGCTAGCACTACTTTTAGGTTTCGCACTGCTGTTGCGGTTATCGCTACGAGTGTCAGTGCGACGCGCTTTAAGCGGCTTGTTTCTGATACGTTCTTGCTTTTCTTTAGCTGCGCCATGTAGACCCGTGCCATAACGTGGACGCAAGCTGACCAAATCCGTCAACGTGTTGATTTCTTTTTTATCAAGCTCTAAGAAACGACCAGTACGTAGCTCTTTTGGTAGAACAATCGTGCCATAGCGCGTGCGTAGTAGACGACTAACTTTTAGACCTTGTGATTCAAACAAACGACGTACTTCGCGGTTACGGCCTTCTTTTAGCTGGACGTGATACCACTTGTTTACGCCTTCGCCGCCGCCTTCTTTGATGTCTTCAAATTTGGCAAGGCCATCTTCTAGCATGACGCCAGCAGTCAGTGCACGAGCGATATCAGGCGTTACTTCACCCAATACACGTACCGCATATTCACGAGTAACTTCACCAGATGGATGCATCAAGCGATGCGCCATTTCGCCATCGTTAGTAAATAACAATAGGCCAGTTGAGTTGATGTCCAAACGTCCAACCATTACCCAGCGGTCATGCGTCAGCTTTGGCAAACGTTCGAAGACAGTTGGGCGGCCTTCTGGATCTTTAGCTGAGCAAACTTCGCCTTCAGGCTTGTAGTAAGCGATAACACGGCGACGCTTCTCATTTTCAGAAGTGTATTTGATTTGACGGCCATCAACGCGAATCTCATCACCTTGCGAGACGCGATCACCAATGGTCGCAGGACCGTTATTAACCGTTACGCGGCCAGATTTGATGACTTCTTCCATTTGACGGCGTGAACCAAGTCCCATACGGGCGAGTGCTTTCTGTAATTTTTCGTCTTTCATCATAATATCCTTGAGTCGGTGGGTTACATTTCTCAATGTAAAAAATTGGATTGACTATTCTACGCTATTTTAACAAATTTAGCACGTAAACCAATAGCTTACTGATTATTAATGCATAAGCAAACATTGTGCTAATCAATAAAAGTTTATTAGTCGTATACGAAATATAGACTCGAAGAGTCTTAGTGACTGACTATATAAGTTAATACATAGATACAAACACTTACACTATTTCGGCACTAAAAGGTTATTTCCAATTATAAATGCAATCTAGACAAGCCCTTATTAAGCTGAATTTTTTCAAATTAAAAATAAAAATTTTATTTATGACGAAGCTGTTTTCACTTGCGTTTTTTATCGCTCAACAATCTAAAAGTCGATATAAATTTTTGCAATTAGCCGAAAATAAAGGGCTTGATGAGAAATTGCAAAATAGTCACTTAATTATTTTATGGCAAGTTATATGTATTGCACTGAATATAGTTTAGGTGTATATTTATTAAATATATTCTTTTTTACGAATATAAGTGCTGTGGTGAGGTTTTCTGGTTTGATTCACAAATATAAATATGAGTAACTGTTATGGTTAATAAATATTTCATTTTTGTACACAAACGCTTCTTGGTAATGAGCATATTTTGCTTATTTCTAATGGGGTTGTTTAGTGGCTGTACGATCAACTCAGGACTTCAGTCAGGAAATCTTCCTGAATCTGGCACCTTTACCGCAGAAAACGGCCTTCAATTTCATATTCAGCCTTTAAGTCTGGCAAATTTACCGCGTACAGCGCCGCCTACTGTTACGCAAGACCTCTCTCATTTGATCAAAACCTCTGGACGAGTCAATTACGGCATTGCGAAAGGGGATGTGCTGAATATCATCCTTACCAATTATCCGGATATTAATGCGTCAACTGCTAGCTTAACGGTAGATCAACAAGGGTATATACAGTTTCCATTGATAGGCAGAGTCCAAGCCAGTGGACTGAGCGTGCCGCAGTTCACCGCTACGTTGCAAAGCAAACTACAGCGCTATCTCAAGTACTCAGATCCTCAAGTCAAAATCATTAATTACCGTGGCAGCAAGTTCTTCGTAGATGGTGCGGTGAAGCAGTCTGGTGAGTTTGCTATAGCTGATGTGCCAGTGTCGGTACATGGGGCTATCTCTATGGCAGGTGGTACCACTGAGACAGGCGACTCAAATAACATTGTGCTAAATCGTCAGGGAAATAGCTATCGCTTAGGAGTGCAGTCACTGCAAAGAATGGGGCTGTCTGCAAATCAAATCTATCTGCGAGATGGTGACTCTATCCACGTCAATAGTCAAAGCCGCAATAAGGTCTACGTATTGGGTGAATTTGGCAAAATTGAGCCAGTTGCGATTCCAGAACAAGGGCTGAGCTTAGCGCATGTATTGGGCGAGTCAAATGGGCTAAATTCCAATACGGCTAATGCAGCCAAAGTATATATCGTGCGCGACAACCCTCAGTACCAGTACACCAATATTTATTACGTCGATATGCAGAGCATTACAAGCTTGGCATTAGCCAGTCGCTTTAACATGCAAGCCAATGACATTCTCTATGTAGATCCAACAGGCTTGGCTCGCTGGAATCGTGTGATTAGCGCGATACTACCATCAACCTCTGCCATCAATGTGATATCAGGGTTATAAATAATAGCTAGTGAAAATACTGAATATGCTTTGAATTTTAATACTGAAATTGAGAAATAAGAATAGGAAGTAGAGTAACAGGTTTTATAAGGTGCGATGAGGCAGGGGGCAATCTAACTGCAGTCAAGGGCAGTTAGGGTCTTGAAGCTAAGCGAAAGCTATTAAGCGATTAACATTGAATAATGGGTATATGGTTATGAATAATATAGATTCAAAAAACCTATCGACACCTAAGGGTGACAACGACAATGACAACATCGACTTAACGGCGCTGGTTTTGGTTTTGTTGCGTGGCTGGAAAGTTATAGCGCTCATGGCAGCAGTCGGACTCTTAATAGGATTTTTCTATACACGTTATATTAATCCGACCTTCAAGTCTGATGCGCTGATCCAAATTGAAGAAAATTCCCAAGGAGTCGATGCGCTTGGTGCAAACATCTCAGAGTTGGTCGGAGAAGAAGTGAGCAAGGCTGAGGCAGAAGCCGAGCTCATACGGTCTCGGATGATACTAGAGCCAGTCGTCGATATGCTACATCTAGACATCAAACTGACCGATCCTAATATTGGCTATCTCGATAAAATAACAAACGACCGCATTAACACTCAGTTGAACACGAATGATGGTGTGTCTTTGAGCACAAAAAACGGTTCGGTTCAAATCAATCAGTTCGATGTGTCACCAGCGTATTTAAACCAGTCTTTTACGCTATCACAGTCTGACACAGGGTTTGTCCTGAGCAATGGAATAGATGATTTCAAAGGACAATTGGGTCAGCCGCATCAGTTCAATGGGGTAAACGGTGAGATTAACATTACGGTGACCGAGCTACCTGCAGACGGTTACCCTATTGGCATCACTCAGCAGACCTTAAAGACCACGACAGATGCAATGAATAGCGCCTTGTCTGTGGAAGAAAAAGGGGATAAAACCAACATTATTCAGCTGTCGATGACAGGCACAAATCAAAAGCAAATCACGACCACACTTGATCAGATAGTCCAGTCATATATCGATCAAAACCAATCTCGTGGTACGGAAGAAACGACCAAAACATTGGCTTTCATGGAAACACAGATTCCAGCATTAAAAGAAAAATTAGACACCTCCGAAGCTCAGTTCAATGAGTTTCGTAAAAAGCACGGCACCATCGATGTAGGTAAAGAGGCTGAGCTATTACTAAATGAAAAGTCTCGAATCGATGAGCAGCTCAATGATCTCAAATTAAAGAGAGCAGATTTAACGACTTACTATACCAATGAACACCCACTCGTCATCCAAATCAATGAGCAACTAAAAGTCCTCAACAGTCGAATAGGAGCGATAGGTAGTACCGTTGCAGGACTGCCTGAAATCCAGCGAGAGTTCTTAAAGTTATCAGAAGATACAGCCATTAATAGAGAGATTTACCTCACGCTGCTCAAAAATTATGAACAACTAAAAATCGTTAGAGCAGGTCAGGTTGGTTATGCGCGTATTTTAGATAGACCGACCAGTACCTTCGGTGCCATTGCACCAAACAAACTCCAAATTATGCTGCTAGCGCTACTCGTAGGTACTGTACTTGGGGTAATGCTGGTTCTAATCAGAAACTTGATTAGAAATGTCGTAAAAGACCCAGAACATCTAGAGTCTAAAACGGGAATTCCTGTTATTGCAACGATTCCACGTTCGACCTCGATATCTAAGTTAGGTAGGAACAAAAAAAATACTGGTCGGATGCTTGCTCATGTTGATCACAATGGCTTGAGCTATGAAGCAATTAAAAATTTACGAACAAACCTTTTATTCGGTAAGACGACGAAAACAGCAGATAAAAAATCCGCTCAGACCATATTAATCACTGGAGAAAGCCCAGGTGTCGGTAAGTCTTTTATTACGGCCAATTTATCCGAAGTATTTGCACAGTTGGACAAAAAAGTACTGATTATCGATGGAGATATGCGTTTAGGGGAGCTGCACAAAATGTTTGGTATGAATCTAGACAGTGGGCTCACAGATTACTTACTGCAGGATAAAGATAGCTCTCTAACAGATAATGAGCCTCGATTAGATAGTGTTATAGCTAAGTTAAACCTTGAGAGCTTTATTCAGCCGACTGGTATGGAGCATATCGACCTTATATCGCGGGGACGACCGTCGCATAATCCGACTTCCTTATTGATAGGAGAGAGGTTCGATCATTTGATGGCAACGCTCAAAACGAAGTACGACTATATCGTTATCGATGCGCCACCTATTTTGGCTGCATCAGATGCCATGGTGTTGGCACAGCACGCAGACAAAGTACTGATCGTCACCAAGTTTGATCATTCAGTAGAAGGACAACTGGTCTATGCCATCAAACAGATGAGTAAAGCAAACATACAAGTCGATGGCATCATCTTAAATGACATACAGCAAAGTATTTTGAATCGGTATAGCTATCACTACCATTATGCTTATGGACACAATTCGTAGTCAGCTACTGTTCATTGTCCATGGCAAACGAGCGTCATAACTTAAGTAGGTGGATCTTATGTTTATAAAAACAGAGTCTAACAATACTTATCACACACCAAGCGATATCAATCGATGGTCGAAGCGTATGACGCTGTTTTTATTAGCCTTACCACGCTTTGCGAAATGCTCTATCTTATTTGGCATCGATTTTTCAGTTGCTGTCCTTTGCTTGGTAGCGGCATTGGCATTGCGTCAGGGTTATGTCGATGATCAAATCGGCCTTACGGTATTGGCTTTTTATGCATTGATACCTGTCGTCAGCTTATATCTGATTGGCTTTTATAGAGGTGCTTCTAGAGGATTTTTCGATGCTGCGATGGGTCGAGTACTACAGTTGTTTTTATTACTTATTATCGTTTATCAGTTCATCATTTATGTGAACCCAGTGTCAACGATGCCGCGCTCAGCGCCAATCATATTTTTGTTCTTATTCTTTATTTGGTTGTGGAACAGTCGGCTAATGATTCGCGGGTTGCTGAATCGACTACAGAAACCAGACAGTCAAGATCGCCTAGATAGTTGCTGTGATAACGTGATTATTTATGGTGCAGGATCGGCTGGTAGAGAGCTATTAGAGAGCTTGAGACATTCTCATAAATACAATGTAGTGGCATATATTGATGATGATCCGCAGCTGATAGGGGCTTATTTACATGGTAAAAAAATATATGCCGCTCATGCGCTACCTTGGTTAATAGAAAAATTAAATGTCGCGCAAGTGATTTTGGCAATGCCTTCTATGAGCCGTGGTCGTAAAAAACAGATTATGGATAGCCTGTCAGGCGTTTCTGTCAAGTTAAAGGATTTACCGAGCTTACGAGAGCTTGCTGATGAGATCGTAACAGTCAGCCATATACGTCCGGTCGATATATTAGATGTGCTTGAAAGAGAGACTGTAGAACCAGTTGCTGAGCTCCTCCAAAAAAATATTACGGGTAAAAATGTACTCGTGACGGGGGCAGGTGGTTCTATTGGTAGTGAGCTGTGTAGACAAATCATGAAAAACAAACCTGCATGTTTGGTGTTATACGAGCAGTCTGAATATGCTTTGTACACAATCGATCAGGAACTTAGAAGCCTTGTCACTAGTAACGTCGCTGGTAATGTCATTAGTAATATTGAATATCAAGATATTGAGGTTGTCAGCATCATTGGAAACGTGGGTAACGAAAAAAAATTAATCAATATATTCGAAAAATACCATATAAAAACGATTTATCACGCTGCAGCATACAAACATGTACCGATTGTCGAATCCAATCCATTTGAAGGCACGATTAATAATACCAAAGGTACCTATCATTGTGCCTGTGCTGCGATAAAGGCTCACGTTGATACATTTGTATTGATCTCTACTGACAAAGCAGTGCGACCGACCAATGTCATGGGTGCATCTAAACGCTTGGCTGAGCTTGTCTGCCAAGGATTGAGCCAAAGCAACAGTCATACGTGTTTTAGTATGGTGCGTTTCGGCAACGTTTTGGGTTCATCGGGCTCTGTAGTACCACTATTCACCAAGCAAATTGAGCAGGGTGGTCCGATTACCATCACCCATCCAGACATCACGCGCTACTTTATGACCATACCGGAAGCGGCCAGTTTGGTTATTCAAGCAGGTGCCATGGCGTTCGGTGGTGAAGTATTTGTGCTTGATATGGGAGCGCCCGTCAAAATTGTGGATCTTGCCAAACGTATGATTCGTCTGACAGGGTGCGAGCTGAAAGATGCGAGCAATCCTAATGGTGATATCGAAATTGTGTTTACGGGATTGAGACCAGGTGAAAAGCTCTATGAAGAGCTAATCATTGGTGCTGACAACATAGAGACCACGTTTCATCCACTCATTATGCAAGCAATGGAGCATAGTTTTCCATTGGAAGATATCGAAGCTATCTTGTTTGAGTTTATCGAAAGATCAAAGCAGCACGATACTGAATGGTTGAAAGCACAGTTTAGGACCTTCGTTGAAGGCTACCGAGAAGGCGATAATGTCAGGATCGAGGTCGAAAAACTGACATCATCGTTGATGGATGAGGTTGGTTAATACAGTAGGTAGATAATCACAAGATTACTGATTCTTTATAAGTTATATGAAACATAAAATTGGATGATGAGTAATGACCTCTGAAGTGTTTTTATCGATACAGAGCATAATCAGTCGATTGAAAACCAGTCACTTTGTACGAGATGTGGCTATGGTTGGAGGCGGTATTGCTGCTGGTCAGGCAATCGCTATGGTCTTTATGCCGTTTCTCACCAGATTATATAGTCCTGAAGATTTTGGTATCGCTGCCGCATTTGCCGCAGTCATCAGTATTATTACTCCGATTGCGACCATGGGTTATGCCAATGCCATTGTGATGCCTGATAGTGACGAGGATGCCGCTGCCATTATTAGATTGTCTGTATTGCTCAGTTTGTTTATAGCGGCTATAGCGTTCATCGCTGTCTATTTCGGCAATGTTTATTTGGCACGATGGACGGGTATGGAAAATGCACCATATATGTTGTATCTCATACCGTTGACGCTATTGGCAGGTGCGTTTCTATCTGTTGCTGATCAGTCTGCTATCAGAGTAGGTTTGTTTAAAGCCAAGGCTCGTGCTTATGTGGAGAGCAAGCTTGTGACAGATACCAGTAAGTTGATAGGTGGTGTATTGGCCCCCTCTGGTATGTTACTTATTTTGTTAACGATAGCAGGACAGCTTACGAATTTTATGATGCAGATGCTTCGGGTACCTAGGATTGGTGTATTAAATATCCGAGACTGGTTTGGCACGGTTGGTATTCGTAATGCTGCTATATCGCAGCGTGACTTTGCCATATACCGCATGCCGCAAAGTATGCTCAATGCTGCTTCAGTAGGGCTACCAACCATCTTGTTAGCATCACTATTTAGTGCTTCTTCTGCTGGGCAGTATTCGTTGGCTGTTCTTGTGCTCGGTGCACCAGCGATGTTGTTAGGCCAAGCTGTTGGAGAGGTTTTTTATCCTAAGATTACGCGTGCGATCACAGCAAAGTCACCAGAGGCTTATCAGTTTTTATTAAAAGTGACGGTAATTCTATTGGTGGTTGGTATTGTTCCCTTCGGTACAGTGTTCGTTTTTGGCGATTACCTTTTTTCTTTAGTATTTGGCACAGAGTGGGCATTAGCAGGGAGTTATTCGCAGTGGCTTTCTATTTGGCTTTTGACCAGCTTGGTATCAGGTGCAAGCACTGCGGCATTGCCAGCATTACGTTTGCAGCGTTTTCTTTTGATTAGAGAGATTTTTGCAGTGATATTTCGTGCTGCAGCGCTGTATGTAGGTTTTTACGTTTTTGAGTCAGATATGGTAGCCATTGCCCTGTTCTCATTTGTTGGGGTCTTGCTTAGCTTATCTATCGTTTATGTCGCTTTTCGGCGTCTGGTTCATATT
Organism: Psychrobacter sp. Arc9; assembly: GCF_041431295.1. Taxonomy (NCBI): domain Bacteria; kingdom Pseudomonadati; phylum Pseudomonadota; class Gammaproteobacteria; order Moraxellales; family Moraxellaceae; genus Psychrobacter; species Psychrobacter sp. Arc9. The sequence continues at coordinate 199,529 of NZ_JASMRK010000002.1, read as the reverse complement.
CATAAAGTGCAGCAGTAGGTAAATATGTTGACTGCGTTGGATGGCACAAAGGATATGCATTAGAAGTCTCAACTCAAGAGGCTCACTATGATTTCAGTTATTATTGCCGCATTTAATGCCGCTGTCACTATTGATCGTTGTATTAGTAGTATTGACATTGCGAAAAAGAACCATGAGATTGAGTTGATCGTTATTGACGATGGTTCTAATGATGACACTGCTAGGTTATTGCACAAGTGGGAAAGTGATAGGGCATGGGTTACGGTGAAATATCAAAAAAATGGAGGCCTGGCAGATGCTCGTAATACTGGGCTTGATACCGCAATCGGCGACTACATCGTTTTTATAGATGCGGACGACACTATCGATGATTGGTATTTTGACTTTATCATTGCACAAACGGTTAATCGGGATATTGAGATGTTGGCGTTTGGTCATAAGCGCATCATGCTAAATGGCGATGTGCTCGAGCGCCGTAACATTACAGCAGAATATTCACAGCAGGAAATTCAAGCATTGCAACTGAGAGTGACAGAAAATAGAAATATATATTGGTATGCATGTACTAAAGTTTATAACAGAAAATTAATAGGCGATATACGGTTTGATTGTGACATAAAACTTGGTGAAGACGGTATTTTCAATATTGAATGCTTAAACAGAGCTAGTCATTTATCTGTCGTACTCGACTGTCCCTATAACTACTATGAAAATGTTACTTCGATGACGAGTTTGCAATATAAGCCAGGGCTGATCGAGTCTATAGAAGCAGACTACAACGCCAGAGTCAGGATACATGACTGGTCTATCGGTGCTACAGAGAGACAAATATTGCTATCAGATTTCGCACGTAGTTATATCGAGCATATGCTGCCATATTTACTCAATAATTTGGCTCATATTCAGATGAGAAAACGCCATGCAGAGTTGATGAAGATACGTCAGTCTTTCGTTTACCAGAGCTGTTTGCCACATTACCATCAACTGCACCCAGCACGCGGCATTCGTATTTTGATTTCATGTTTTTCACGACGTTGGTATGTGATGACATTGGCTTTTTTACAACTGTCTTGGTCTAAAGCGAAGGTAAAAAGACATGTTTAATATTGATTTGTTTCCTCAGGCTTTAAAAAGTGACAAAAATGGACAGACTCGTTCTTGTTTGCTGAAACAAACAACCATGGGTGAAAGTGTCACTGAGCAAGAGTTGTGGTTTGCATATCCTATCAATCTACCAATGCCAGAAGCCGATGATTGCGACTCTTACTTGTTAGCCACATTGTTGCCTGCGATGCAACTGCGTGCGGCTATTCGTGTCCATGGCAGTGTGTCCCACGAGCTATTAGCCAATCTGACAGAACTACAGTATGTCTGGAATAAATGGTTACCAGAGCGTTATTTTTTGATTGATATACAAGTTGATCGTATTAGAGCGCGCGACGTACAAGTAGAAGGTGCGATTGCTGCATTTTCTGGTGGTGTGGATGCACAATTTACCGCTTATCGTCATGCGACAGGCAGAGCAGGATATGCCACGCGAGATATTAAGGCAGGAGTTTTCGTGCATGGTTTTGATATACCTTTAGATGATACAGAAGGTTTTGATAGTGCTGTAGAGATAGCAACCAAAGTACTTTCTGATATTAATGTTGATCTACTGCCGGTTAAGACGAATGTTCGAGTATTGTGGTCTATCGATTGGGAAGAATATCACGCGGCTGCCATTGCCTCCGTTCTATGTGGATTGAAACGATATGCAGGAATTGGACTCATCGGTAGTGGCGATTCTTATGATGTATTACTTACTCCATGGGGATCACATCCCATAACAGATCCATTATTGAGCTGTGGCAATTTTAGAATTATTCATGATGGTGCAGGGTTTCGTCGATCTGAGAAGTTAATCATTCTTTCAAATTGGTCTATAGGCATACGAAATTTACGTGTTTGCTGGGCTGGTAATAGGCATGATGGAAACTGCGGTTACTGTGAAAAATGTGTACGAACTCGACTGAATCTCTTACTTGCAGGTGTTGATAACCCTGCTTGTTTTGACACCCCGATAGAGTCGTCACTTTTCAGGTTCATGGTTCTGAAAAGTGACGCTGTACGCATAGACTGGTCTCTAATTCGTCAAGAGATGATTGAAACGGGCAGGGGTCTTGAATGGCTTCCGTATATTGAAAAAGTACTCAAACGTAAATCATCTCCAAAATTGAGTAGGTTATTTCCTTTTGGGTCAAAACGTCGCATGTGGGTAAAAAAAATATTAATGAGAAATAAATAAGGGAGTGTCAAAAATGAATACTACCGCCATAAAAAAGCTCATACCACTTAGACTAAAAAAACACTTAGTTACTTATATGGGCGCGCGAGATTTGCCTTTACCTAGTAGTAATCGATGCTTCATTTTTCTGGCAGCTGACTACGGCAATATTGGTGATATTGCTATCTCTTATGCTCAAAAGCAATATTTGCAACATGTGATGACTGATTATGAAGTTGTCAGTGTTCCTATTAGTCAAACCAGATTGGTGCTTAATTCGATTAAACAACAAATACAACAGAGGGATATTGTCACTATTATTGGGGGAGGCAATATGGGTAGCTCGTATCCTGATATTGAAGAGCTGCGCCAATTAGTTATCAATACGTTTCCTGCGAATCGCATTGTTTGTTTTCCTCAAACCTTGGATTGGAGTGATTCTGCTAAGTCTAAGCGAGCATTGCATCGTATCGTAAAGGTCTACGCCAAGCATCCAGATATACACATTTTCGCTAGAGAGTCGATGACAGCGGCCAAACTTATCAAGCTTTTTGCTGAGTATAGCAATGTCCATGTTGGTCTTGTGCCAGATATCGTTATGAGTGCAAACGCAGCAGTACTTGGGACGACAAATGACGTAGAGTCTTCAACTATTCTGCGATGCTTACGAGATGACAAGGAAGCTGCGCTATCAGGTGAGCAGTATGCAATGATAGACAAAGCCTTAGCAGATACTGGCTATCATATTGAAAAGACAGATACTCATGCTGGCGGCTCTCAATTGGACGAAGCACATTGCAAAAAATTATTGACTGACAAGCTTAGCCAGTTTCGTGCTGCAAAATTGGTCGTGACTGACCGCCTACATGGCATGATTTTATGTTTACTATCGGGTACACCTTGCTTGGTATTGCCGAACTCCAATCATAAGATAAGGCAAACGCAGTTAGACTGGTTACGTAACCATCCAAGACTTGTGTTTTTAGAATTAGATGAGGTTGCTGAGATTTCAAAACATATCGACAAACTGCTATACCTGTCTCATGGCACCATGACTGAGTCAACCGTTCATATCAATGAATACCATGATTTAGAAAAATCGGTGGTGATTATATGACTAGCATAGCAGAGCCATTAGTGAGCATTATCGTGCCAGTATATAACGTCGCACTATATATCGACGCGTGCTTAGAATCTATCAAGCAGCAAACCTATAAGAATATTGAAATTATTGTCGTTGAAGATTGCTCTACTGATAATTCAAAACAAGCGCTTGCCTTACATCTCACAGATAAGCGTATCAGAGTCATTCAACATAATAAAAACAGTGGTCTTTCTGCTGCTCGCAATACTGGTATTAAATCTGCAGTAGGCGATTATATGATGTTTGTGGATTCCGATGACATTGTAGATACTCGCTTAGTAGCAGCTTGTGTAGATTGTGCTCTTACTACGAATGCAGAAGTAGTGACATATGGTTTTGCACCGTTTAGAGAGGGAGCAGCAGAGAATGAACTACCGTATCCAGCTGCTAGCTTGGTATCCGAGACAACCAAGATAGAAGATTCGTATTTCAGCCTACCGCATTTTGCGTGGCTAAAATTTATTAAATCTAGTGTCGTGCAAACGGCTTCTCTAAATTTTCCAGTGGGTTTGTATTATGAGGATTGGCCTTTCCATTGGCATCTTGGCTTATCTACTAAGGTTAGATATCAGTTGCCTATTAATTTTTACCTGTATAGACAGCGAGGCACGTCGATTACGGGTTCAACAGATAAAAAGCTATTAGACCTATTTATTATTCATTCAAAAGTCATGAGTCTAGTAGAAGACTATCAAGCGGATGACGTTAAAAAGATACTTGCCAATAAAATCAGACAGAGTCATTGGAGCATTCTCACCCGTATAGACAATGAGTATTTAGTAAAGGCATTAGTACAAGCTAAAAAAGCAGATAAAGCGCTACGACTAAAAGGTTATCAGAATAAGTGGACGTTAAGGAATATATTGATCAGCAATATAGTACGTATGCCAAGCCAAATTGCGCTGCCTATAATGCAGGTGCTTCGTCAAGCACTAGAGAAAGAAGCAAAACTAAAAGGAAGCAAATTGGAAATAGTTATGAGAAGCAAAGTTGGCTTTATGTTTCTTAAAAGGTAAATGATATGACTATCCGAAGAGTGCTGCACATAGTGGGAAAAATGGATCGTGCTGGGGCAGAGACCATGCTTATGAATTTATATCGTCATATAGATCATAGCCAGATTCAGTTTGATTTTGTCACTTTTACCAACGAGATCGGCGACTATGATGCTGAGATAACAGCGTTGGGCGGTAGGGTTATACCGATTTTAGCTGGTCATTCATTAACGCGCATGCTCAAACTTAACAAATTCCTTAAACAGCAGCCTGATTATCAAATCGTTCATGCTCATATGCTATTAAACAATGCCTTTCATCTGTTGGCTGCTAAAGGTGCTGGCGTGCCGCATCGCATTTCTCACTCTCATAGCACCAGTAATGGTAAAACCAATATTATTAAAAAAATATATGAACAATGGGCATTAATTACCAATCGTACATTGGCTACTAAGAGAATCAGCTGCGGTGATCATGCTGCAAACTACCTATTTGGTACTACAAAAGATGTGTGGCTACTGCCCAATGCTGTTGATATACAGAAGATGATATCAGTCGCTAACCAATCACGGCATTATATCAATCAGGAGTTTGGTGCTAAAAGACTTGGAGATGAAGGGTTAAAAATCATCCAAGTTGGTCGTCTCAATGAGGTTAAAAACCATCAGTTTTCTTTAGAAATCGCTGAGCAGCTGAAAAAACGTCAGATCGACTTTACCTTATATATCGTTGGACAAGGTCCATTGGAAGATAAATTAAGACGACAAGTGAAAGAGCAAACCTTAGGGGGTAATATTAAGTTTTTGGGTATGCGTACTGATATTACTGAGTTAATGGCCAGCGCTGACTATATGATTATGCCATCCCTGCATGAAGGTTTCCCAGTGGTCTTAGTAGAAAGCCAGACAGTAGGACTTATGGCATTAGTTTCTGATCAAGTATCACCTGAAGTAGATTTAGGACTTGGACTTGTATGTTTTTTGCCTATACAGTCAGCCAATGTTTGGGTGGATAGTTTGCTGAGTTTTCAGCCTCCAATATCCAATGAAGCAGAAATAATGAATGCGCTAAATGTACATGGTTTTAGCGCCGCAACCAATTCGCAGAAGTTAACGCAAATGTATTTGAATATGCGATAAGGCTTTTACTTAATATTCAGCTACTTTATAGAGGGTTAAATGCTTCCTTATCTGTTGGTCCTTAGCCTTGTTGTTTTCTGGATAGTACTGGAGAAAAAATCTCTCAATCGTACGTCTTTTTGGCTGCCTTTAATTACTTTAGCGCTGTTCGCAGGCGGTCGTAGTTATTGGGTCGGTACAGATACAGGGAGCTATACCAGAAATTTTAATAATAAATTGAGTCATGAATCCTTTAGATTTAATGAAGATGTTGAGTACGGCTACCAGCTATTTGAGTATTCGTTACTGCATGTGACAAATAACTATTTTTGGCTACTGATTATCACCAGTTTCGTTATCGTCTATTGTTATTTGAAAGTCATCAGAAGATACAGTGTGAACTATTGGCTCTCTGTATTTCTGTTTATTACGCTAGGCGTCTATACCTTTTCATTCAATGGATTGCGTCAAGGAATCGCAATGGCTTTGTTTACTTTGGCCATTCCTTATCTGCTAGAGAAACGGCTTTTTCCTTATCTATTAATATGTGCCATTGCATCGTTTTTTCATATCACGGCTTTATTTATCATTCCATTTTATTTCATTGTAAATTTGAGAGTGAAGCCAGCTTATAAAATACTTGCGACGTTTTTTGGGTCGTTATTCGTTAGTAGGTTACTCGTATCTTATATTTCATCTACTAATGATCGATATGAAGACTATGCAAAAGTATCTGAAGAGTCGGGCGGGTTTTTGACACTTGGGTTTTACACAGTGCTCATGCTTCTCATCATTATTGCGAGCTATGTATATAAAATTAAAGACAAAAGCTTTCAACAGCTATTGATGTTTTATGCATCAGGCGTGGTTTTTGTTATACCGCTAGCGCTGTTGGGTACTAGCGCTTCAGGCCCGCAAAGAATCATTTCGTATTTTACATGGACTTTGGTTTTGTTACTGCCTGTGGCTTTGAAAAAGATAAATAACATTTATGTCTATATCATTAGTGTGTTTATCTTCCTAATGTATTTCATATTGACGACATCAAAGTTTAGCGATCTGAGTCCTTATATTATCAATCCTATGTTTGAGGTGTTCTGATGAAAAGTCACGCTTATATCTCAATTGGCATTCCTATCTATAACGCTGAAGCTTATTTGGCAACAGCCATAAAGTCGATATGGGCGCAGACACATGAGCGGTGGGAGCTTATCTTGATAGATGATGGTTCTACAGACAACTCGCTAGCAATAGCCAAACAGTTTGAGAAGATTGATAGCAGAATAAGAGTGATCTCTGATGGTTCCAACAAGAAACTGCCTGCTCGTCTGAACCAGCTTATTGATGAATCAAAATATGATTACATTGCCCGTATGGATGCTGATGACCTTATTCACCCAGATAGATTGACTATTCAAATAAGCTTTCTGGAGAATAATCCCAGTTATGACTTGGTATCGACTGGCGTAGTATCTATTGATGCTCAAAACAAGGTGTATGGTTGTCGTCATGTAGACCGTTTATATGCAGGATTTGAGAGTGTGGAGACTGCATATCCCATTGTCCATGCGTCTATTTTGGCAAAAAAAAGTTGGTATGAGCGTAATAGATACAATGAGAATTATCCAAGGTCTGAAGATTATGACCTGTGGTGTAGAGCCATATCCAAACAGGATTTGCGCTTAGCCGTGCTCCCAGACTTGCTCTATTACTATAGAGAAGAGGGCAATCTGTCATTAGCAAAAATCGTTCGATCTTACAAAGATAGTCTTACGACATATAGTGAATATAAAAAAACCAATATCGTCGACAGTGCTAAGTTAGAAGTAAAAGTAGGCGCGGTAAGGTTATTAGACTCGCTAGGGCTCTTGCAAAAGATAGCCAATAAGAGAAACAAAATAACGATGTCCGAGCAGCTACAAGAAAACCATCAAGCGGTTGTTAATGGTTTGGTTGCTGAATAAATTTATCAATGAAGTAATAATGAGGTGCTTAAATGAAACCAAAAATATGCTTTATTATGACGGACGCCGTTTCTTTTAATGTGTTGTATCGCAATCAGCTTGAATATATTAGAGACTCTTCAAACTTTGAGATTACATTAATCTGTGGCGGTAGTAGGGAACAGTTAGATATTTTACGAGCTCGTAATCTAGGAGAAGTGGTTGATTTAAATTTTCAGCGCAAGCCTTCTGTACTACAAGATACCAAGTCGTTAGTGCTATTGACTCGTTACCTGTTCATTAGGCGATTTGATATTGTGGTTTATTTAACACCAAAGGCTTTATTGTTAGGAAGCATAGCCAGCACACTCACTATGCAAAAGAGAAGAGTTGCCTTTAGTGTGGGACGAGCCTATGAGAACTTTTCAGGCCTAAAGAAACGCGCTTTTCAGGGTCTTGATCAACTTAGCTTTGGTCTTTCTCATGAGGTTCTATTCGTTTCTGATTCCTTAGTAAATGTGTGCTTATCAGAAAATCTTCTTAAAGAAAATAAGGCGCGTGTCATCGATAATGGTTCATTTAACGGTATTGATATTGATGTACTCAGACCGGTAGAGCAAATGGCAAAACAAAAATTAAGACGACAGTATAGAGTGCCTGTAGACGCTTTTGTAATTTGTGTTGTCGGTAGAATTTGTGAAGATAAAGGCCTAAAAGATATTGGTGAGATATCTGAAAGCTTTAAATCAGAAAATATTCACTTTATGTTCATCGGAGACTTCGAAGATGACATCGGAAAGGCGGTCGTTGATAGAATAGTAAAAGAAGGTAAGGGCGTATATATACCAGCTAACCCAAAAGTAGAAGAAGTAATTCAATGTGCTGATTTGCATCTATTTTTAAGCTACCGAGAGGGTTTTGGGAATGTTGCTATCGAAGCGGCTAGTTGCGGTGTGCCGACGTTTGCCTATGATGTGGTGGGTGTAAAAGATAGTGTAAAACAAGATATCAGCGGTCAAAAGTTCCAGTTAAAAGACACTGTGTCCGTGACAAAAGCCATCAAACAAGCAATCACTGATATCAATTTTAAAGATAAGTATCCTAAAGCAAGAGCTTGGGCGATTCAGAACTTCGAACAAAAAGAACTATGGCAGAGTTATTTGGATTTTTATCTACACCATACAAATAAGGCCTAACGGATGATAAAACGACTATTTGACATTGTAGGTGCAACGACAGCGTTAGTAGTGCTATCTCCTGTCTATGCTGCAACTGCCTACAAGGTGAGTAAAAATCTTGGCGCGCCTGTTCTATTTCGTCAGATTCGTCCAGGTCTGTATGGCAAGCCATTTGAGATGATAAAGTTTCGTTCCATGAAGGATGATATAGATGCAGATGGCAATCCTTTAGAAGATGGCGCGCGATTGACATCGTTTGGTAAAGCGCTGCGTAACACTAGCCTTGATGAGTTGCCAGAGCTTTGGAATGTCATAAAAGGTGATATGAGTCTAGTGGGCCCGCGACCATTATTAATGGAATATCTGCCCTTATATAATGATGAGCAAGCGCGCCGACACAATGTCCGCCCAGGTATTACAGGTTATGCTCAAGTTAATGGTCGCAATGCTATTGGGTGGGATGAGAGGTTTGCACTTGATACATGGTATGTGGACAATCAGTCGCTGTGGTTAGATATCAAGATTCTATTTAAAACAGTAAAAAAAGTTATTGTTAAAGATGGTATCAGTGCTGAGGGTGAAGCAACTATGAGTAAATTCATGGGCAATAGTATTAATGAAGAAATGCTTTAAAAGTACTCTTTGCTAATAGCAATACAGTTAATCAAAAGATATTAGGCATCAAGAAAGTCATGATAGATAACAAGGTTAATAACATAGTGAGCAGTTTATCGTAGAGCGTGACACAACATTAGACATAAGTACCATAGAGGAACATATGCTAAATACCCCTTTTTCACCTTGGCCAAAATTTACGCAACAAGAAGCCGACGCTGTCAGTCGAGTGCTGTTGTCCAATAAAGTCAATTATTGGACAGGCGAAGAATGTCGTCAGTTTGAGCGAGAGTTTGCTGATTGGACAGGTAGTAAATACGCAATAGCGTTGGGTAATGGCACTTTGGCGTTGGATGTCGCGTTACAAGCACTCGATATAGGTGCCGGTGATGAGGTCATTGTCACACCGCGTACCTTTATTGCTAGTATCTCGTCAATCGTTAATGCAGGTGCGATCCCCATCTTTGCAGATGTCGATGAAGCAACTGGTAATATCACCGCTGAGACCATCACAGCTGTACTGAGTGATAAAACCAGAGGTATCGTATGCGTCCATCTAGCTGGCTGGCCATGCGATATGGACAGTATTATGGCACTGGCAGATGAGCATGACCTATATGTCATTGAAGATTGCGCACAAGCTCATGGTGCACGATATAAAGGGCGAAGCGTGGGCAGTATTGGTCATGTTGGGGCATGGAGTTTTTGCCAGGATAAAATTATGACCACAGGAGGTGAGGGCGGTATGGTCACCACCGATAGCGAACTGCTATGGCGAAAAATGTGGGCGTATAAGGATCATGGTAAGAGCTATGCGGCAGTCTATGAAACGGAACAATCACCTGGCTACAACTGGCTACATGAAAGCTTTGGCACCAATTGGCGTATGACTGAGATGCAAGGCGTTTTGGGGCGTATTCAACTGGAGAAAATGAGTGAGTGGACAGCCAAACGGACTGCTAATGCGCAAGCCATACTAAAGGCATGTAGTAAATGGGAGTCCAAAGGCTACCTTTGTGTGCCAAGACTAGAACATTTAGCGCAGTTCTCCAATACGAACCATGCTTACTATAAATTATATGTCTATGTGCAGTCCGATAATCTACCTGATGGCTGGACACGTGACCGCATTATTGAAGTAATTAACAATCAAGGTGTGCCTTGCTTCTCTGGATCTGCGTCAGAGGTCTATTTGGAGAAGGCCTTTGATAATACTGGGTTGCGTCCAAGTATTAGATTGCCAATGGCAAAGCAGCTAGGAGAGAGTAGTCTCATGTTTTTGGTGCATCCTACGCTTACGGCGGCTGAAATTGAACTGACAATACAGGCGATCGATAGTGTGTTTGGTTCGATGGACGAATAAGACGATAATTAATGATTATTTTTAAAAATGCATCCCTCAGTCGACGCTATTTTTATTGAAAGCATAAGGTACATTTGCCTATATATAAGCAATACTGTTTAATTGACTTATTATGAAAATTTATCAGTGCGCAGGCTTTATCTTACGCTAGGATTTTGTAGCGTACACAGGTACAATATTACTCTTAGTCAAAGATTGACGAACCAAAGGACAGGCATGCAAAGTATTTGCGCGCGCTGTCTTTATTTTTTTATATCGTACCCTCTATTGGAGTTACTATGTCTACTGCCCAAGAATCCGCTACCGTTTTGGACGGCAAAGCACTTGCCAAACAAATAGAACAGGATCTGCGCACGCGCGTAGATACGATTAAGGAAAAGACTGGCCGCACCCCAAGCTTAGCGACGATATTGGTTGGTGACGATCCAGCCTCTGCCACTTATGTTCGTATGAAAGGCAACGCCTGTAAGCGTGTTGGCATGGACTCTATACGCGTTGAGATGCCGAGTGCCACGACCACTGAGCAGCTCATGGCAAAAATAGATGAGTTAAATAGCAATCCAGATGTACACGGCATTTTGCTACAGCATCCTGTTCCTGAGCATATTGATGAGCGTGCTTGTTTTGAGCAGATTGACTTAGCAAAAGACGTCGATGGTGTGACTTGTCTTGGTTTTGGTCGTATGGCGATGCAGCAGTCAGCTTATGGCTCATGTACACCGCAGGGCATCATGCATTTGTTAGAGCATCATAATATCGAGCTATCAGGTAAAGAAGCAGTAGTCGTAGGGCGTAGCGCTATCCTAGGTAAGCCAATGGCGATGATGCTATTGAATGCCAACTGTACAGTGACGATCTGTCATTCAAGAACTCAAGATTTGGCGGCGCATATTAAGCGTGCAGATATCGTAGTTGGTGCAGTAGGCGTACCTGAGCTTATTAAAGCGGAGTGGATCAAAGCAGGAGCGGTTGTTGTTGATGCAGGGTTCCATCCGACAGATGATGGCGGTGTTGGTGATATCGAAATGAAAGGCATGGAAAACATTGCCAGCGCTTATACGCCAGTGCCAGGCGGCGTTGGCCCAATGACTATTAACACGCTTATTCGCCAAACGGTCGATGCTGCTGAAAAGTCAGCGGGTTTGAATAACGGCTAAAAAGATAGTCATACGAATACTGATTGCCGATATATAAGGGGCCTGAGGTAACGTAAACTCAGGCTAAATCAACCACATTTCAGTTGATAGGACCTAAACATGGCTAAAAAAAATGTAGGTGTCCATGAGCGACTACAAAGTATTGGTAGAGAGTTTGTCGATGTCTGTCATTACGTTATTTTATTTCTAATCAGTGTGGTTGTCGTTTGGACTGCAGGTAAAGAGTTTATTTATATTGTCCAAAAGGGTTCAGCGGATCTAAAAGACATATTGATGTTATTTATTTACCTTGAGCTACTGGCTATGATAGGTATCTACTTTAAAACCCACCGACTGCCAGTACAGTTTTTGATATTTATTGCCATAACAGCATTGTCACGACATTTGGTGGTTGATGTACAGGCAGTTTCAGACTATTTCCATTTATGGCTGCTAGCGACAATTTCCGTGGCCATCATGTTATTGAGCGGCTCTATTGTAATCCTGACTTGGACAGCAAAAACGTTTGGTCGCCCAGAAGATAATCTTGATAAGCAGCATGCAAACCTAACGGTTAAAGCACTATTGCCTGATAATGCTCAAGCGCCTGATAGCCATACTAAGCATCGCCGTGAATAATTAGATAGCAATACAAAAAAAAGAGCGACCAGTGGTTGCTCTTTTTTTATGCCTATCGTTTGGCATTACAACCATTTCAGTCTTTTGAAGTTATAGTACAGATAGCTACATAAGGCGATAATAATGGCCATAATGACAAGGTAAGAGTATTTCCAATGTAGCTCAGGCATAAAATCAAAGTTCATGCCATAGATGCCAGCGATAGCTGTTGGTACTGCTAGAATACCTGCCCATGCCGCGAGCTTACGCACGACTTCATTCTGACCCATATTGACCATCGCCATATAGGTATTCATCACCACGCTCAGCATTTCATTAAGACCATTAATAGCATCTAGGGAGTGTAAGAGGTGATCGTTGACATCGCGAAAATACGGCTTAGCGGCTTGAGAAAATCCAGAGACAATCTCACTTTTTTTATGATTGATAAAAAAGCTACAGATGTCTTGCACAGGTAAAATAATGGCACGCATATGTACCAGTTGCGATTTAAGCTCGTAGAGGTTTTTTAGCGTACCTTTATCAAACTCAGAAGTAAATACGTAGCGTTCTTGCTCGCGCAAGTAACGGCCCAATCGATCGGTAATCGGCATATAGTTATCAACGATAAAATCGAGGATAGCATGCAGTACAAAGATAGGGCCCATGCGTAACTTTTCAGGGCGACGATGGCAGTGCTCACGGACAGGTGCATAAGAGTTTGACGGGCCATTGCGAATTGTAATGAGGTAGTTTTTACCCATAAATATCGCAGTAGTACCATAACGAATGACATTGTCTTCTAGCTTAGCCGTACGTAGCACCACAAAGACCATGTCATTATCGTAGTTTTCGACCTTGGCACGTTGATGATCAGCAAAGGCATCTTCAATTGCTAGCTCATGCAGGTCAAAGGCTTCTTTTACTTTAACCATGGTTTCTAAGCTTGGATCATATAGCCCAAGCCAAATAAATTGACCGTTGTTCCCTAGAGTACGACTTACATCATTGAGCGCCACTCTATTAAGGTTCTCACCTGTTTTACGTGAGTAAGCGTAGCAATTGACCACTTCACCTGCACTTGATGAATCAATATCTTCATAGCGTTCAGAGTCAGGATCGTAGACCGTCATGGTCTCAATAGTATCTTCAGTAGTGGCGTCCACATCACCATAAATATAGCTATCATCATCGTCCAAATAGAGATGCTTGTCATTCATATTGGCATAGATATGATTCATATTGGAATCAGGGGCAATATGAGCCGTTTTTTTAATCAATTGATTATTATCATTTTCCATATACTTTCCTGTCATATAATAAAAAACTTCAATAATCCAAATATACTGTGAACGCTGCTAAGGTTTTATCGTGTGCCAATACTATCTATAGGGCATAGCTTTTTAGCGTATCGATATCTACCAATGCCAATAGGCTCTCGTGACACGCTTCTAACTTGATTTGCGGTGCAATATCGAAGTCCAATGCTTCAACCCAACGTAGCGCGCAGATGCACCAGTAGTCACCAGGTTTGAGACCAGGAAAGTTGTATTCAGGTAGTGGGGTAATTAGGTCGTTACCGCGACTGGCAGAGAAGTTTAAAAATTCGCTGGTCATCTTGGCGCAGACGGTATGTTGACCGACATCATGGTTGCCAGTATGACAAAAACCATTGCGATAATAGCCAGTAATGGGATCGAAACAACAGCTGGCAAGTGCGGTGCCTAAGACATTGGTTTGGTTGATGGCAGGGTTTGGGTGGTAATCAGATGACATAAGGCTTCCGAGATAAAAATATGTGTTAGTGTATCATGAGTCTGTGCCGAAGACGCTGCCGTAATCACGCTCATTATCTTATGGTTAACAAAAAATAAACCTCTTGGCTATTCGCCCAATATTGAGCCAAATATATCAATGATGACTGTTACATCTGCTAAGCTCATAAGCGGCAATTGAACTGTAATTAGATAGTGATTGTGGCTAATTGTCACTAGGCGAACCTTGAGTGCTATGCTAAACTAAAGCATAAAGTGCCTTGATTATTTGTCGCAATTTTTTAGCGCATAAAGATACTCGTCTTATCATTCTAAATTATACTTATTATTCACCCTTTTGCGGTTACCTGGTTTGTTTATAAATAATTGGGTCAATGATGTTGCGCGTTAAAAATAAACACACACAGCGTCAATACCCGGCAAATCACCCTTTAAGTACCGCATCAGTACCGCGTTTTTGGTAAGCGATACGCCAAACAAGGATTTATTGTGTCTGTTAGTTCTGATTCTGCAAAACCTGACCAGCCAAACTCTACCAATGAAACAGTGTCTCAGCCTGCCGAAAACAGTGCTGCACCCAATCGTATGCCATATTTGAGTAACTTTGGCAGTGATGTTGCCAATAGTTGGCTATTGCCTGATGGGGTGGTTGATGTCCTGTTTGAAGATGCGCATAAGCAAGAAGTGCTTAGACATCAGTTAATCGAGCAGCTTATTACTCATGGTTATCAGCTGGTTTGTCCACCGATGATCGAGTTTACTGAGTCTTTGCTAAGTGATGCATCAGAAGATCTAAAACGCCAAACCTTTAAGATTATCGATCAGTTGACTGGTCGCTTAATGGGCGTACGCGCTGACATTACCCCGCAGATTTTGCGTATAGATGCGCATCATGGCGGTACGGGTATTGCGCGTTATTGCTATGTGGGCGATGTGATTCATACCTTGCCATCAGGTCTGTTTGGCTCACGTACACCGCTGCAGTTAGGTGCTGAGATATTTGGCTGTGCGTCACTAGCGGCAGATATTGAGCTGATAGATGTGCTATTTACGATGGTGAATAAACTCAATATGAGTGCAGCGCTCCATATCGATTTGGGTCACGTAGCGATATTCAAACGTTTGGCTGAATTGGCTGAATTGTCAGACAGTGATACTGAACAATTGATGTACTTATATGCCAATAAAAACTTACCAGAGCTCAAGCGTGTTTGTCGCGCTTTGCCAATGGGTGATGATTTTTATGTGTTGGCACGCTTTGGTCACGATATCGCAAACCTATTAGCCAAATTATCAGATGCGGCGCAGCAAGACAGCCAAATCGCAACGGCAATTGATGAGCTACAGCGTTTGAAAAACTATCTACAAGACCAATGGCAGTGTCCAGTCAGTATTGATGTGACTGAGCTATCAGGTTATCACTATCACACTGGCATCGTCTTCAATGGTTATATCAATAGTGAAACGCAGCCACTAGTACGTGGTGGTCGTTTTGATGGTATGCAAAGTCAGACGCAAGCGTTACGCGCGGCCACGGGCTTTAGTATGGATGTCAGCCGATTGCTGGCTCATACACAGTTAGATGCGCCAACCGTTGTCTTGGTTGATTTTGCCGCTTTGTCTAATGCCAATACAGATGAGATGCAGACGCTACTGCAACAAGTAGAGAGTCTACGTCAGCAAGGCTATCGCGTCACTATGCCATTAGATGCACAGGACAGTCCAAGTGATATTACGCATCGTTTGAGCATGTCCGACGACAGTCAATGGCAGCTACAGACTGTTTAACTGTCTAATAGTAGGCGATTGAATGGCGCACGCAGCCAAAAGTATTCAGTACAGATTACGAGAACGTAAAATTATTTGTTAGATATCTCAGTGTTTCTATTTCATAAATCACTGAGATAAAAAGATGTAGCTAAGAAAATCATTTTAATTTTCAGCTTTTATTGCACACACCTCAATACATAAAGGTAAGGATTGATCATGGGTAAGAATGTTGTAGTTTTGGGTAGCCAATGGGGCGACGAAGGTAAGGGTAAAATCGTTGATTTACTTACCGAAAAAGCCTCAGCAGTAGCCCGCTTCCAAGGCGGTCATAATGCTGGTCACACGTTGGTTGTCGATGGCAAAACCACTGTCTTGCATTTGATTCCATCAGGTATCTTGCGTGAAGGCGTCACTTGCTTTATCGGTAATGGCGTGGTGTTAGCACCTGACGCACTACTAAAGGAAATGAAAGAGCTAGAAGACAACAACGTACCAGTACGTGAGCGTCTACGTATCTCTCCTAATTGCCCACTTATCATGCCTTATCATGTAGCACTTGACCAAGCTCGCGAAGCCAAGCGTGGATCTGGTAAAATCGGTACAACAGGTCGCGGTATCGGCCCTGCATACGAAGATAAAGTAGCACGCCGTGCGATTAAACTTGCTGATTTGTTCCGTGAAGATCTAGAAGAAAAACTACGTAACCTAATCGAATATCACAACTTCCAACTGACTGAGTACTATAAAGTTGAAGCGATTGATTTTGATGAGACACTTAAGCTTTGTAAAGAGTGGAAAGAAGAGATTAAAGGTATGGTTACTGATGTAACTGAAGACCTAAATCAATTACGTCTAGCTGGCAAAAACCTAATGTTTGAAGGTGCTCAAGGTACGCTACTTGATATCGATCATGGTACTTATCCGTTTGTAACTAGCTCAAGTGTAACTGCTGGCGGTGTATCAACGGGTACAGGTATCGGTCCATTGTATTTAGACTATGTACTTGGTATCACCAAAGCATACACTACGCGCGTTGGTAGTGGTCCATTCCCAACTGAATTGTTCGATGATGTTGGTGCTCACTTAGCCAAAGTCGGTCATGAATTTGGTGCGACGACTGGCCGTGCACGTCGTTGTGGTTGGTTCGATGCTGAAGCATTACGCCGTGCAGTAGTACTTAACTCTATGTCAGGTATTTGCTTGACCAAGCTTGACGTACTAGATGGTCTTGAAGAATTGCTAATCGGTGTAGGTTACAACCTACCTGAGACTGAGTGTGCAGGCGCGCATGATGCTGAGTTCTATGAGTCAGTCACGCCTAAGTACGAAACCATGCAAGGCTGGAGCGAGTCTACCGTTGGCATTACGAACTATGATGAGCTTCCAGAAAACGCTAAAAAATACATCAAACGTATCGAAGCATTGATCGGTTGCCCAGTTGATATTATCTCAACTGGCCCTGATCGCGAAGAGACTATCGTATTGCGCGATCCGTACGACGCTTAATTTGTACTACAAACTTGATTAAATAGTTTTGAGTATTAATAAAAAACCCCGATGCTGAGCGTTGGGGTTTTTGCTTTTGTTAGAACTTACAGCATTATCAACGACTAATGCACAATAAATTTACTTTTATGCAAGGTATGGTCATAAATTAACCCTATCATTTATGGCCTTAATCATTATAATAGGCAGCAATCCGATGTTGGCGCTTATGGTTATACACTGATATACCATGAGTTGTGTAAAACAGTCCAAGTCAACATTGTGGCTAAAGCTAAAAAAACGCATTATTTTTTTCATATTTTATTGAACTTATCATTTATTAGGAGCTTCTCATGGCTAACGAACGTACTTTATCTATCATCAAACCTGACGCAGTTGCTGGCAACCACATCGGCGCTATCTATAGCCGTTTCGAACAAGCTGGTCTAAAAATCGTTGCAGCTAAAATGCTACAACTTGATGATGAAAAAGCAGGCGGTTTTTACGCTGAGCACGCTGAGCGTCCATTTTACAACGACCTAAAATCTTTCATGATGTCAGGTCCAGTATTGGTATCAGTACTAGAAGGCGAAAACGCTATCGCTCAGCATCGTGAAATCATGGGTGCAACAAACCCAAAAGAAGCTGCTGAAGGCACTATCCGTGCAGACTTCGCTAGCAGCATCGACGAAAACGCAGTACATGGTTCAGATTCAGCTGAATCAGCAGCACGTGAAATCAGCTACTTCTTCAGCGATGATGAAGTTTGTGCACGTACACGCTAATATAGTAAGCCAGCTATAAGCTTTTACGGCGTTCGATTTGTTTGAGGTAACTGCTATAATAAGACAGCTACGATTTAGACTGATCTTACCTGTATGAGTTTTATACTTGATTGACTATATACGAATTATTTACAACATTGATTGTTTATAATTGGTTTGCGAGACGGCTTATATCTTATGGGTATAGGCCGTTTTAGCTATTGTAATAATCCTATAATCAAAGAACTACTAAACTGCGACGGTATTACCCTCATCAGATGTACTATTTGTACAATCTGCAGCCTTGTATCTGCTTTAGAGTTCTGTAATTATATTATTCATTGAAATTCTTAATGACTTGCCTCATTATTGATTTTACTTAGCGTTATCAATCCCTTATCAGCATGTTTTTGTTAATTCGAAGAACTGCGCTCATAGCGGATTGCTCATGCACCCATGTATGTATGGCAAAGCCCATATAAATAATTGCACCGCTTATCTAAGCTTCTGCAAAAAGGTTACCTATTATGTCAACTGTTCAAGCACCTACTCAGCACGTACCTGCTAAGATTACTGATAGCATTAAGCTGGTAGATGAGGCACATGCCAAAACCAATCTATTGGGTATGACGCAAGCGCAACTGGCTGATTACTTCAAGAGTATTGGCGAAAAGCCATTTCGATCTACTCAGGTGATTAAGTGGATTTATCAGCATGGCGTAACAGATTTTGAGCAAATGACCAATTTGAGTAAGTCATTACGAGATAAATTGTCGCTTAATGCTTGTGTGGTACCGCCCAAAGTGATTCATCGTCAATACAGTGATGATGGTACGCGTAAGTGGGTGTTTGAAGTCACTGGCGGCTCGTTGGTTGAGACGGTGCTTATCCCTGCAGATGATAGCAAGTTAAATGGCCGCAAGACATTATGCGTGTCTTCTCAAGTAGGCTGTGCATTGGACTGTAGCTTCTGTAGTACAGGCAAGCAAGGGTTTGAGCGTGACTTAAGTGCGGCTGAAATTATCGGTCAGTTATGGGTCGCTAATGCGTCATATATGACAGATGAAAATGAAAGCTTAGAAAACGTTGATCATAGCCTATGGGAAAATAACGTCACCAACGTGGTGATGATGGGCATGGGTGAGCCGCTATTGAACTACAAGCCAGTGGTTGGCTCAATGGAATTGATGCTCAGCGATCATGCTTATGGGTTATCAAAGCGCCGTGTGACTTTATCAACATCAGGTGTCGTTCCCAAAATGTATCAACTTGCCCAAGACATCGATGTGGCATTAGCAATCTCATTGCATGCGCCAAACGATGAGTTGCGTAATGAGCTGGTACCAATCAATAAAAAGTACCCGCTAGATGAGCTGATTGCCGCGGCAAAAAACTACGTCTATGATGTTAATCCACGTCACAAAAAGCACGTCACCATTGAGTATGTGATGCTCGATGGGGTCAATGATAGCAATGAACATGCGCATCAGTTGGTCGCACTATTAGACGGTCTACCAAGTAAGATCAATCTTATCCCGTTCAATCCGTTCCCACACGCGCCATATGATAAGTCGAGCAACAACCGTATTCATGCGTTTAGTAATATATTGAGCGAGGCAGGTTTTGTTTGTACGATTCGTCAAACACGTGGTGATGATATCGATGCTGCTTGTGGTCAGTTGGTTGGACAAGTTGCCGATCGTACTAGACGCTCAGCCGCGTGGCAGCAGAGCATTAAAGATCGTGAAAGTGTTTAGTAGTCTTTGAGAGAATAAGCGTTATATATGACTGGTATAGCGTTTTAACTGTCATTTGTCTGTCGCAATGGTAATGAAAATGTATCAATAACGCTCGAGACTGAAGAACACAGCAATTAATAACAACTAAATTGTACTTATAGGGGTTAAATCTATTAAACTGAGGCCTCGAAGATCGAACGCATTGAATCCCAGTTTTATGATGGCGGCTATGATGACTTCTAAAAATTCTTGTCAGTTCAAATATCAAAAATCATTTTCTAAATTTTATCAGCAGTCGAGTATCAGTGCTGCCCAAACCGCTTTGCCAAAGCGTGCAGTGCTGTCGGCAGTGTTTGGCGTCCTTGTATTAAGTGGCTGTCAGACCACCCCGACTAATGATTTGCTAGGCAACTCTCCTTATCAAACATCTACGCGCGCTAGCAACGATCGAAATTTAGATCAGCAGGAAATCGCCCGTGTACGTACCTCACTTGCCGCGCAATACATCCGAAAAAATGAGCTTGATACCGCGCAGCAGCAGCTCGAAAAAGCCTTTGCTGCCGATAGCCGTTATGCGCCAGCCTATGATATGATGGGCGTTTTGTTACAGCAAGAAGGCAGCCGTATTAATCTAGCCAAAGCTGATGAGTACTTCAAAAAAGCAATCTCACTAGATAAAGACTTTGTACAAGCACACAATAATTATGGCGTGTATTTGTCACAGACAAAGCGCTACCGTGAAGCAGCAGAACAGTTTGAGATTGCAGGGGCGACGCTAGGCTATGAAGGCCGTATTGGCGCGCTAGAAAACCTAGGTCGTACTTATCTACAGTTAGGCGATAATAGTGCTGCTTCAAAAGCATTTCTACGGGCACTCGATGGCAATCGTAATAGCATCATTGCTCATATCGAATTGGTAGATTTATTGCTGGAACAACAGCGTGTACCGCAGGCACAGAGACTGTATGATGAGACGCTGATATTGGTGCAGGGGCAGGGTATTAGCCCGCGCTTGCTCTTACAAGGTATCAAGCTTGCAGCAGCACAAAATAATATAACAACGCGCCAGCAATTGGCACAGCAGCTTTTATCCGCTTATCCGCTAAGTGATGAAGCAAAACAACTTAAGACTTGGCTTAACAATCCAGAGGCACCATGGAAATGATCACCCCATCATCTAACACTCAATCTAACGCTCAGGGATCATTTGGTGCCGTGTTGCAGCAAGCCCGTAAGAACAAGCAAGTAACTTTAGAAGCAGCGGCGGCTGAGCTGTTCATTCTAAAGCGTCATTTGGAGGCATTAGAAAGCGAAAACTTCGCTGAGCTACCACAGGCTGCGTTTGCTCGTGGTTTTGCGATTAACTATGCCAAATATCTGGGCTTAGACTCAGCAAAAATCGCTAGTAGCTTCGATGCCGCTTATCCTAATGAGTTAAAAGCCAAATCAGCCAGCAATATCGATACGCCGCTGCGCCCAATGGGGACTTTGCAGCGTGATACTCACAACCGCATCCGCTTTAACCCGCTATTGATCATAGGCGTTATCGGATTGATTATCTTGGCGGTGTTCCTATTCCGTATGGTGAGTAACGCTAGCAAAGAAAACACCCAAGAGCCTGTATCAGCTGTTGAAGACATGTCAGCGATAGAGCAAGCCCAAGGTGCCGCCATCAATAGTGACGCGAGTGGCGTTGGTGCTTCTGGCTCTGCATTGAATCTAGGTGATGCTGCAGCAACGGCTAACCTAAACCTTGTATTGACAAGCGACGCTGTGGTTAGTATCACGGATGCTTCTGGAAACAGTCTGATAAATGGTTCTCAGTCTGCAGGTAACTATGACTTGTCAGGTATGCCACCGTTTAATGTGCAAATTGATAATATCGATAATGTTAGCTTGATGCTCAATCAACAACCAGTTGCGTTAGATACGTATGCAACAGATAAGCAAGCTACTTTTGAATTGACACCATAGTCAGTTGCATAAGCACCAAATTTGAATAAAGCACTCATATGTTTGGATGAAGCAGCCATGTGTTTGAATAAAGCGAATATGTGTTTGTCGATTTAGCTGGTTTATATTATATGTACAAAGGCCTAGGGCTTTTCTATTTTTGATTCAAGGATTTATGTATGTCAATGCCATCGCCTATTAATCGTCGTCTGACCAAAAAAATCTATGTCGGTGATGTCGCGGTTGGTGGTGATGCACCAATTAGCGTACAGAGCATGACCAACACTGACACCTGTGATGTAGCAGCGACTGTTGCCCAAATCGAGCGTTGTGTCGAAGCAGGTGCTGATTTGATGCGCGTATCAACGCCAACAATGGATACTGTCAAAGCTTTTGGCGAAATTCGTAAACTGGTAAGCGTGCCTTTGATCGCTGATGTGCATTTTGATCATAAAATCGCTTTAGCAGTCGCTGAAGCGGGCGCTGACTGTTTACGTATCAATCCTGGTAACATTGGTAGCGATGCTAAGGTACGTGAAGTGGTCGCTTGTGCCAAATATCATAACATCCCGATTCGTATTGGCGTCAACGCTGGCTCTTTAGAAAAAGACATCCAGCGTAAGTATACTGAGCCAACTGGCGAGGCAATGCTAGAGTCGGCAATGCGCCATATTGATATTTTAGAGCGTCTTAATTTTGACCAATATAAAGTATCTGTCAAAGCCAGCAACGTGTTTTTGACATTGGATGCTTATCGTTTAATATCAGCGCAAATTGATAATCCATTACATTTGGGCGTGACGGAAGCGGGTGTCTACCGTACGGGCGCTGTTAAATCTGCTATTGCGCTAGGTGGATTATTGCTAGATGGTATTGGCGATACTATTCGTATCTCGTTAGCCGCTGAGCCTGAAGAAGAGATTAAGATTGGTTTTGATATCTTAAAATCGCTTAATATTCGTTCGAATGGCGTAAACTTTATCGCCTGTCCAAGCTGCTCGCGTCAAGAGTTTGATGTGATTAAAGTAATGACAGCGTTAGAGTCTCGCTTAGAAGATATTCGTGAACCAATGAATCTATCTGTGATCGGCTGTAAGGTAAACGGTCCAGGAGAGGCAAAAGAGGCCGATATTGGCATCGTTGGTGCTGCCCCTAGATCACTGGTCTATCGTATGGGTGAAAAAAGCCACCTTATCGATACAGGCAATCTGGTCGATGAAATAGAAGGTATGGTTCGCGCCCATGCAGAAGACTTGGCGAAAAAACGTGAGAATGAAATTATTCGCGTAAAATAAGCCATAGAATAGATTGATACGTTAGGCTATACCGTCACAGTATAAATCACATATAGCGCTTATTTGAATATATAGAAAACAATAATAGAATACCTGTTAAACATTTAAGGATACGACCGTACCATGATCAAAGCTATCAAAGGTTTTAATGATATTTTGCCTGACCAATCAGCAAAGTGGCTGCATTTAGAAGCGATATTGGCTGATGTACTTGGTAGGTACGGTTACGAGCATATTCGCTTGCCAATCGTCGAACAAACGGATATGTTTGCCCGTGCTATTGGCGGCGCGACTGACATCGTCGAAAAAGAAATGTACAGCTTTACTGATAAATCTGAGCCACCAACGCCATTAGCGTTGCGTCCTGAAGGCACAGCTGGAGCAGTACGTGCAGTTATCGAGCACAACTTGCTACGTGGTGATACGCCCAAGCTTTGGTATATCGGTCCAATGTTCCGCTACGAGCGCCCGCAAAAAGGCCGCTATCGTCAGTTTCATCAGTTAGGTGTCGAGAGCTTCGGTAGCGCACTACCGGATGCTGATGCTGAGCTGATTGCGATGACTCATTTGATGTGGCAAGAGCTAGGTCTTAACAATGAGATGCGTTTGCAACTAAACAGTTTGGGTGAGCTGGATGAGCGCTATGCTTATCGCGAGGCATTGGTTACTTATTTGACTGATAAAAAAGACCAGCTAGACGAAGACAGCAAACGTCGCCTAACGACTAACCCTTTACGTATCTTGGATAGTAAAGAGGCGAGCACGCAAGCAGTATTGGCAGATGCGCCAAAGCTTGCTGACTTCTTGGGTGAAGAGAGTGTGGCGCATTTTGAGCAAGTCAAAGCCTATCTGACTGCGCTTAATATCGATTTTGAAATCAATCCGCACTTAGTACGTGGCCTTGATTATTACAATAAAACGGTATTTGAGTGGGTAACAGATAAGCTTGGAAGTCAAGCTACCGTTTGTGCGGGTGGTCGTTATGATGGGCTAGTAGGGCAATTGAAATCAATCGGTACAGATGGCAGTAAACCAGTCAAATCTGAGCCTGGTGTTGGTTTTGCAATGGGGCTTGAGCGTTTATTGCTACTCATAGAAGCGGTAGCGCCGATTGCTGACATACCTGCTTGTGATGTATTCATGGTGGCCCATCCTGAGGTATATAGTGCTGGTATAAGCTATGCACAGAACTTGCGTCACAGTCGTCCAGATGTACGAGTAAAGATGGCCAGTGCCACGAGTCTAAAAGCGCAAATGAAGAAGGCAGACAAGTCAGGCGCGGCATTGACAGTTATCATCGCACAGCAAGAGCTGGATGATAATACGATTAGTATTAAAGACATGCAGACAGGTGAGCAAAAGACGGTCGCCCAAGATTGGTTATCAAATAAAGATAACTTCTCTCGTCGCTAGTCAATTTTTGACTAATAAGATTTGTTTGTCGCACCAGCAATTTAATGTAAATTTTATCAGGTAAATATATATGGCTCTGACACCTAATTCGCCGAATGCAGATAACTCCATGCAAGCGTTAAAGCAATATGGTAGTTATATCGTCACTGCGATTTTGTTAGCACTGGCCGCCTATTTTGGTTGGACGTACTGGCAAAACAACCATGCGCGAGTAGATACCGTCGCCGCCGATCAATATGCTGATATTCAGCAGCTAAACGAAGAGGTCAAACTGGCCTCGCAAAACCCAGATTTAGAAGCAGAAGCTCAAGAAGCGCTTACCCAAAGTCGTAGCCAACTAGACAAAGATATTGATACTTTGGTCGGCACGCATGGTGAGTCGGTTTATGCATGGCAAGCGCTAATGATAAAGGCACGTCAGCAAGTAGATAATGATGACTTTGCAGCAGCGACTGAGACATTCAAAAAAGCATTGGCCATCGATTTGGGTGATGCTGGTCTAGAAGCGATTACTCGTTTACGCTATGCAAAAACACTGTTGGCCGCAGGTGATACAGATGCTGCACTGTCAGAAGCAAACAATGACATGCCAAGCTCGTTTGAAGCAAGTCAGCAGGAGCTACTGGGTGATATTTACTTAGCGCAAGACAATAAAGACTCAGCGATTAAATCTTATAGCAATGCGTGGGAGCTATTACGTAGCCGCCAAGAAACGCGTGCAGTATTGGCATTAAAGATGGAAAGCTTAGGTATCACGGCTGAGCCGATTGCTGAGCAAACCAGTCTTATTCAAGAGCCATCTGCTCCTGAGCCGTCGCTAGTGATAGATACCTCGAATGAAGTCGCTGCCGAAGCAGGGCAATAAGTCGGTAGGCTAGATATTAAGTCAGTAGTATAGTATTGAGAGTTGGTAATCATCCAAAGCTCTTTTTTAATATAACCTAATGATTACTAATTTGCCGTTGGCCAATTTACCAATTAATAATAATTTATCTGTAGTGAGAACATACAATGACTCAATCTATTCGCTCTAGCAAAATGTTAAACACCAAGACTATCAAAAAGACAGTCATGCATGTGGCCGTACTGGCAGTAATGAGCACGGCAGTGATTGGATGTAATCGCGGTATTAAGCCGGTCGTTAATGATCCGGTAAAATTGGTACAAATCGCTCAGCCGATTAGCGTACTACAGCCTGTATTTAGTACCGATGTTGGCAATAAAAAAGCCAGCAAAAAAGATCCGCTAGATTTGCAAGTTGGCTATGCCAATGGTCAAATCGTTACTGCATCACGCGGTGGTGAGCTGTCAGGGTTTAATAGTGCAGGCGAGCGTGTATGGTCAATCAATGTTGACGACCAAATCACCGGCGGTGTCGCAGTAGATGCATTGAGCCAGACAGCTATTATTAGTACTCGTGGTGGCAAGGTTATGGCATTTGATAGCACGACTGGTGCAAAACGTTGGCAGCAGCAGTTATCAGGTTCGGTGTTGACGCCAGCACTGATTACCAATAATCGTGTGGTATTATCAGCGAATGATGGTTTCTTACACGGTCTGTCGCTGCAAACTGGACAGTCAGTATGGCAGTTCGCAACTCAAGTACCTGCTATCAGCGTTCGTGGTAACGCTGCGCCAACTTTATTAGACAATGAGACGGCACTTTTGGCGACAGCTGATGGTCGTCTGCATGCGATTACTGTCGATAATGGTCTTCCGCTATGGTCAAGACGTGTTGGCGTAGGCGCTGGTAGTAGTGAAGTTGAGCGCATGAGTGATGTCGATGGCAAACCTATCGTAGATAAAAATCAGTTGTTTGCGATCAGCTATAGTGGTCAGCTATTAGGTATTGATTTGGCCTCACGTCAGGTGATGTTCGTCAACGAAATTGCGAGTCTCAAATCACTGGCGGTAAATACTCAGCAAGTCATCGCTACTAGTCTAGATGGCAAAGTAGTTGCTTATGATCGCAACAGTGGCGAGACACTTTGGGAAAGTGACGAATTGGCTTATCGTGATCTTACCAATCCTGTGATGATTGGCAACTATATCGCCATTGGTGATTTTGATGGCGTAGTGCATTTGTTTAACCCTGCTACGGGTAGCATCGTTAGTCGTGTAGAGACAAAAGGTGCGTTGACCAACTTGCAAGTTCAAGGTAGTCGTTTAATGACTCAAAGTACGTCAGGACAAGTTGCTATCTGGCAACTAGTTCGCTAATAACTATATAGATAGGTGCTTATAGATAATTAACGAAGTGTAATATTTCACTATAGCCCTTAAGCCTATTCTTGATTATCATTTATAAAACACAAACGCTGCTTAGTCAGCGTTTAGTGCCTTGTGTAAATTGCTTGTTTAAACACAGGCTTTCGCGTACTCTATGCGACCGATGTGCTATCCATATATACTACTTATTTATGTATAATAGGTAGAATGAAGCCATCCTATATACTATTTTTAATCGTAAAATAGCCATCTATTATTTTTGCTATTGTTCTATCATCCATTTTAATTCACGGTCAATTGCAGCATATCTATTACTATTGTTATGTCACTGGTTATAAGAATAACTGTACTGCCCGTCATTGTGCCTTTCACTGAGAGTAACCCATGAGTATCAAGCCTGTGGTCGCCTTAATTGGTCGTCCAAACGTCGGTAAATCCACCTTATTTAATCAGTTCACAAAAAGTCGGCAGGCATTGGTCGCTGACCTTTCAGGATTGACTCGTGACCGTCAGTACGGTGATGCAACTTATGAAGATAAATCCTTTATCGTTGTAGATACGGGTGGTATCGGTGAAGCTGATGACGGTAGTGGTAATATCGATGACTATATGTCTGAGCAGTCGCATACAGCAATCCATGAAGCAGATATCATCGTATTTGTCGTTGACGCTCGTGCCGGTATGATTGGCGCTGATGCTGAAATTGGTAAGTTTTTGCATACATTAGGCAAGCCTGTCTATGTTGTCGCCAATAAAGTCGACGGTGTACATGATGCAGCACCTGCTGAGTTTTATGCACTGGGCTTGGGTGAGCCGTATCCGATGGCAGCCAGTCATGGTCGCGGTGTAGGCAATTTGCTTGAAGTGCTAACAGCTGATATGCCTGAGCAAGAAAACATAGTAGAGCCAAGAGGCTTGAAGCTTGCCATTATCGGTCGTCCAAATGTTGGTAAATCGACGCTCGTAAACCGCTTGCTTGGCGAAGATCGAGTAGTGGTATTCGATATGCCAGGCACGACACGCGACAGTATTTATATTCCTTATCAGCGTGAAGGTCGCGACTATGTTTTGATCGACACTGCTGGTGTACGTCGCCGCGGTAAAATCGATGAAAAAGTAGAAAAATTCTCTGTCATCAAGACTTTGCAGGCGATTGAAGATTCTAACGTAACCGTGATTGTTATTGATGCTCACGAAGGTATCGTGGATCAAGATTTGCATATGATTGGTTATGCGCTTGACGCTGGACGTGCGTTAGTCGTTGCGATCAACAAGTGGGATGGTCTAACGCAAGATCAAAGAGACTATATCAAGCTTGAAATGGATCGCCGTTTTAGCTTTATCCCTTATGTAAAAATTCATCTAATCTCTGCATTACACGGAACAGGCGTCGGTAATTTATATCCTTCTATCTTGCGTGCGTACAAATCTTCTATGTTCGAAGTATCGACCAACCGTTTGACTCAGATTCTGCAAGATGCGGTAACGGCCAATCCGCCACCAACCGTTGCTGGTCGTCGTATCAAGTTACGTTATGCGCATATTGGTGGCCACAATCCACCCGTTATTGTTATTCATGGTAACCAAACCAGTGCGCTTCCTAAGAGCTATCAGCGTTATCTAGAAAATCAATTCCGTCAAGTGTTTAAGCTAGAAGGCACACCGCTTAACGTTATCTTGAAGCAAAACGATAACCCATATGCGAACAAGAGTGACACACCGACTAAGGCAAAAGCTCAGCAATTGCGTCAACGTGAGCGTAATAGATCACAGAAATTTACTACCAAAGATAAAAAGCCTCGTTAATTCTCGTATTTTATGCTTTAGCTTTATGATTAATGTCATCGCGTTCGATAGCGCGATGACATTTTTCTATTAATACGTTATAGTTTGGGCTTATAAATAGTTATCTGAATGCTTTAAAAATACTCAAATGTTTTACTTATCACATCTTTAAAATACCTGTACTATAAATGAAAGCTGCACGCGACTCAGTAGAGTGATATGAACAACCGTTCGTCTCAAACCATTCCCGTACTTATCTGGCGTTCTGTCATACAAGCCGCTGTTTTGGCAGTATTGGCAGGTTTTTTATTGCCTTTTATTTATGGTTTAGTGCATCACTATCAAGAAAAAGAACAGCATATTCAACAATTGGCATCGCTATTAACGACTAGTGCATCGACTGCAGATGGCGCAGATATCGTGGCTGAACAAGTGAATATCTTGTTAGAAAATGAGCCGACTATCCAGAGTATTGTTTTCTATTCAACCTCTGAGCCAATTGAGGATATAGACCAGTCGCTTGCTGATTGGAAAAATGCTTTATTTGCGCACACGGTCAGTTTCAACTATCCAGTGATTAGTAAAGACCTCGATGCCAGTATTGTGGCGTCCAATAAGTCCGATTCCAATCAACAGTTAGCACTGACTTTATCAAACATTATGAGCGAATCGTCAGTGCCAGATGAGACGACTGATACAGCTACCGAAAATAGCACATTGATTGGTTATATCAATATTACGATGGACGTAGAGTTGCTACGTTTACATTGGTTTCAAAATATCCTGTGGTTATGGCTAACAACAGTGGTAATGATTGTTATATTTGCCTTATACATTTTTAGAAAGCTGAATTGGCCAGTTAAAGATATTGAAGTGTTAACTGATGTTTGTGACATTGTCATAGACAACGCAAATCTAGAGCAACTGCCAGTCATTCCGCAGCAATTTAATTTTCAAGAACTGACTCATATCAAGAAAGCACTAATTGTGTTATTTAATCGTTTACAAGAAGCGAGGCAAGGTTATGAAACCCTTGCGGCCTTTGAACAGCAGTTACACAATAAAGATGTGTCACTTGATGTGCAATTGCATAATTTTCAAAGCATGATTTCTCATGAGTTAAAAACGTCATTGAATGCAATTGTAGGTGGTTTACAACTATTGGATCATGAGGCGCTCAACAGAGAGCAAAAAGACGCGGTAGAGATTATCAGTAGTGGTAGTGATAAATTGGTATTGTCGTTAGATCATATTATACAGTTGAACCAGATCCAAAAAGGCCAGATAAGAATTCATAAAAATGAGTTTAACCCATTACAGTTAATCGCTGACCTGTTAGTTAAGTTTGAAAATACAGCTACGCAAAAAGGGCTAGAGCTGATTAGTAATATTCATCATATAGACTATAGCCTATACGGTGATTCAGAAAAAATACATCAGATACTATCGATACTACTCAATAATGCGATTAAGTTCACGCCTGTTGGAAAAGTTACGATTACGTCGCAACTGACACATTTTAATAAGAGTAATCGCTGGCAGATTAGCGTGAAAGATACCGGTATTGGTATCAATAATGAGCACCTAGACGATATATTTAACCCGTTCTTTCAGGTGGATTCGTCGCAAACTCGCCAGTATGAAGGCTCAGGGGTTGGCTTACCTATCGTTAGACAAATGGCACAGCTTATGGGTGCTACTATAGATGTTGATAGTGTGCTTGGTGTAGGTACGCAGTTTACGCTGACCATAGCGATGCCCAATCAACAGCAATCAAAACAGCAGCGCTTATTGTCTGGTCTAACGATTATTTATTATTACTATCATGAGACAGGCTCCTTATTAAATGAACTGGAATATCTAGGAGCTACGATTATTTGTCGCCAAGGTAACCAACTCGTCATAGAGGAGATGCGTAAGCAGAAAGTTGACATGGTGATGTTTGCTGAAGATGTCTTCCCAGAAACAGCTGAGATACTAGCCAAACGCATTCGTCAGTATGAAAGCGATGAGGGTAGTAAGAGCGAGCATCGTGCGTTATTGGTATATTGGTATCCGCAGCATCGGGCGCGCTATGTAGACAGTTTTGAGTATGGTTTAAAAGCAGCTGGCGTTGACTATTGTCATATTGCTACTTATAAAGACAAAGCGTTAAGCGACTTATTAAAACAATGGTTGGTTTAGACGTAGTACGGTTCTATTAAATCCGTATTCCTAGTTAGATTTATCTTACTAGGTAGCGTTTTTATATTTTCGACTTTTCAATGTCGAAGCACTTTTAAATTAAAGTAGGTATAAATACAAAAAAGACGCCCATTTTAAGGCGTCTTTTTTTAAATAGTTTTTAGCTAGAATTGCTTTTTAAAAGTTTCTCTTAGAAAAGATTTTTTACCCAGCGTACGATATGTTCCCACGTACGGCTCATAAAGCCTGACTGTTCGATATCATTGGTTGCGATAATTGGAACTGAGGCTACCGCTTTACCATCGATTACAGCCATCATTTTACCAACTTCCTGACCTTTCTTGATCGGTGCTTCTAAGCTCTCAGGAATGTCGACCACTGTAGTGATTTTGTTTTTCTGTGTTTTGCTGGTTAGAATTTGCAAGTTGTCGCCAGTTGCCAGTTCTACCTCGTCAGCTTCTCCAAACCATACTGGAAGCTTACTAACGAACTGTCCAGTGGGTGCTTTGGTAACGGTTGTAAAGTGACCGAAACCCCAGTTAAGTAGTTCACGTGACTGATCAGCGCGAGCCTGTTGGCTCTTGGTACCCATAATGACAGAGATTAGACGCATGCCTTCACGATTGCTTGATGCAACCAAGCAGTAGCCTGCCGCATCAGTGTGGCCTGTTTTTAAGCCATCAACAGTTGGGTCAGTAATCAGCAGAGCATTACGGTTACCCTGGGTAATACCATTATAAGTAAACTCTTTTTCTGCGTAGATACTATAGTAGTCGCCGCTGTTTTTGATAATAGCGCGAGCAAGTTTAGATAAATCCAAAGCAGATGCTAAATGACCTTCATCAGGCATACCGGTAGCATTGACAAAGTTAGAGTTCTCCATGCCAATCTTTTGCGCTTGTTCGTTCATCAAGATTGCAAACGAGGCTTCACTGCCAGCAATATGTTCAGCCATGGCTTTTGATGCATCATTACCTGATTGAATGATAATACCGCGTAGCATATCGATGACGCTGGCAGTTTTGTTCACAGGCACATACATACAAGATTGGCTGCTGCTACCACGGCACCATGCGTTTGGACTCATCAATACCTGTTCATCTTCTTTCAGGTCGCCTGATGCTAAGCGTTGCTCAATGATATAACTGGTCATCATCTTAGTCAGAGATGCTGGCGGCAGCGCCTCATTGGCGTTCTTTTGAGCCAAAATTTCGCCAGTGTTATAGTCCATCAACACATAGGCAGTATTGTCCATTTCAGGTGGTTGAATGGCTGCGTTTGCCACTACTGCACTCATCGAGATACTTACACCAACTACCAGCTGTACCAGCTGATTTTTTACACGCTTTACTGTCATATATCATTACACCGCATCATGGAACCAAATGTATCTATCGCTTATGTTTTGTACCTATTTCCATACATTATTTTAAGCAGCATGTCTTAAATGCAGTGTTTAAAATAATGTATCGACGAAAATAGTAACGCCTACACAATAGACATAAAATTAACGCCTTATCTTAGCAAAATGACTACCGATGGGGAATCGATAAATGCAAAAATAAGGCAAGTTTGAAAAGAAAAATGAAGGCCTATCATATATTTGTTGTGTCTATCATCTGACCAGTCTCTGTAATAAAAATTTAACGCTCACAAAAAAGCCTGCTGCACTGCTTGTGAATAACAAGTAAAGTGACAGCAAGCTTTGATGCTACAGATATCTAAACAATCAATTGATAATATTTGCTTAACCGATGTTATAAAGAGTACATAGCTTTTATTTTATTATCGTTAATACTAATATTATTAATAAGCTAAGCAGATGACGCTAGTCGCTGAATCAAACTAGCTAGTTATCTAGTAATCCGCATTTGCCAAATCTTCACATAGTGCTTTGTTTTCTTGCTTTGAGAATCCCATCGTCCAACTACGAATACCTTGTAGTATCTGGCGATAGTCTTGCTGTGTAGATAGGTATTGAATAGCCGCTTTTGGATCTTCTAGAGAAGGCATTAGCTCATGCAGCTGTACAGTGTAGGACTTATAGAACCGCTGTTTTTGCTTACCATTTAGCATTGGTGGGCATATCTCTGATAGTACCTGCATCACCGCAATTTCGTGCTTAGTGATGTTGATGCCAGACATGTCTAGCGGAATGGTAGTGCCAGAGTTATTCGCAGCATTAGAAGCTTGAGACAGCATAGCAACAGACGTTATCAGTCCTGCAATCCCAACTTTTGAGGCAGTATTTGCTATCACAGAAGCTATAGATAATATCGATTGTTTATTCATTCAGTATTACACTCGCTCGTCTTTATTTAATGGTCATATGTTAATCGGTAAAAAAACAAAAGTCACATAAAATATTGATTTATGTGTAGATATCTTGTGAGCCAAAACCATTTTTTAGCAACATATCAGTAGCATACCCTAATGACGTTACTTCAGTATCAGTACATCGGTTTGTATTGTTGTGGGGTGTTGCGTATTGTAACGCGATGCTTAATCTACTGGTTGTCATCCGCTCTATACAAATATTTGTCACGCTATTTTTCTCATATAATCATTAGTATGAGATGAGAATGATACTTTGCTAAAGACAGGGTTCGTGTCTTTATATTATTCAGTTATAATCGGCCATGCTAACAAAACGATTCGTTTTCGATAGACTGAGGCGTCATGTCGTTGGAGAATTAGAGTATCATGTTTTCATTTTAGATATGAGCATCGTTCTTTGATGACTATCTTCGACAGACATGGCGCGATAGCAGAATTATCAAGTAAAGATGTAGAAAGACAGCTAATAAAACATTAACCACATATTGAGCAGAAATGAGATTTTTAATTAGTAATGATGACGGTGTTTATGCGCCAGGATTATTGGCACTATCTCAGGCATTATCGACTATTGGTGAAGTGGTGGTCGTCGCCCCGAACGATGAACAAAGCGGCTATGCCAGTGCGCTGAGTGTCTCAAGACCACTGCACACGCATCAGCTGCCTTCTGGATTTGTAGCGGTAAATGGTTCACCAGCTGATTGTGTTTATCTAGCAATCCATGAGTTGTATCGTGATGGTGACTTTGACTGCATGATTACAGGTATTAACTCAGGGGCTAACTTGGGACAGGATGTGATGTTCTCTGGTACGTTCGGTGCTGCGTTGACTGCGCAACTATCTGGTATTCCTGCTATAGCAACGTCTTTGGTAGGCGGGGGGGTCAAAAACGGTGGGCAAGAATCAGCCAGTGATTATCAAGTGGCCGCACATGAAATCGTCAAACTGCTTACTGAGACTTCGATTTTAAAGACACTCAAAAGTTTGCCCTATCATGTATTAAACGTTAATATTCCTGATGTGCAGCATGCCGATGATATCAAGGGTCGAAAAATAACCTCGCTAGGCTATAAGCAGTCTGCTCAGCCAGTACGCCATATGATAGACCCACGCGGTCGAGATGCGTATTGGTTGTCTCTACGAAAAGGTAAAAATGAGCGACCATCAGAGACGTCAATCGATGCGATACAAGCGAATCAGGATATGATGACAGATTATCAGGCTGTAGCGGCAGGGTATGTCAGTTTATCACCAGTACGCCTACATCATAC
The DNA here is from genome assembly GCF_041431295.1 of Psychrobacter sp. Arc9. Lineage (NCBI taxonomy): Bacteria > Pseudomonadati > Pseudomonadota > Gammaproteobacteria > Moraxellales > Moraxellaceae > Psychrobacter > Psychrobacter sp. Arc9. The sequence continues at coordinate 165,153 of NZ_JASMRK010000002.1, read as the reverse complement.
GCCAACGGCAGCGCTGGAGAGATTATCAACACTCGCGCTATAAATTCTATAAGATATAGTCCATACCGGCTTATTAAACACTGACGTGTTATGAGAATATCAGAAGACTCTTGTATGATATCAAGCGCTTTTGAATGATTAAACAATGAATGAGCAACACAAAGAATAGGAACCTTGTATGAAAAAAATCATAGCTGGATCGCACCTTGTTAAAGCCGCGTTGATTGGTACTATGGCAGTCGCTACTCTATCTGTCGTTGGCTGTGCAACGAAGCCTACCTATCAATCAGCAAACCAAGCAGGTCCTAAGGTTATTACTAACGCGCAAGGCGTCCCTAACTATCACCGTGTACAACGCGGCGATACGGTCAGCCAGATTGCAGCGCGCTATCGTCTGAACTACCGCCAAATCGGAGCGATGAACAATCTAGATAGTAAATACACCATCTATAGTGGCCAATGGCTCAAACTATGGCAAGGCAATGTGGCAACCACTGCAAGTAACAATAGCTACAGTGCTCCAGTTCAAACGCAACCAACTTATACGCCACCTGTGACCCAATCTCAAACACCAGCTTATGAGGCCACTGCCAACTCGACCTCTGGTTATGATTATCCTACGCGTAACCCAGTGACTCGTAATATTGACCCTGCTACGGGCAATATGGGAATGTGGTTTGCGGGCAAAGTTGGTGATCCAGTACTTGCCAGCCAATCAGGAACTGTGCTTTACTCAGGCAACGGTCTGCCAGAGTATGGCAATCTAATTATGATTCGTCATAGTGATAACTACATCACAGCCTACGCCCACAATAGCCAATTATTGGTGCAAGAGGGCGATACAGTACAGCGTGGCCAACGTATTGCTAGTATGGGTAGCAGTGGTCAGACCAATGAGGTAGGCTTAGAGTTTCAAGTTCGCTTAAATGGTAATCCTATTGACCCACGTAGCGTACTTGGGCGTTAGACTTAAATAATAGCTACGGATAGCTTGGCCACTGTGAGCCATTTTATTTATTCATGTTTGAGATTTTTTATGAGATTAAAAAAGCAATACCTCACCCTTATGCCAGCATTAGTGATGGTCGGGTGTACAAGCCAGCAGGCAATGCAAAGTAAGCCTGTTCGTCAAGGCGGCGTTGAGATTACTCAAACCCAAACCGTTCAGGTCAAACCAACACCTGCACCAGTCGTAAAACCGCAGCCTGCGCCCAAGCCTAGCTATAGTAGCTTTTCTGATTGGAAGTCAGACTTTTCTATGCGTGCCATATCGTCAGGCTATGATGCCCAAGTTATTGGTCGATTGCTTGATTCTGCTTATCTAAACCAGCAAGTCATCTCATTAGATTCAGGTCAGCCCGAGTTTTCCAAGATGCCGTGGGAATACGTAGATTCTGCGGTATCAAGTGGACGCGTCAGTGTAGGGAAGCGTAAATTTGCCGAGCAGCGTGCTTATTTGTCTCAGCTAGAGTCTCAGTATGGGGTCAATGCAGAGATTATCGCTGCGATATGGGGCATGGAGTCATCGTATGGCGCTGTGACCGGTAATAGTGATTTGCCAAGTTCGCTTGCCAGCCTTGCCTATGATGGTCGTCGTCAAGAGTTCGCTGAAGCGCAGTTGCTATCGTTAGCGACCTTGTTACAACGCGGTGATGTATCATGGTCACAGTTGGACGGTTCTTGGGCAGGCGGCATGGGACAAACCCAGTTTATCCCTGAGACTTGGCTCAAACAAGGGGTCGATGGTGATGGCAATGGACATCGCAATCCTTGGGCTACTGGTGATGCACTAGCCTCGACTGCCAACTATCTTAGCAATTCAGGTTGGGTTCGTGGCTTAGCGCCTTTTTATGAAGCAACGGTGCCAGCCTCGTTTGATTACTCAGTGGTTGGTAGTAAACAACCTGCGGCTAGATGGGCTGCGATGGGTGTCGATACGATAGCGGACGTTTACTTAGATGCCAATACTCAGATGGAGCTATGGTTACCTGCGGGTAAAGACGGTCCAGTATTGTTACTAAGCCCAAACTTTGATGTGATCAAAGTCTATAACAATTCATCTAGCTATGCGTTGGGTGTTAGTCTGCTAGGCAAAACGATTAATGGACAAAGCGGGTTGCAAAAATCTTGGCCTCGTTATGAGCGTCCGTTATCGACTACGCAAGTGACTAACCTACAACGTCGTTTGACTAGTATGGGTTACGATACCAAAGGCGCTGATGGTATCGTTGGTACCAATACTCGTATGGCATTCCAGCGCTGGCAAGCAGATAATGGCCAAACGCCAGATGGATTCATTACTCAAAACAGTGCGTCTTCATTGGCTGGATGGTGAGGTAAACTGACGGTGTTTATACACTGTATAAAAGTGGCTCTTTTTAATAGTATTTAGCCATTATTAATTAGCCACTAGTCATCAAACGATAATTTACTTTGTTCTACAAAAAGCACCTTGCCAAGGTGCTTTTTTTGTCTCAATCTATGTCTGATTTTGCTGACACCTTTAACATAATGGACCATGCAATAAGTATCAAAAATTAAGACCAGTGTAATCTGGCTTTATTCAAAACTTATCAGGACAAGGTTAATACAAGAAAGTTGATACTTTGAATGATAGACTCTAGATAATGTGTTTTTTAACGATGACTTTTACTCAGAGTGTTTAGTAACAGTTTTCAACGACTATTTTAAATCACAATTTTGATTATAAATAATTAGAACGACAGAAAGAGCGTGACCTTATGATTACCATGGAAGAATTACAAGCTGCGATACAGCAACGGATAGATAATTATCATATTACTGACTTTCCGCTACAAAAAAGAGCCGTCAACACTCTAGAGTTGCTGGGCAGCCTAAACCATATACTGGCTCAAGATATTGCTTCGCCTTTTGATGTACCGCGACAGAACCTATCTGCAATGGATGGTTATGCGATTGCAAAGGGTAGTGAGTTATCAGAAAGCAGTACTATCGAAATCGTTGGTGAGTCGCAAGCTGGCAGTGCTTATACTAGTGAGACAGCGGCAGGGCAAGGGGTGCGGATTTTTACGGGTGCAGTCGTGCCAGATTGCTGTGATACGGTCATTATGCAAGAGAATACGAATTTTGCAGATATCAAAGCGACCGTTGATAAATCTCAACTTTATAACATCACGCTCACGCAAACCGCCAAAGTTGACGGTAATATCCGCTCACAAGGCGAAGAGATTGAGTCTGGGGAAGCCGTTTTAAAAATCGGTAAACGACTAAATCCTACAGATATTAGCTTACTGGCCAACCTTGGTATTAGCCAAGTGAACGTGTTTCAACCACTCGTCGTAGGCGTGTTGGCAACAGGTGATGAGCTCGTAGCTATTGGCAATGAGCTGCAAAGTCTAGCCCAAATATATAACTCTAATACCCCAACGCTCAAAAGCTTGCTATCAGATCTGCCTATCACTATTCGTGATTATGGCATTATCCCTGATAACCTAGAGCAGACAACTATCGCAGTCAATGAGGCCATGCAGGACTGTGATGTACTGATATCGACGGCAGGGGTCTCGGTTGGTGACTATGATTTTTTGACCACTGTGATTGAAACGTTAGGTCAAATTAACCATTATAAAGTGGCGATGAAGCCTGGTAAGCCTTTTGTATTTGGTGAATTGAATAAAAATCTCGATAAGCCAGTATTGTATTTTGGCCTACCCGGCAATCCGCTCTCTACGGTCGTGGGTGCGCTACAGTTTGTAATACCTGCATTGTGGCAAATGTCAGGTGCTAGCGTATCAGAGCAGCCAATGCCGCTAACTATTAAAGCCAAACTCATCAGTGATATCAGAAAATCTCCCGGCCGCAAAGACTTTCAGCGTGGCGTACTGTCACGAGATGAGACAGGTAATTATCAAGTTGAGTGCTTTTCAAGACAGCAGTCACATAGAGTCAAACAGCTGAGCCGTGCCAATTGCTTTATTGTATTGGACAAAGACAGTGGGAACGTAGCAGCTGGTAATGACGTCGTTGTACAACCGTTTCCTTGGCTACATCGCTAATTCATCGTTTGCCAATTTATTGTAAGGTGGTCGCACAAAATCAGAGAGTAACCTTACACTGGTATGCTAAACACGAATAACAAAGTAGTGCTTATAGTAAGCAGTACTGATGGCAGTAACATATGATTGATGACAAACACAAAATAGACAGCCCGCAACTGTATTCACCGAGCTTGGCACCGGCATTATCTGACGGCTACATAGAGCCTTCCTTGGTCGTGCCTACTGAGCAGATGAGTGACTATCACCAGCCGCTAACCGATGGGTTTGCACGGCGTCTGACCTACTTGCGTCTGTCTATTACTGACTTCTGTAATTTTCGCTGTGAGTATTGCCTGCCAAATGGCTATCAAGGTAAGCGGCCTGATGATGAGCTAAGTATCTCTGAAATTGCCACCTTGGTGCGCGGCTTTGCTCAAGTAGGTACCAAGAAGGTTAGAATTACAGGTGGTGAGCCTTCTATTCGTCGTGATGTTGTCGAAATTATCGAAACGATTAAGCAAACTGACGGTATCGAGACGGTCGCGATGACCAGTAACGGTTATAAATTGGGTAAACATATAGCCAAATGGCAAGCTGCTGGACTTGATCAGCTCAATATCAGTATGGACAGTTTTGATGCTGCTACCTTTCATAAGATGACAGGCTTTGATACCTTGCCGCAGATATTGGCTGACATGGATATATTGTTAGAAACGACTGATATCAAACTGAAAATAAATAGTGTCTTGATGGCGGAGACTGCTTTTGAGAACTTAGTCACGGCGATCGACTATGTCAAAGACAGACAAGTGACTTATCGCTTTATCGAATTTATGCAGACCAGTGATAATAGCGATTTGTTTTTTGCTCAGCACGCTCAGTCTGATATTATCACTGATTACTTGTTAGAGAATGGTTGGCAGCCGCATGAGCGCGGTAGTGCCGATGGTCCAGCAGTAGAGTATAGCCACCCTGATTATGTTGGTCGTATCGGTATGATTGCCCCATATGCGGCGCACTTCTGTGATACCTGTAACCGCTTGCGTGTAAGCAGCCAAGGCAAGGTGCATTTGTGTCTGTTTGATCAAGGCAACTATGATATCCGTCCATACTTACAGCAAGACGATATCCAAGGACTGGTAAACACTTTACATAGCTTTATGCCGATCAAACCTGAGCATCATCATTTGCATGACTCTAACAGTGGCATCATGCACAATCTATCGATAATCGGCGGTTAAGATGTTTTGAGTCTGCAATCATGACGCTGATAGAAGCTGTTTTCCAATGCAATCGTTTTTCAATATAGTTTTTTGATACAACCGCTTTTTAATACAATTATAAAATGACATCTATAAAGGATTATTTATGAGTAAGCCTGCTGCACAATTTACACCGCTTAATATTGCTGTATTGACTGTTTCTGATAGCCGTACGCTGGCAGAAGATACGTCAGGTCAGTACTTAGTAAATAGCTTGACTGAAGCAGGTCATCATTTAGCAGATCGTCAATTAATTACCGACGATATTTACCAGATTCGCGCAGTCATTAGTGGCTGGATTGCTAGCCCAGACGTTCATGCAGTTATTACCACTGGCGGCACAGGGTTCTTCATTAGAGACAGCATGCCAGAAGCTGTGAGTGTACTGTTTGATAAATCAATCGATGGTTTTGGTGAAATGTTCCGTCTAATCTCAAAAGATGAGATCGGTATGTCTACCGTACAATCGCGAGCAGTTGCTGGCATGGCCAATGGTACGGGTATATTCTGTCTACCAGGCTCTTCTGGTGCTTGCCGTACTGGTTGGGAAAATATTTTAAAAGATCAGTTTGACAGTCGTACTCGTCCGTGCAATTTTGTACCGCATTTTTTGGCACAAAACCCTAGCCATAATTGAGATATAAATAATTGAGATATAAATAATTGAGTTATAAATAATTGAGCTATGAGTGATATACAATCAAGCCTGACAGGTAAATGGTAAATGAAAAACTGCTCAAATAATCTGGATGGTTTGGCAGGTGTGATTATCTTGGCAGGCGGCGCATCTAGACGTATGGGAACGGCTAAGGCGATGCTGACGCTACCGTCAGGTGAGCAGCTGCTAGACTATCATGTTCGTCATGCGAGCAAGTTACAGATTCCTATATTGGTTGCAGATAATGGTCGCGGCTTTCAAACTGGTTTAGATGTCCATTTAGAAAAAACCAATTCGCCTATTATTCATATTGCTGATTATGGTGCTGATGTTGACTCTAATGAGCATGATGGGCAGATCAAAACTGGCGGCGCATTGGTCGCTATCGAATCAGCCTTACAAACATTGAACGATTTGAATGATTCAGGCGTCTCAAAAGACGTACAAGCATCGTGGTTACTGGTTATTAGCTGTGATAGCTTAATACCAGCAACTGACTTGTGGCAGAAACTACAATGTGAAATGAGCCTTGCTGCTGATAAGAAGGTGATTTGCTTAAAAGATGATAGTCACTTATATCCATTATTAGGGCTGTATCAGTTAAGCATTGAGCGTGATTTGAAAAACTATATAGATAGCGGACAGCGTAGTGTAATGCAGTTTATTCAGCCATTAGTGCAAGCTGTACCATTTAGCAAAGAGTGGCAAAATCTAACCAACTTTAATACGCCTAAAGATTTTAAGCAGGCATGTGCTGTTCTACCAAAATAATAAAAATATCACATAGAAAAGGTTATATAAATGAGTGACAGCGTTCAGATAAATCAGCAATCTACTTTATCTCACTTAGATAGTGATGGTGATATTACCATGGTCGATGTCAGTGGCAAGACAGCAACGACGCGAGAAGCCAATGCAACTGGTCAGGTACGCTTTCCCAGTGAGATTTATGCGCAGATTAAAGCGGCTGATGGGATGACCAAAAAAGGTAGTATCACGCAAACGGCTCACATCGCTGGTATCATGGCGGCCAAACGCACTCATGATCTTATACCGCTTTGCCATCCACTACCGTTAGACAAGATAGGTTTGAGCTTTGAGTACAATGACGCGCTCAGCAGCCTCACGGTCAGTGCGGTGGTCAAGGTTACGCATAAGACAGGGGTGGAGATGGAAGCGTTAACAGCGGTCAGCGTTGCCTGCTTAACTATCTATGATATGACTAAAGCACTATCGCATGACATCGTTATAGATGATATTCATCTGGTCAAAAAGACAGGTGGTAAATCAGACTACAGTCATGCTTAAAATAACAACATTGCAGAGTGCGTCATCAATTAATTAATCAATAACAATGTGCTAAGTGTCAAGCAAGGAAGCTTGCGCAAGAGGGAGAGGTTTATGAGTGCTATCGATATGACAACTAATATCGAATCAACGATGAATATTAATGTCATGTATTTTGCCAGTTTGGCTGACGAGGCCAATTGCCAGCAAGAGACAGTAAGCGTACAGCAGGATACATCATTGACTGAACTATACGAACAGCTTAGTCAAAAGCATCGCTTTAGCCGTCCACAGTCAGAGCTACGCGTTGCAGTAAATGACTACTTTGCCAAATGGACTGACCAGATAAATGATGGTGATAGCGTAGTTTTCATTACGCCAGTCGCTGGTGGTTAGACAAGCGTTTATTAGTGTCCATTTTGTCAGTAGCTATTCAGTGGTTACAAAGAGAAAATAATAAATAGAGAAGAAAAATGACCGACAACGTCCACGATCATTCAATGAGCATCAAACGTAGTGCTGACGACGCTTACCTTATCGCTGAGCGTGATGGCTTTGCGCTACTAGATATTGCGATTGATGAAGATAGGCTAAAAAGTACGTTAGATAATGACAGCTGCGGCGCGTTTGTTTGTTTTGAAGGGCGAGTGCGCAACCATAATAATGCCGCGAGCGTTGATAGCCTTACCTATTATGGTTATGAGGATTTGGCCATCAATCAAGGCCGCACCATTATAGAAGAAGCCAAAAAGCGTTTTGAAATTACGCATGCTATTGCGATACATCGTATCGGTGCGTTAGAAATTGGCGACGTGGCTGTGTGGGTTGGGGTGGTGTCAGCGCATCGTTATCCAGCATTTGATGCTTGTCGCTGGATATTAGATACCATCAAAGCAGACATTCCTGTGTGGAAGCAAGAATACTACGAAGACGACTCGTCTAAATGGCTTAGCAATAATGGTTAAGTCATTAGTTACTGTCTGTGTATCTGCTTGTCTGCTATTATCACTAAATGCTTGTACGCAAGACAAAGACGCTAATACGACGCTTACTGATACTACTGAGCAATCTCATACATTGCGTATTGCTGCGGCTGCTAACTTATCTGATGTACTCCCTCATATCATTGATAGCTATCAGGCTGATAACAGCTCATCTGCCCAAAATATTTCAGGTATCTCAGATATTGAAGTTACTTATGCCTCTTCTGGCAAGTTATATGCGCAAATCAAAGCAGGGGCACCGTATGATATATTCTTGTCTGCCAATCAAGATTTTCCTGCTAAATTGGCTGATGAAAATTCAGCTGATGTTACTAGTAAAGAGCGTAAACTAACTAAGCCCTTTACATATACTAGAGGACAGTTAGCGCTCTATAGTGTCAGCAAACCTTTAAACGATTTTACGCCAACATCGCTGGGTGATGTGTTTACCAGTGCTGACTTTACTCAGGACAGCAAGGTAGCTATTGCGAACCCTGACCTTGCGCCTTATGGTGCGTCTGCCAAAGCCTATCTGCAATCACAAAATATGTACGATAAGTTAAATGCTCAAAAAAGCTTGATACAGTCAGAGAATATCGGTCAAGCGTTTCAATATGCGTATACGGGTAGTGTGGACTATGGGTTTGTAGCACAGTCTCAGCTTGTTGCGATTAAAGCCAAGCCTGAGCAGTTTATTACCTTATTGCCAGCGTCTTATCCAGCTATCTTACAAGATGGCATAATTATCAATAACACCGCCCCAGCAGCAGACTTCACCGACTACCTGCGCTCAAAAGCAGGGCAGCAACACTTCTTACAAGTAGGCTATCTGGCCGTCCAGTAATACGTTAGACTAGGGTTGCTTGAATGTTCAACAGACCCTAACCCCTCTCATCATAGAACGAGCAGTGACATTATATGATCGACCAGTCTCTTATGTCAGACATGCTCAGTCCATTTTGGGTGAGCATTAAGCTCGCTTGCGTGACTACCTTATGTCTATTGCTATTTGCAACGCCTATCGCTTATTGGTTGGCTAAGCCGAGCCGTATAAAAGCAAGAGGACGTCTTAAGGTACTGCTCATGGGCATCATTGCGATGCCTCTGGTGCTACCACCTACCGTGATTGGTTTTTATCTACTGTTACTGCTCAGTCCTAGTGTGGGTATCGGTAAATGGTTGAGCGAACATAATATTAGCCCGCTGATTTTTACCTTTGAAGGTCTGGTCATTGGTTCTATTATTTACTCATTGCCTTTTTATATACAGCCTGTCTATGCACAGTTTTTGCGTATTCCGCAAAGTGTCACGGAAGTCGCTCATCTCCTAGAACCAAGTCGTATGCGACGGTTTATGAAAGTAGCCTTACCGCAAGCGCGCGTGGGTATTATTTTGGGCAGTTTGGTGAGCTTTGCTCATACCATTGGGGAGTTTGGGGTTGTACTGATGATAGGCGGCAGCATCTCAGGCGAAACTAAAGTAGTATCGATTGCGATATATGAGCAGGTAGAAGCGCTCAACTATGAGGCGGCGCATATGATGTCTGGTATTTTGATTATTATGGGTGTAGTGATGGTAGCGTTAATCGCTAGTGTGAGCCGAATAAGTCAACGTTCATAGCACTGAAACATTTGTATGCGAGTTAAGAAGTGTTAGATAGTGCAACAGCTATATAAACAATGTCTAAGTAGAATATACAGACACAAAAAAACCTCAAACAATCTAATGCTTGAGGCGAAACTTGCTTAAACCCAAAGGTTTAAATTCGTTTTAAATATGGCGCAGCGGACGGGACTCGAACCCGCGACCCCCGGCGTGACAGGCCGGTATTCTAACCAACTGAACTACCGCTGCTTAGGTCTCTTAGCTTGTTTAGCCACTTGCTAAGAAGTGGTGGGTGATGACGGATTCGAACCGCCGACATTCTGCGTGTAAGGCAGACGCTCTACCAACTGAGCTAATCACCCTTCGAACAATTGCTAGGCAATTTATTCAACATCAACTGAGCTCTTAAGTTTGTCACTAAGCTCCGTTGCTGTGGGTGTGTATTATATAGATTTACTGTTGGGTGTCAAATATTATTTTAATGTTTTTAGAAAATAATTATAAATCGGACTTGTAATCTATCAAAAATAGCACTCAAAGCCATGTATTATATAGCATTTCTAAAAGTACACTTATTATCATTATTTGTTGTTTAGAGGTGAAAAGCTACTATACTATGGATGCTTTGCTCGTTGAACACGGTTGATGGAGGCCAATATAAACACTTTTACTATTAAGGATACTTTTACTAGCTGGACCTGGGGAGACTTAGCGGGTCTAGGTCTGGTGCTGCATATTGTACTTATGATAGTAATGACGCTGCGAGTGGTTTCGGTGCAGCGCAATATTGGCGTGTCTATTGCGTGGGTGGCTGTGCTTTACACGTTACCAGTATTTGGTTTTGTGGCTTATATCCTGCTCGGTGAGCCGATGATTGGACGGCGCTATCGTGAACGCGTGGATCAAGCCAGCATTTTGATGAATGATATGGCACGGCGTGAGCATCTGATTTTTGATAAAGGGCAGGACTTATTACCAGCCAACTACCGCGGTGTTAGCCAAATAGGAACGCGCTGGACCGGGTTTGGTGTATTTCCCAATCACCAAATGCAGCTGTTGACGGATCCTGCTTCTATTTTTCAGCGTTTGATTGAAGATATTCATGCCGCCCAGCGTATTGTCCTTATGGAGTTTTATATTGTCTATCCAAAAGGACAGGTGTTAGAAGTTATAGAGGCGCTGTCTGTAGCGGCTCAGCGCGGCGTAGAGTGTCATATATTGGCTGATAGTGTGGGCAGCTTTAGCTTTATTAATAGTAGCGTGCACCGCAAATTAGAAAAAGCAGGGGTTTATGTCCATCAGTCATTGCCAGTAGGACTGTTTAAGACGCTATTTAAACGTTCTGATTTGCGCAATCATCGTAAAATGGTGGTTATCGATGAACATATTGGCTATATCGGCAGCTTCAATCTGGTTGATCCAAGGTTTTTTAAGCAAAATAAAAACGTTGGTCAATGGATTGATGTGGCGCTACGAACGACTAGCCAGCACTCGATTAGTATCAATACAGCGATGGCTAAAGTGGTTGTTACCGATATTGGTGCTGAAAGTAATGACAATCTTGCCGAGCTGCATCAACGGGTTAATAACTATACTCGTAAGTTATATGTGATGCATCCGACCATCAATGATCTAAATAGCCGCGTGAAGGTATTGGCGGATACGATTGATGATCATGAGCAGCCAGATATAGGCGCCACCTCGATTGTCGTACCAAAGATGCCTGTCGTGGACAAAGTCTTGGCGCAGCTAATACCTTCAGCACCGCAGCTAACGGCTCATGTGATTTACAATACGTTAGTTTCTGTGATTCATCGTGCCAATAAGCGCATTCGCATTACCACACCTTATTTTGTCCCTGATGAGTCCCTATCGGGTGCGCTGACGATAGCGGCTAAGCGCGGCGTTGAGGTGACGATTATTGTTCCTGAAAAGGTGGATTCATTTTTGGTACAGCATGCTTCTCAGGCTTATTATCAAGAGTTGTTGGATGCAGGGGTAACGATCGCATTGTTTAGAGGTGGTTTGCTACACGCAAAAACAGTGGTTATCGATGATGACTACTGTTTATTTGGCACCGTCAATATTGATATGCGCAGCTTTTATTTAAATATGGAAGTCAGTTTGGCGATTTATACGCCAGAAATGGTCGCCCAAGTAGCGGACTGTCAGAAAGTCTATTTAGAAAACTGCCGAATCTTGGATAGTGATGAGTGGCAACAGCGTCACGGATCAAAACGCTTGTTTGATAATGTCGTGCGCTTGTTCAGTCCTTTATTGTAGCACTCGAGTTTTTAGGGTAAGGTAATCTACCAGTATCGCTCTATTATCTTAGTAATAGCAGCACTTTTATAGCCTATACTTTTTTGGTTTATTTATCTGCAAAGAGGTCACTCCCGTCTATGTCTGCATCCCCTTTAACGCCACTGGACTATATTGCAGAAGGCTACTGGCAAGATTTCTTAGTTGGGCGTCCTATTGCGGGCGGTATCGCCTACGAAACTGAGCTGCGTGCTTGTACGTTAGATGAGTCGCTTGAGAGTTTACAGCGTATCGACACGCTATTGTCTCAAGTACGCCGAGATATGATCAAGAGCGGTATATGGGAAGAGGCGACGCTGCTGATCGATGAGCACTATCGCAACTTTATGGTGTTTTTGGCGTTTTATGCAGGTCGCGTATTGGCACAGCAGTGGCAGAGCAAGCCACATTGGTATGGTCAGTTTGAGCTGCGTAAACGTTACCCTGAGTTGTCATTGATCACCGATGATTTTTATCAGCATATGGCAGTCGGTTATGATAATGATAGCGTGGTTAAAGAGCGCTTATTTTTTGCGCTAGAGCCAATAGGGCTGCGTCTTTTTGGTCATATTGATCGGCAGTTTGACCCAGTACAAGGCGGGCAAGTAGAGAGTGGGTTATATCAAGCGGTTAGCCTTAAACTACCAACTACTTTAAGCAACGATGTTCATTCAGTGCCTGAATTAACAGCGGATAAAGTAACAACGCATAAAGCAACCACTCATCAAGTCACTGAAAGCATCGTTCCGAGCGCAGATTTAAATACGCATATCGGTACTATCCAATTAAATGCTCCTCTTAACAAGCCAGAGGAAGTATCGATAGGAGCTGAGCATAACCAAGCAAACGTAGTGCCTCCTGAGTCTGAGAATTCAATAAAGCCTGAGCTGACTAAAGTAGCGCAACCAACGGCTAAGCCTGCGTCACCTGTAAAAAACACATCAACGCCAGAGATGTTTACGCAACTGCTCGTAGAGTTAGATGAGATAACGGTGCCACAACCAACTGGTGATGTGCAATATAAGCAAGCACGCAAAGTATTAGATCAGTTCGAGCAGCATATTGCCAAACAGAACAAACCTCGTCGCCAAGTTATATTTTCAGATAATCATATCGCAGCAAAAAACAAAGCGTTGCTATTACTACAAGCGGCTGCTGAAGATGGTAATACAGCGGCTATGTTACGTTTGGCCATGTATGAATTGTTAGGTGAAGGTTTGACAGCGGACAGTGACAATCAAAAAAAATCTGGCGTAGATTGGGTTAATCAAGCCGCCAGCAAAAACGACAGCCGTGCTCAGCGTCTACTCAGTAAAATGTATTATCAAGGAGTAGGGGTGTCTCAAGATATAGATAGCGGTAAATACTGGTTAGAGCAAGCAGCGGATAATGGTCATGCAGAAGCGGCCAATCTGGTCAAGCAATGGCAGCAAGCAGATATGCTGCTGACCACACAGAAGCAAGAGCAGCATAGCACCAAGCGTTATCAGCTGTTAATCGGCGCAATCATCGCAGTCGCTTTATTGATAATAATCATTATCTAACAATCATTATCTAATAACTATTTACTCAGTAACTTTTTAAAAGCTTATTGTTACAGCTTAAATTCAGGTAGAATTGGCGCGCTTTACCTTTACCCTTTTATTGTTTGATTCATAACTAATTTGGGCTGTTCCATGCCATCATCTAATACCCCGTCTGACCACTCTGCAAATCCAATTGACCCTGTATCATCGCCTAGTCGTGCGGTACATGAGACACCTTTATATTATCAGTCTCTTATTGGGCTGCTAAAGCCACTATATCGTCTGCAAGTATGGCGTCGATCTCATAAAAACGAAAACTATCAGCAGGAAATCGATCAGCGTTTTGGCAGGCAGTATCCACCGCGTCCAGTGGTCAATGCTGATAGCGATAAAGGGGTGATTTGGTGCCACGCAGTCTCACTAGGTGAGACCAATACGGTCGCGCCTTTACTAGATATGTTATTGGCTAATGGCTATCAGATATGGTTGACCAATACGACTCAGACAGGTTTTGCTCGTGGCGCCAGTCGTTTTGCAGAAAAGATAGCTCAGGGTCAGATGAGTCATAGTTATGTGCCAGTCGACAGCCCTGCTGTTATCGAGACTTTCTTAACGCATGTGCAGCCGATCGCTGCACTGTTTGTAGAAACAGAGCTATGGGCAAACATCTTGACCAAATTATCCCAGCACCGTATTCCAAGTATTCTAGTCAATGGTCGACTATCTGCTTCTTCTTTTCAGAGCTATCAAAAAATTGGTGCAGTCAGCGCCAGCATGATGAAAAATCTTTCTTTAATTATTGCGCAAGACAGTGACTCTGCTAAACGCTTTAGGCGACTAGGGGCTAGTAGCGCCCAAATTCGCGTAGCAGGCTCATTAAAGTGGGTAATCAATGCGTCCACAACTAATGACAAAGCGGTAGAAGATAACAGTATTCATAGTAAGAAAGCTGATCTGCGAGCAGAGTTTGGTATAGCAGATCGTCCTGTGTGGGTAGCTGCGAGTACTCACGATGGCGAAGAGGCAGCAGCGTTGTCATTGCAGCAGCAACTACTGTCTCAAGCCACATTAGCAGATACGCTGCTTGTTATCGTCCCTAGGCATCCTGAGCGTTTTGATGCAGTAGCAGATCTCATTCAAAAAACTGGGTTAAACATGGCTCGGCGCAGTGATGGGGAAGCGATTGATGCAGACACTCAAGTCTATCTAGCAGACAGCATGGGTGAGATGATGACTTGGTATACATTGGCAAATGTAGCATTTGTGGGCGGCTCGCTGGTAGATATTGGTGGGCATAATCCAGTGGAGCCTGCAAGTGTGGCAACGCCTGTACTGATGGGGGGTTACACTCAGTCTTGCCAAAGCGTAATAGACAAATTGGCTAGCGTAGGCGCTGTATATCAGCCAAGTAATGACTTCTATCGTCCAATCGAGTCAAATAGCTCAAGTAGTTCGGATGCACAGATAGTCAGTGATGAGCAGTTAAAGGCGAATAAAAAATCCTCTCGTAAGAAAACAGCTTATAACCGTGAAGACGCTGTTAGCATTTATATGCAGCTAGAGACTTGGCTAAGTAATTTGCCATTAGCCGCGCAGGCAGGGCTAGCTGGCGAGCAAATGACGATACAGCAGCAAGCGGTACTGACCCGTCAATTTACGATGATTGAAGACGCTATCGAGATGTCTTCCAACCAAGATAGCTTATGAACTGTATATTATTGCCCGCTGAAAACTTCTCATCAGATACAGCAAAAATCGATTCCTTGTCTCAAGTCAGCCATGTGACTAAAGTGCTGGGCGCGAAAGTCGGTGATACGCTTAAAATTGGCCAAATCGGCGGCAATCTTGGTACTGCTGTTATCGAAGATATTACCGCTGACAGCATTCAGTTAAGTAACGTTCAGCTCAATACTGTGCCGCCAGCCAAATTAGATTTGACTGTCATTTTGGCGTTACCGCGTCCTAAAGTGCTACGGCGTTTAATCATGGATATGACGGCGCTTGGTGTACGCGATATCATTCTTATCAATAGCTATCGTACTCAAAAAAGCTATTGGCAAAGCCCAATGCTTGAGCGGATAGACGAGTTTGTATTAGAAGGTCTGCAACAAAGCATCGATACGATTGTTCCTAGTATTACGCTACAAAAACGTTTTAAGCCATTTGTTGAAGACACACTTGCAAGCCTAATGAACAATCGAGCGATTGTCGCGCATCCTTATAGTCAGCAGTCATTTTCTGAGTTTTTACAACTACAACCATCACGAGAGCTACCGAGTATAGTCTGCATAGGTGCTGAAGGTGGTTGGATTGACTATGAGATAGAGATGCTGTCGGCACAAGGTTGCACGCCTGTACATATAGGCTCTCGTATCTTACGTACAGAAGCTGCGGTCAATGCAATTTTAGGGCAATGGCTCCTTTAGATTGACACTAAAATGCGTCGCCAGACCAAACTATTGAAAGAACTGGGCCGCTAAAAATAGCTCTTAAAAATCAATGCTAAAGACTCATCACAGGTATATTTGCCAGTTAAACAAATGTATTGATAATTAATCTCACTTCCATTAGTATGTTGCTTTGATATATTATGGCCTGATTACTGCTAGCGCTTAGCAAGTCAGCGTTATAATCACTGTTATTTTGTCTCACCATCCGTCTTACTTTTTTTATAGCATTACTATGGGGAAAACCATGTCATTAAACGCTATCAGCGCTAATCTAACCTCTACGAAGCTTATCTTACCTGCAGCCGTATTTGGCATGATGTTGGGTTTGGCGGGTTGTAGTAATTCTTCAACCACAGAAGAGAGCGTAGAAGTAGAGTCAACAGAAACAGGTGCTGAGCAGCAAGCAGCAACTGACGAAGCTATGACTGCTGATGGTCAGACAATTACTATCTACTCATCACGTAATGAGCAGCTGATTAAGCCATTGTTAGATCGCTATACTGAGCAAACAGGCGTAAAAGTTGAACTGGTTACAGACCAAACTGGGCCTTTGATGGCGCGTCTAAAAGCTGAAGGTCAGAATACCCCAGCTGATATGCTATTGACCGTTGATGCTGGTAACTTATGGCAGGCTGCAGAGCAAGGCCTATTACAACCAGTATCATCTACTGTATTAGAAGCTAACGTCCCTGCAAAATACCGTGATCCAAAAGGTCAGTGGACAGGTCTGTCACTACGTGCACGTACTATCTTTTATGACCCAAGCAAAGTCACTGCTGACCAGCTATCTACTTATGCAGATTTAGCCGATCCAAAATGGAAAGGCAAATTATGCTTACGTACTTCTAAAAAGGTCTATAACCAATCGCTTGTCGCTAGCATGATGGAGCATTTGGGCGAAGAGAAGACCGAAGCAGTTATTAAAGGGTGGGTTGATAACCTAGCGACTGATGTGTTCAGTGACGACGTTGCGATGTTAGAAGCTATCGCTGCTGGTCAGTGTGAAGTGGGTATTGCCAATAGCTACTACTATGGTCGTCTATTGGACGAGAAACCAAACTTCCCTGTTAAAATATTCTGGGCAAACCAAGATACGACTGGTACGCACGTAAACATCTCAGGCGCTGGCGTGGTTGCAGGTTCAGACAATCCAGATGGTACGCTTAAACTGATAGAGTGGTTGTCATCTGATGAGGCACAAGGTCTTTATGCCAGCTCTGACAAAGAATTCCCAGTAAAAGTAGGTATCGATGAGTCAGACATGCTCAGATCATGGGGCGAGTTCAAAAAAGATGATATCAATGTACAGAAATTCGGTGAACTACAAACTCAAGCTATCCAAATGATGGATAAAGCGGGTTATAAATAAGGGGTCGCCAGTAATACTGATACCAATCTCAAAACCATAACTTTTAGACAATAGTTCTCAAAGCACGGCTTTTAAACAACAGCTTTTAAAGAATAAGTTCAAAGGTTAGTCGTTACAGATCAGTTATTCAAGTAATGACGATTTTGAGGTTGGTATAAGCTTACAAGGTCTCTATACGTATGACACGGTAATGATAATATGATCACAACGCCAGATGCGTCTGTTAGTCAAAACGATACTGTCAATAACGGTGTTAACGACCAGCAGACTGTCAGCCAAGACCATGCCCTTCGTAAACGTATTATCTCGAAATCAGTCTTAGGGCTGATTTCGTTGTTTATGCTAGTACCGATTTTAATCGTGCTGCTGTCGTGGACACAGCCAGTGGCAGAGATTTGGACACACATGGCAGACTATGTACTGCCGCAAGTGCTCAAAAACACGGCGATTTTATTGCTAATGGTGACTGTTGTTTCAGGCACTATTGGTACTGCTCTGGCTTGGGTGACTAGTATGTATCGTTTCCCTGGTCAGCGTTTCTTTTCGTGGGCATTGATGTTGCCACTTGCCATCCCTGCTTATGTGTTGGCATTTGTCACTATCGGCATTGTTGACTTTAGTGGGCCGCTACAGACAGCTCTGCGCGATTCTGGTATTAGTACTGCTCTACCGTCGATAAGGAATGTATGGGGCGCAGGCTTGGTATTATCGCTAGCGTTTTATCCTTATGTATATTTGCTCGCGCGTCAGGCATTTTTGTCGCAAGGCAGGCGAGCGATAGAAGCGGGGCAAATGCTAGGTTTGAGTCGTAGCCGTGTATTTTTTCGTCTGGCGCTACCACAAGCATTACCGTGGATCATTGGTGGCTTGCTGCTAGCCAGTATGGAAACCTTAGCGGATTTTGGTGCAGTATCGGTATTCAATGTCGATACTTTTACTACCGCCATTTATAAAGCATGGTTTGGTTTTTTTAGTTTGACCACAGCGGCTCAGCTAGCAGCCTTGCTCATTGGTGTGATCTTTATTGTGGTATTGTTTGAGCAGTATTGGCAAGCGAAGCGTGGTAGCTCACTGACCCAAGGTAGCAGCCAGCGCTTTGACGCTAGCAAACCTGCCAAATTCGCCATGACACTGCTGTGTACGCTGATCTTTCTGGTCGCCTTCTTAATTCCTTTCTTACAGCTTATCTATTGGACAGCACTGAATTTTCGCCAAGATTTTGATGCACGTTACATTGATTTTGTCACCAATAGCCTCATGATTGCTAGTATGACCACGCTATTTATTGCTTTTTTGGCCATTATTATTGCGTGGATCAAACGGCAGTATCCTGATAAATCGACTAAGCTAATGACCACTTTAGCCAATTTAGGCTATGTCGTACCGGGGACTGTATTGGCGGTAGGGATATTTATACCTATTGCGTGGCTTGATAATCAAATGATTGCCTTTGGTATCACCTCACAGCAAGTGCTTTCTGGCAGCGTCATTGTTATGCTACTGGCGCTATCGACGCGTTTTATGACAGTGAGTTTTCAGCCAGTTGACAGACAGTTGCAGCGATTGACAGTCAATCAGGAGGCTGCCGCAAAATTACTGAGCGACAGTCCTTATCAGCGCTGGCGTCATGTGATGCTGCCTGTGCTTAGCCCTGGCGTATTGACTGCATTATTGATGGGTTTTGTCGAAGTGATGAAAGAGATGCCCATTACGCTGATGACACGGCGTCAAGGCTGGGATACGCTTGCAGTACGAGTGTTTGAAATGACGAGCGAAGGCATGTGGGGACGAGCCGCTTTGCCGAGTTTGCTAATCGTGCTGGTTGGTTTGCTCCCTGTTTGGATATTATTGCGTCAAAGCGACAAACACAGTTAGTAACAACAAAGCTAATAGCAATAATTTGACATAAGTTTAACAGCACACTCGTAGTGTCAGCTATATTATAATTTGCTCTGTTTTATCGATGGTTTTACTTACTAATAGCGAACTGGTACCGTTTATGTACACTGATTCAATGAACGACTCTACAAATTCTAAGTCAGAAAAGGCTCGGGCTAATCACATGCCTGTAGCAAAATCAGCACTGTCACAAAATAGAATCAATCCAGTTCAGCCGAATAAAACTGTAGAGCAGAGCAGTACCTCACAACAAAATACTGAGAAACATATCGCGACAGATCCTTACTTTAGTGTGCAAAATCTCATCGTAGGCTATGACGATACTATTGTCGTCAATGGTCTATCGTTGATGTTGGAGCAAGGAGAGATTGGTTGCTTCTTGGGTTATAGTGGCTGCGGGAAGACCACAGCGCTACGAGCAATCGCGGGACTGGAGCAAAGTCGTGGCGGCACTATTTATCTAAACAACCAACGCCTAACAGAGAAAACTGCTCGTCAATCATTTGCAGTTGCGCCAGCCAAGCGTGGCATGGGCATGGTGTTTCAAGACTATGCTCTGTTTGGGCATTTAAGCGTGGCAAAAAACATCGCCTTTGGTCTCAATAAGTGGTCAGCTGCTGACAAAAAAGCCCGTGTGGCTGAGATGCTAAGTTTAGTTGAATTGACTGAACATGCAGACAAACGTCCAAATGAGCTTTCTGGTGGTCAGCAGCAGCGTGTGGCTCTAGCAAGAGCGCTAGCCCCCAAACCAAAACTACTATTACTTGATGAACCATTCTCTAATCTAGATGTGGTGCTGCGTGAATCACTAGCAATGAATGTCCGTGATATTCTTAAACGTACCAACACCACAGCAATTTTGGTCACTCATGATCAAAATGAAGCGTTCGCGCTAGCGGATAAAGTAGGGGTAATGGATAAAGGACGATTGGTGCAGTGGGCGCGACCAAGCGAGCTGTATCATGAGCCTGTCAGTCCTTTTGTCGCTGAATTCGTAGGCGAAGGCGCGATGATAGACGGCATTATCAAAGAAGGTCATGTTGAGACGGCGCTAGGTAATATCTATCGTCGCATGGAAGTCTATGATGAATCAGGCCAGCCACAGTACTGCGAATATGATTATCCAAATGGTACGCCAATCAAAGTACTCGTGCGCCCTGATGATATTATTCATGATGATGACAGTACGCAGACAGCTTTGGTTATCGGACGTGTGTTTCGCGGTGCCAACTACTTGTACCGTCTGCAGTTAGACGACGGACAGACTGTCTTATCCTTGGTTGCGAGCCATCATAACCATGCAATCGGCTCGCATATTGGCATTCTGCCTTTGCTAGAGCATGTCGTAGTCTTTGATGAAAAAGACATCAATGCCACTACTTGGTCAGAATACGATAGATCATCGAGAATGGATGAAGAGGTTTAGTAGTCTTCATCCATTCTTGGGTAATCTTCTAAATTTACCGTTTAGCCAAAATGTGTAAATAACGGCCAAGCCATTTGTACGGCTCTAATTGTGAGTAGCGTAACTCCATTCTGATCACTGCATCTGGGTCGTTATGCCCGCCACGCTTGAGTGGTGCATAATCATGAAACACTCGTAGACCACTGCTACGTACCGTCTGATAATCATGCGCTTTGAGCCACGACTCGACTTCTACTTTGGCCACGGGATAGTTGGGGGTGAGGCTTTTCTTATTGTCCGCTTTGTAATCGTTACCATCAAGTAAGCTATCGAGTAAGTTAAAATTCCCCATGATAAGATTGCGATAATCAAAACTCGCTGGGTTATAGAAGCAGACAGATAGCGCGCCATCATCTGTTAAATGCTCATCAAAAAAGTCCATGACCGCCGCTGGTTCTGCCAACCATTCAAGTAGCGCATGCGACATGATCAAATCAAATTTTTCTGTCTCTGTCTGAGCCAGTTTTTCTTCAAGCGCTTGATAAGGGCAAACATACCATGTGATGTCTAGCTTTTTATCAATTTTTTCTGCGCTCGCTTTCGCCTTCTCAAGCATATTTGCTGATATATCATTGATGACTACGCTATGACCTTGAGCAGCAAGTTCTATCGCAATTTGCGCAAGCCCTGCACCCACATCCAGGATACGTAAAGGTCGCCCAAGCGCTTCACTCATCTGTGAACTATATTCGAAAATATCACGGCGTAGTACAGCCAATCGAATCTCGCCTTTTAAACCACCATACACTTTCTTTTCGAAATGATCGGCAATGGCATCGAAGCTACGATCTGCTCGTTTGTCTTCTGTTGGTATAGAAAGGTTTGAGTCAGGCTGGCTATCTTGATGTTTAATTGTCATAGGTATTTAGATCAATAATTAAGAGGGTCAAATTAATAAAACTATTCAGTATTAACTAGCGTTTCAAACGTCTGTTAATTACCCATTTAAAAACGACTTTCGCTAACACAATAACGACAAATACCACGATAACAAACACCCACATACCATTGCCTTGTAGGTTTTCTTGATAGGCTTTTGACAAGTATGCTGATAAAGCCATAGCGACTAAAAGTGCTCCCCAACGAACATAGGGTACAGCGCGATTGTTATGGTTAGGAAAGCTAGCAACATAATCGCTCGAAAAGCTGTATAGCACCATTGCTAAAATCCAAACAATTGCAAGAATGATATCCATAATAAAAGTAGCCTGTTAGGTCGTTATTTAAGTGCTATAAAAGATGAGGTAGTGTAGCGTTTAGAATTTTTTTGTCCAGTATCACTAAAAAATAACCGCATCAAAGTGGTTTAAATCATAATGTGCTCATGAGAATAATATGATTTTGAAAGCTATTAGCTTATGGCAAAGCATTATGGTTATGAAAACAATATGACCATAAAAACAATCAGTTCACGTCAGAGACAGTTGTAGGTGTTGTTGTATTGGCTAAATATTCTAAGCATCCTAGTTGTTTGGTCAATAGAGCTTATATGCAAACCACGTATGATCCCTATGCTCAAGATTTTAGCGTTAAATTAAATGTCATGTTGAATTGTAGGTAGAAATATAAGTATTCACTCAGTTAGTCAAAATAAATCTTGTCGAGCTGTACTGAATGAGTATAGTATTTTTCTATTTAATATCCATCAGATACGGAGAATAAACAATGAAATCAATCAGCACAGCGCTACTTGCCCTAGTATTTACTTTTACATCTATGAGCCAAGCACAAGCTCGAAATACGCCTTGTTCAGGTAAAATGGGCGGGGTGTCTCATTGCTCAGCAGATGGTAAGTTTGTTTGTAAAAATGGCAAAATCAGCCAATCAAAAAAAACCTGTCATTAGAATTATTTTAGAGTGTGTCAATAATTCAAAATATCACTGTGAATGAACCGTCTAGCTTGATTTTAATGGTACTCAGAACCCCCTAAATCAGCAAATTTGTGCTAAAATAGCTTCTTTTATTAAACATTAAAACTATCGCTATTTTCCTATTGTTTTGCACGTGTAGCAGTGTTTTTTTATGGTATGTATTTTGGTCATGACTGCCCATTTATGTGGCAGTATTTTTATATGATCTATGGGTGCTATAAGCGATGTGTCAACGTTAGAAAAAAATGTGAGTGAAGGAGTGTATATGAGCGAATCGGTCAGTCCTATTGGCATCGTAGATGAACTAAAGCAGTCGTATTTGGATTATGCGATGAGCGTGATCGTCTCGCGTGCGCTTCCTGATGTGCGTGATGGGTTCAAACCTGTACACCGCCGCGTGATGTATGCCATGCACGTGCTATCAAACGATTATAACAAACCGTACAAAAAATCAGCACGTGTGGTCGGTGATGTTATCGGTAAGTACCATCCACATGGCGATAGTGCCGTCTATGATGCCATCGTCCGTATGGCGCAGGATTTCAGCTTGCGCTATCCAATGGTTGATGGTCAAGGTAACTTTGGCTCGATCGATGATGATCCTCCGGCAGCGATGCGTTATACCGAAGTACGTATGACCAAACTGACCCACCAGATGCTCGCTGATTTGGACAAAGATACGGTCGATTGGGAAGACAACTACGACGGCTCTGAGCGCATGCCAAGCGTGATGCCAGCGCGTATTCCTAATCTATTGGTCAATGGCGCGACGGGTATTGCCGTTGGTATGGCGACCAATATGGCCCCGCATAACCTGACTGAAGTGATCAATGCTTGTTTGGCCTATGCTGAAAACCCACAAGTTTCAGCCGAAGAGCTGATGTCGCATATCTCAGGTCCTGATTTTCCTACGGGCGGTATTATCTATGGTCGCGCGGGCATTTTAGATGCTTATCGTACGGGTAAAGGCCGCTTGCATATTCGTGGTCGTTATCATATCGAGCCGATGAGCAATTCTGGCGTCAACCGCGATCGTGAGCGCATCGTATTCACCGAAGTACCTTATCAGGCCAATAAAGCCAAGTTGATTGAGCGTATCGCAGAGCTGGTCCGTGATAAAAAAATCGAAGGTATTAGCGAAATTCGTGATGAGTCTGATAAAGATGGTATGCGTATAGCTATTGATTTGCGTCGCGGCGAGACTGCTGAAGTTATTGTTAATAACCTATTTCTACAAACGCCGCTAGAGTCTAGCTTTAGTATCAATATGGTGGCGCTCGATAATGGTCAGCCAAAACTATTGACCTTGCGTCAGCTTATCGCTGCGTTTGTTCGTCATCGTCAAGAAGTGGTGACACGTCGTACGATTTATGAATTGAACAAAGCCCGCGTTCGTGGTCATTTGCTAGAAGGTCTAACGGTCGCTCTAGCCAATATCGATGAGATTATTGCGACGATTAAAGCGTCAGCAAACCGTGGATTGGCTCGTGAAAGTCTATTAAATAATACATGGGGTTCAGGTAGCGTTGTCGCGATGCTTACAGCTGCTGGTAGTCAGTCAGTGCGTCCTGAGTTTATCGATGGTGAAGATCCTAAAGCGCCGTTTGGTCTGATCGAAGGCGAAGAGCGCTATCGCTTGTCACTTGAGCAGGTCAATGCGATTTTAGATATGCAATTGCATCGTTTGACGGGTCTTGAGCAAGATAAATTGACCGAAGAATACCAAGACCTATTACGTGAAATTGCACACTTAGAGTCTATCCTTGGCGATTTTGATAAGCTTATGGCTATTATCTCTAATGAGATGATCGAGATTCGCGATAACTTTGGTGATGAGCGCCGTACGGACATTATTGACTCACGTACTGACTTTAGCCGTGAAGACCTTATTCCAGAGCAAACGGTCGTGATGACAGTGTCACGTACTGGTTATGCTAAGACTCAGCCAATTGACGATTATGTCGCGCAAAAACGTGGCGGTAAAGGCAAGTCTGCCACGGCGATGAAAGAAGATGATGTCATTGATCATTTAGTTGTGACATCTACTCACTCTACCGTATTGTGTTTTACGGATAGTGGGCGTGTCTTTAGCTTACGTGGTTTTGAAGTGCCGATTGCCAGTCGCGGTGCTCGTGGTCGTCCACTCGTTAACCTGATTGGCTTAAATGGTGATGAAACCGTTACGACGATATTACCGATTCCGAAAATCGTAGGGGACACATCGGTCACAGGTGAGATGTCAGAGGCAGATATCTTAATAGATAGTGATGATGACTCAGTAGAAGACAGCAACCAAGCAGAAGCGCCTTTCGTTTTCTTTGCAACGGCCAATGGTACCGTGAAGCGTGTTGAGCTTAAGCAGTTTGCCAATATTCGCTCGAACGGTTTGATTGCGGTTGGACTAGAAGACGGTGATAAATTGGTCAGCGCTCGTATCACTAACGGTAGCCAAGAAGTGATGTTGTTTGCTTCAAATGGTAAAGCGATTCGTTTTGATGAGAATGATGCGCGTGCGATGGGCCGTACGGCAAAAGGCGTCCGCGGTATGCGTCTGGCTACTGATGAGTTTATCAAATCATTAGTCGTTATCGAAGATGATGTACGTGAAATTCTGATTGCTTGTGAAAATGGCTTTGGTAAACGTACCTTTATCGATGAGTTCAATACACAAAATCGTGGCGGTGGCGGTGTGATCGCTATCAAGACCAGCGAGCGTAATGGCGCACTAGTACGAGCGACCAAGGTTGACTCTACCGATGATATTATCCTAATCTCTGACAAAGGTACGTTGGTTCGTACACCAGTTGAGCATGTTGCTAGCTCTGGTCGTAATACGCAAGGCGTAACATTGATTCGTCTGTCAAAAGATGAAAAACTGGTTGCCATGGCGCGTGTTGAGCACGAAGAGAGCGATGACGAGCTTATCGATGCCATGAGAGAAGATGGTACGTTTGAGGTAGAAGGTCAGGAGCAGATAGATATTGATGCGACAACTGACAATACCGCAGCTACCGACGTCGATGATGTGATTGATATTGCAAACGACCATAAACCAAGTGACAATCTATAATAGACTAACTATGCATAAGACGATGACGAGTAATAGTCTTGGTAATTAGCTTTTGAGTCTAGTCTCTTAGCATTTTTCTAGAAAAAAGCCTCTGACGTTATCGTCGGAGGCTTTTGTTTTTTAATTCTCATTTTTTCAATACTGTAAATAAGGTTCTATTTTTTAAGGCTGTTGTTATGCTTACGACCAATCAAACTTTTCAGGGAACGGTTGCTTCGGTATCATCGAGCTTTTTATTCTCGATGATGTTTTTGTTTGGACTGTTTATGCTGCCCTTAACAGGGACGCAGGTAGCATCATGGCGTGTGCTCATGATGTTGCTCAGTTTGGTTATATTGGTCAGTTTGACTAAGCAGTGGCAACGTGTTTTTGATTATATAAAGACGCTAAAGACAGTCAAGGAATGGCTTATATTTATACTGCCTGCGCCAATCCTAGGTGGACAGATTTGGTTGTTTATGTGGGCACCGGTCAATGGGTTTGGTCTCGATGTCACATTGGGCTATTTTTTATTGCCGCTAGTGATGATTGTGCTTGGTCGATTCTTTTACCATGAATATATGAGTATCTTGCAATGGGCTGCCGCGATATTTGCAGCACTCGGTATCGGCTACGATATTGTTCAGTATGGTTCAGTATCTTGGGTGACACTGTTTGTATGCTTGGGTTATCCACCGTATTATCTGCTACGGCGCACCCTTTCTGTACCACCTATTACGGGTTTGTTATTTGATTTGACGCTGTTGACACCAGTAGTGCTCATCGTGCTTTATATGACTGGCGGTTTTGATGTTGCAGCGCAAGACATGAAGTTCTGGTATCTATTGCCGCTGCTTGGTGCTTTTAGTGCGCTTGCGATGTCGCTGACGATGATTGCTAGTAGTAAGCTGCCAGTATCACTGTTTGGGGCGCTAAGTTATATAGAGCCGATGCTGTTATTCGTATTGTCTATTACTATTTTGAGTCAAAGCCTTGAAGAAGGTGGTTCGCTCTTTATGTACGGCATGATTACGCTTGCGCTACTGGTTATGATGGCTGATAGCATAAAAGGCTATCTCGTTCGTCAGCGTAATGATCGCTTGCATGGCTATAGAGAGCTTCAGATTGGCGGCTTTCCACCGCGTCGTCATTTTATCAATCAGCGTATCGATGGCGTGCTAAAAGCCCATCGTTTTCGCAAGATTCGTCGTTACCAAAAGAAGATGGATAAGATACAGCAAAAAATCGAACAACTTGATGCAAAATAAGTACTTACCTGCATTAAATTTACTCAATTTAAAAGTTTAGACACTAGATGAACAGTGGCATTGCTTATTCATTCTGACTTTGACATAATGCCGACCATGATGTAAGCCTAGTACATCAAAAGCGTTCAACTTAGATTGCGCGACGACCTTATATGCAAAAGCCTCAGACGTTCTCGTCTGAGGCTTTTGTTTTTTTTAAAAATTGCCATGGATGTGCCCCAATCTTTAAAGGCTGTTGTGATGCTGACTACTAACCAAACCTCGCAGGGTACAATCACTGCCGTCGCTGCAAATTTTTTATACTCATTGCTGTTCTTATTTGGTCTACTGCTGCAACCATTATCAGGTACGCAAGTCGCTTCGTGGCGCGTGCTGACAATGTTTTTTAGTCTAGTACTGCTGGTAAGCGTATTAAAGCAGTGGCAGCACATTTTTGATTATTTAAAAACACTAAAAAATGCAAAAGAGTGGTTTTTATTTATATTACCCACACCGATTTTGGGTGCGCAAATCTGGATATTCATGTGGGCGCCAGTTAATGGTTTGGGACTTGAGGTAACGTTGGGTTACTTCCTATATCCGATGATTATGATCGTTGTCGGCAGGTTCTTTTACAACGAAGACATGAGCTTACTTCAGTGGGCTGCCATTGTATGTGCAGGTCTGGGTATCGCTTACGATATTTTTGAGTATGGTGCTATTTCTTGGGCGACTTTGTTTGTTTGCTTGGGTTATCCTCCTTATTATCTACTACGCCGTAAGCTTGCAGTACCGCCTATTACTGGTCTGATTTCAGACCTTGTATTGTTGTTGCCAGTGGTATTGGTCGCACTGTATATGAATGGTGGTTTTGAAGTAGCAATCACCAACCACAAGCTTTGGTATCTGCTGCCATTATTAGGCATTATTAGCACCGCTGCGATGTCACTAACGATGGTGGCCAGTCAGAAGTTGCCTGTTTCACTGTTTGGCACTCTGTGCTACCTTGAGCCAATATTCTTGTTCATATTCTCAATCGCAATTTTAGATCGTAACTTACATGATGGTGGCTCCATGCTGATGTACAGCATGATTTTCATCGCATTGCTGATTATGATTGCTGATAGCGCGTTGGGCTATATGGCGCGTAAACGTGAAGACCGCTTACATGGCTACAATGAACCACAAGTAGGCAGTTTTCCACCACGTCGTCGTCTGAAAAATCGCCGTATCAAAGGCGTGCTAATCGCGCATCGATTTCGTCAGATCAAAAAATATCAGCAAAAGATAGATAAAATGACGCGCAAGATTGAAGCATTACATTTAGATTGATGTCAAAGAGTACACCGTCTTAGACAGTATCGATACGGTAGGCATTGTTTTCCATCATGTCTGCCAACTCATAGTATTAAAGAAGTAGAAATTACGCTATTATCGAGAGCAGTAGGGCCGCGATTGAGTGAACATATGGCGCTATATCTGAGATATTATGGCTGATTTACTACAATATATAACTAGGACGGTTTATGTTACATCTTCATCATTTAGCAAACTCGCGCTCGTTTCGTATTATCTGGCTGTTGGAAGAGCTCGGCGTTGATTATAAACTGACTTGCTATGAGCGCAATAAGGCATACCGTGCCCCTGATAGCTTAAAGCAAGTGCATCCGATTGGTAATGCACCGATACTAGAAGCAGACGATCGTGTGCTGATTGAGTCAGGGTTTATCATTGAGTATTTGATTAAGCACTATGATAAAGAAAAGCAGTTCA
This sequence comes from Psychrobacter sp. Arc9, assembly GCF_041431295.1. NCBI lineage: Bacteria > Pseudomonadati > Pseudomonadota > Gammaproteobacteria > Moraxellales > Moraxellaceae > Psychrobacter > Psychrobacter sp. Arc9. The sequence continues at coordinate 136,388 of NZ_JASMRK010000002.1, read as the reverse complement.
AACCTGACGATAATAACGAAGCAGCGTGGGAAGCCTACACGTTTTGGCTACACTTTGCAGAGGCTTCATTGATGCCACTGTTGGTCATGCGTTTGGTATTCACCAAAGTAGTGTCTCAATCGCCGATGCTAATCAAACCTATCAGCAAAAAAATCCAAGGTCAGATTGAAAAGAACATGATCAGTAGCGGTTTGGAGAAGATGTTAGATATGATGGAGCGTCATCTACATGAAAATCACTGGTTTGCAGGTAGTGAATTTAGCGCCGCTGATATTCAAATGCATCTTGCAGTCTTGGGTGCCAATGCTGGTGCAGGTTTAGATCAGAGTAAATATACTAATCTCTTGAATTGGCTCAAACGCTGCGAAGAACGAGATGCCTTTAAGCGAGCAGAAAAAAAGGGCGGCCGTCTGAATTTTTAGAGGATACTGGTATAATCCTCTCTCAACGCTTAAGTAGCCATATAGACCAAAGGCTTTGTTTATGAATAAACAAAGCCTTTTTTAGGATAATACTATGACAGATCTAAATACCTCGAATAAAGGTAATCTAAAGCAAGATAGCCTAAATAAAGATGACAATCAGTCAGCAACTCAAACATCACTTAATAAGCAAGATACCAGTATGCAAGAAAATAATAGACAACAGATTAATAGCCAGCAAGTCTCTATCAAATCGTGGTCACAGAAAATTCTAGTGGTAATTCTATGTGCAGCGAGCTTTTATGGTGGCTGGAAATCTTACGAATCGAATATGGTAAACGATTGCACCGCCAATGGTGGACAAATGGTTGAAGGTCAAAAAACCATGATATGCCAACTGTCGTAGCTAGGACATATTCTCCGTTTATCTCATTTCTGTTATCGTTTTAGAATGAAGAGACGTTCTCGTAAGTCTGAGCCAGTATTCCTGATAAATAAAAGGCATCACTATGCTAAAGCTAACCTTTTTGGGCACCTCTGCAGGTGTACCGACCAAACAGCGTAATGTGACCGCATTAGCAATAGAGTGTTTGAATCCGCATACCTCTGGCGTACAGCAAGGAAGTCGTCAACAGAATAATCAGAGTAAGAAATCGCGTCCATGGGTGCTGATTGATTGCGGTGAAGGCACGCAGCAGCAGTTGCTACATACCAAGCTCTCCTTACATCAATTGGCTGCTATCTGTATCACTCATGTTCATGGTGACCATTGCTATGGTCTACCAGGGCTGCTAGCTAGTGCTGCCATGTCAGGACGTCGTGAATCATTGACTTTGATTGCACCAAAAGCAATTGCTACTTTGCTTGAAGCTATTACCGCCACTACAGAGCTGTATCTACCTTTTGCTTTCGATTTTATAGCGATTGAAGAGGTGTTAGCTGAGCAAGATGATACGAACAAGGTCAGTATTAGCTTAAGTGACCAACATCAGCTTGATATTGATATCACGCCGCTATCACATCGAGTTGCTTCTCATGCCTTTGGTATTACTCAGACTATTAGCCGCCGCATCCTTAATACAGATAAGCTTGTGGCAGATGGTATTCCAGCAAGTGCACTATGGGGCAAGTTACAGCAAGGCGAAGATGTCACGACTGAGGGTAATAGACAATTGCGCTCAGTAGATTATGTTGACAATGAGATACAGCGGACGCGAGTGGTGGTGGCAGGAGACAATGATGCGCCAAATTTGTTAAGCAAAGCCGTTATCAATGCGGATTTATTGGTGCATGAAGCTACTTATACGCACGAGGTGCTCAATAAGATTCGAGCCAAAAACCCAGACTATGATCCGATGCATAGTAGCGCCCAATTGCTCGGCGAATTTGCCCAAGCGGCTGGACTCAAAAATATAATTTTGACCCACTTTAGCGCTCGCTATCAGAACTTTGATAATCCAGATAGCGAAACGCCAAATATGGCATATATTCGCTTAGATGCGCAAAGTGTCTATCAAGGCAATCTATGGCTGGCAGAAGATTTTGACCAATATATGGTCGATAGTGCAATTGGGTCGGCAAGCAATCAAGAGAGCGGTCAAGAGGAGAGTCGCGTGCAGTATATAGGCTCTGCACGCAGTGATTAGAGATCGTTAAGCTTAGATATGATTTAGCGTTAAATATGACCTAGCGCTTACTGTCTTCGATAGCCAATTGTGTTTCACCACTCCAAAAGCGGCTGAACTGGTAAGCAACTCTTCCTGAGCGACCACCACGTTCTGAGGCCCAACGTAGCGCATCCTTTCTGATCTTATCAGGCATAGACTGACTTGCTAAAATGTCCTTAGCATCACTACCCATATCAGCTGAGATTTTTTGCTGCTCTAAATTCAGATAATGCTGAACGATATGCAGATAAGTCTGCTGATCCATAGGATGGAAGGTGAGGGACAAACCGAATCGATCTGATAATGACACGGTCTCATCAATAGCCTCATAGGGATTGACTTCATCCGTCTGCCCATTATAGATATCGACATTGTCTTTCATCATCTGCGGTAGCAGGCGACGACGATTGCTGGTGGCGTAGACCAGTAATTTGTCTTGCTCAGAGTCTAGCGAGCCATCGAGCACGCTCTTTAGCGCACGATAGCTTTCATCTTGACCATTAAAAGCGAGGTCATCACAGTATACGATATAGCGGCAATGACAATCTGCTGGTAGGGCATTAATAGCAGCACGAATCTTATCCAATACTTGCAGATCATCGCGGGCCACCTCAATAATACGCAAGCCTTCACTATGATGGGCTTGTAGCAAAGCGCGAATCAATGATGACTTACCGGCACCGCGTGTGCCTGACATCAATACATGGTTGGCAGGGTAACCTTTAATAAACTGACGGGTATTCTGTACCAGTTTCGATTTTTGCGTATCGATACCATGCAAGTCATCTAAGCTCAAAAACAGATTGACTGACAAAGGCTGCAGGTGACCAGTGCGTCCACCAACCCAGCGATAAGCAAGCTGGCTCGGGTCGATTTCAATAGTTGGTGTGACTCGCTCTTGTAAGTATTGACTGAGTAAGTCTAGCAGCGGTGCGGGCAGGGCATAAGTGGGTTGATCAGATGGCGTGGTCGGGATAGTTGGTTGTGACATAGTGGCTCTAGCAATTAAGGTTGTCTTTAATACCATACCCAAAAATACAATTAACGCTGCTGAAATTTCAGTGACTACACTCTTAGTACCTACTAAGCGTAGTACTTGTAACCATTATTCGCGCTATTATTATCTTTGGAAATGATACGAATGGGAAGGCAGTAATCTCACTATATTATGAGAAACAATATCATGGAAAATAGTGCCAGTAATCCGTCTATTACGCAAGCCTTGCAAGCTCAAGCAATGCAGCTATTGCCCATTATTACCCAAGAACTGGACGCACAAGATTTTAGTGAGATAGTACATCAACGTATTGCTCAGCAAAGCACAGAACAAACGCAAGGTCAGCATGCGCAAGTTGTTAAAACGCAACATATCGACAAGACTTACTTCCAAGGACTAACACGTGCCCAGCATCCACAATTTGGTAGCGTGATGATTAAATGGCAGTTGAGTGATGGCGCTTATACTATTGCTGCCGATTTAACTCATGAAGCGGATATTTTAGCTGCTGTAAATGCTTCATCGAAAATCAAAAATAACGCTATCGCACCGCCACTATTGGCTCATCATTGCGTGGATGTTCAGATACTATCGCAGTTGCAACGACTAGTTATAGTAGTCACACCTTATTACTCTAATGGTAGCTTGGCGAGTCAACTGACCGCTTCAAAACATCTGTCATTGAGAGCATCACAAAAGCATCATTTCATCACTCAGGCTGCATACTTGATAGCTAATTTGCATCAGGCTGGTTGGCTACATAATGATATTAAACCCAGTAATATCTTGGTTGAAGGTTCTGATGATGAGTGGCCAGTAGATACTATGAGTAATAGTCTGACCCCTAGATTATTACTCACTGATTTTGCTTTATCACAACGTGTTACGGTGGCTAATAGCCAACCAAATCCTGCTGGCACACCAGCGTATCTCGCACCTGAGCGCTGGCAAGGTCAGGGTGCAACGGTGCAAAGTGATATCTACGCGTTTGGCGTAATGATGGTTGAGATACTAACAGGAAAACGCCCGTTTCAGATAAATGCTGACAGCCGTGAGAAATCAAAAACGTGGGCGATTCAGCATTGCCAACAACCTATTCCAACGTTACCAGCAGAATATAATCACTATCAATATATGGTCGATAAAGCATTGGCGAAACGGGTAGAGAGACGGTATCAGGAGATGGATAAGATATTGATAGATTTAAAGTTATTAAAAAATAGCTGAATTTATTATTTTATTTTAAAAAGTGATTGTTTGTAGTATTCACATATTACCTAGTAGTTGTTTTTTATGTTTGAATGGATATTCAGGCTCATTTTAAGCGAAGTCGCTATAAACTAATTTGGGTTCCCATATTTCATTACAATACAGTGAGAATATCATGGCTAAAGTACTTATCATTACCGGTGATTTTGTTGAAGATTATGAAAACATGGTTCCGTTCCAAGCGCTTCTAGCGATGGGACATGAGGTTGATGCTGTATGCCCAGATAAAGTGGCAGGTGATAGCATCGCGACCTCAATACACGACTTTGAAGGTGATCAAACTTATACCGAAAAACGCGGTCATAACTTTACCCTTAATGCGTCTTTTGCAGATATTAATGTCGCAGATTACGATGCTTTGTATTTACCAGGTGGACGTGCGCCAGAATACCTGCGTTTGAATACTAAGGTTATTGCAATGATTCAGCATTTCGCAAATACTAATAAACCGATTGCGTCGGTTTGCCATGGACCACAAATGCTGACGGCTGCTGGCGTATTGAAGGGTAAAAAAGTATCTGCTTACCCTGCGTGTCAGCCAGAAATAGAAATGGCTGGCGCTGAGTATGTCAAGTTACCTATGGATGGTGCTATTACAGATGGCCAACTGGTAACGGCTCCTGCGTGGCCTGCCCATCCAGCTATGCTGAAGCAATTTGTTGCCTTGCTATAAGCTTTAATTAGTATCGAGAGAGGATATTATATGTGTCAATTGTTTATTAGTGCTGACGACAGCTTGTGGAGCTCTAAAACCAAATCACTTCGAATTCAGGGAGTTGTCACCTCAATTCGTTTAGAGGTGTTTTTTTGGGATATATTAGAAGAGTTGTCATTTCGGGATCAAATGACGGTTAATCAGCTGATCACTAAGCTATACCTTGAATCTCTCGATGCTGATCATGATATTGGTAATTTCACCTCTTTTTTAAGAGTTTGTTGTTCTCGTTATTTATCTTTAATAGCCGATGGCGATCTTTCTCGCGAAACAAGGTTACCTTTAGAAAAGGTCGATGCAAAAAATATAATTCAACGTGAAACCCTTCGTAAAAATCAACGTAGTGCATTATTCAATGAAAGTGAGGGAAACCTTTCTATTAATTAGTTCTGTCTATGGCAAGTACATTAAAGCATTGATGCAGCGGGTAAGTAAGTGCCATCAGAGTATGGAGGAAGTGTTAAAGGATTTAGAAAAGAAGATTAATACTTTTAATAAGATATTTTATAGTTTTAACACCAAATTCCAGACACAAAAAAACCTGCTAAAAGCAGGTTTTGATATTTGGTCTAAGATGTACTATCCGAAAATGGTGGGGCTGGAGAGACTCGAACTCTCACACCTTGCGGCGCCAGAACCTAAATCTGGTGCGTCTACCAATTCCGCCACAGCCCCATTTTCGTTACTCTATCATCAAAAGCGGTTAAACTCAAACGCTATCTAGATAGTTAACTGATTCGGTAGTGCGTCTCAGTGGTTGGCTATTATATAGAGTTTTAATTGTTTGGCAACCCCTATTTGCAATTATTTTTAATTATTTATCATTTATTTTCGGTACTAATTTTAAGTGATTGATATTAATAATAATTTATTATCATGTTTTATGCGTTTATTTACTCTTTAGTTGGTACTCTCGGGGCAGAGATATCCAATTGCTGCAATTTGCGTGTCAGAGTATTGCGTCCCCAACCAAGTAAGCTTGCGGCTTCTATCTTTTTGCCGCCACTATGATTGAGTGCTGCTGTTAATAAAACGCGCTCAAACTCAGGGGTTGCTGTTTGTAAAATATCAGTTTCACCCGTGCTTAGCGACTGCTCAGCCCAATCAGCCAATGCTTGTTGCCAACTTTGGTTCTTAGGCAACGGGCTACTTTGATTATTTTGATGACTGTTTAACGCACTACTATTTAATACATCGCCATTTTGTACCAAGTTCTCTTGAGCGTCTTCCTGTGATGAGCAATGCTCTTCATAAAGCACCGTATTAGGTGAGATGTTTTCAAGTAGCTCTGGTGGCAAATCTGTCGCCATCACAGTATCACCAGTAGCCATAACCGTGAGCCACAAGCAGACGTTTTCTAATTGACGCACGTTACCACGCCAGTCAAACGTCTGCATGATTTGCAATGCGGCAGGATGTAGATGCTTTGGAGTGGTATTCATTTGCTCTGCGGCAGACTGCATAAAGTAGAGGGCCAATGCAGGAATGTCTTCAGGGCGTGTACGTAGTGGTGGTAGGGGTAATCGAATGACATTAAGGCGATAAAACAAATCTTCGCGGAATCGGCTTTGTTTTACCAGCTCTTCTAAGTTTTGGTGGGTGGCTGCGATGATACGTACATCGACCTTTATTGGCTGTTGACCACCAACACGATAAAATTCACCATTGGCCAGTACGCGTAACAGCCTTGTCTGAGTGCTAAAAGGCATGTCACCGATTTCATCTAAGAATAGAGTACCGCCGTCTGCCTGCTCAAAACGGCCTTGACGCATCGTTGTTGCACCAGTGAACGCGCCTTTTTCGTGACCGAATAGCTCAGACTCGATCAAGTCATGCGGTATGGCTGCCATATTAAGTGCAATAAACGGTTGCTGCTTACGAGGGGAGTGTTGGTGCAATGCACTGGCTACCAACTCTTTACCCGTTCCAGACTCTCCAGTAATTAAGACGGAAATGGGGGATTGAGCCAGTCTGCCAATGGCACGAAACACCGTTTGCATGGCTGGTGACTGTCCAATGATGCCGCTAGGGTTACCATTATCCTTGGTTACGGCGGCACCTTTGCTCTTATTGTCTTTGGTTGTCTTACTAGCAGGTGCTACTTTAGGTTTTATCAGGTCTTCAGTGAAAGTATCAGACGTTATATTGTTATTGGATTCATCTAAAAGGGAAACAGTCGTTGTTTCTAGATTGGGCTGATAATTGATGGCTTTATAAATCGTCGCAACCGCGTCATCTAAGTCAAAAGGCTTGGGCAGGTATTCAAAAGCCCCTGTCTGATAGCTATTGATAGCAGAGGTCAGGTCTGAGTGTGCTGTCATAATTACGATTGGCATTTTAGGGAAATGCTGATGAACCCAGTCGCTAAAAGATAATCCATCCATCATTGGCATGCGTATATCGGTCAATATGACGTCTGGTAATTGCTCGGCTGACTCTTGCTGTTTTAAAACATCATTAAGGCGAGTCCATGCTGCTTGTGCTTGAGTAAAACTGATAACGGTCAATCCAGCATCTTCAAACGTGTCTGCCAACACCATGCGTAGGGCTGCATCGTCATCGATTAACCACAATGTTGCAGGGTGGTCGCTGGGTGCATTATTCACAGTTACTATTTGTGATTGTGGTGATTGATCATCGCTTTTAGGTTGGAGGTCGTCGCTATATTCAGTCATGTATTGGGCCTAATCAGCAATTATTGATGGTAAGTTGGGGATTGGGAGTTGGCGTTATGAAACTTAGCAGCCTTTAATTCATAAATTCATAATTTGTTTTATGTCTCAGTGATGGGTTGAGTAAATGGTAGATATAGCGTAAATCGGGTTTGCTTATCTTCTTGCTCTTTTGTCGAGCTCACATCAATCATACCATGATGATGACTGATAATATCTTGGACGATGGATAATCCAAGACCTGTACCGGCTGCACGGCTAGTGACCATCGGGAAAAATATCTGACCGATCAATGCTGGATCAATACCTGAGCCATTATCAGTAATAGTAACTTGCATCACTTGCTTGTGCTGCTGTCCGACGATTGTATGCTGAAAAGCAACCCGCGTTTGAATATTCAATGTCGGTTGATAGTCAGAATTGCTCTCAGTTTGCATGGCAGCTTGTGGTGATTCTTGAGACTCTGAGATTTGATTCTGTTGTAGCGTTTGTTCGAACTCAGTCATCGACTCACAAGCATTATTGATAAGGTTTAAAAACACTTGAATCAGCTGATCTTTGTCAGCGCACAACTCTGGCAATGATAAATCATAATCACGCTGTAACACTACCTGTGGATACTGATTGGTCACTAAGGTTAAGACATGCTCTAGAGGCTCATGGATATTAAGCGTTTGCCAGTTTGGTAGTTGATTGGAACCCAGAAGCTGCCCAATAAGATGGGTCAATCGATCAGTTTCTGAAATAATAATGTCCGTATAGTTGCGCAGCTTTTGATTCATTTTTTGCAAATCATGCTGAGTGTCAGTGTTAGTGGTTGTCAAAGCATTATCAGCGCTAGAGGTGTTAGTAGTAGATGCGTCGCTGAATTTAATAAACTGCCGTTGCAACAGCTGGGCTGCCCCGCGAATACCAGCAAGAGGGTTTTTTATTTCGTGTGCGACCGACCGTAGCATATGACGGGCCACTGTATACTGCTGTTGTTGGCGCTGCTCCTCAGAGATACGACTTTGCCGATCTTTACCCCACATCTCGATAATAAAATAAGGCTGCTGTTCATAGATGACAGGCGTGACGCTATAGTCGACTGACAATGATAAATTACCGTTTAGCGGTGTTTTGATAATGTGATCATGGTCGATAAAAGGCTGCTGATAGTTTTGCGCTTGCACAAAGCGCTCGGTCAAAGAGTAAGCTGGCTCGCTTGAAGACTCATTTTCATTTGTATCATTACTATCATTATCTATAGATACCGTATCTTTAGTCTTTAATTCATCAGGTGCTAGCAGTGTCAAGATGGATTGATTGATTAATCTGCCGCTACTAATGGCAAGTAGCTGCTCGGCTTGAGCATTCAACCGCGTGATTGATAGCTCATCGTTGACCCATAAAATAGCGGTGAATAAATGCTGAGATATAAATGCGAGGTCAGGGGTTGTTTTGGCGGTTATAAAATCAGCGTTCATCAGTAGGGCCCAAAAAAGTCAGATGCTTGAGATAATATTTAACCACAAATCAAGACTATAGAGCGGCAAAACTGGTGATTTTTGCAAAAAAAACGTACAATGCGCTCAGCCAATTTATCTCTAGCAAGGTCAGCCATGTCCAAAACTTCTACCGAGTCAGTGAATACGACAGCAACAGCTCCTCTATCTGCCGTAAAAGACACTGCCACTATCTTCAATCCTGCCGCGCCTACCATAGTACAAGCGCAGAGTCAGGCAGATGCCAGTCAAACAGATACTAAACAGCCTTACCATCACAAAGCCAACCACAACCAAAACCGTAGTGTAGCCCAAAGCAGCGATGTTACGACTGCCAACGCCACTGCTACGATGCCAGTTAGTGCAGCGCCAAAGATTGGTTTTGTGTCACTAGGTTGTCCAAAAGCATTGGTGGATAGTGAGCGTATTATCACTGAGCTAAGCCGTGACGGCTATCAAGTAGCCAGTGATTATGACGGTGCTGACTTAGTCGTGGTAAACACTTGCGGCTTTATTGAATCAGCGGTACAAGAGTCCCTTGATGCGATCGGCGAGGCCATTAGCAAAAACGGTAAAGTGATTGTTACTGGTTGCTTAGGTAAAGAAGCAGACAAAATCCGTGAGATGCATCCGGCCGTACTAGCAGTGACGGGCGCGCATGCCTATGACGAAGTAATTACGGCAGTGGCGCAGCATGTGCCTAAGCCAAATCGTAGTCAGGACGCTAACTATGATCCAAAAATAGATTTGATTAATGAAGCGGGTATCAAACTGACCCCAAGCCATTATGCTTATCTAAAAATATCAGAAGGCTGTAATCACCGTTGTACGTTCTGCATTATTCCAAGCTTGCGCGGTGATTTGGTATCGCGCCCGATTGATAATGTGATGAACGAAGCACTGGCACTCAAAAAAGCTGGCGTGAAAGAATTACTTATCATCTCGCAAGATACTTCGGCATATGGCCTTGACCTAAAGTATAAGACCAGTTTTTGGAATGGCATGCCGCTCAAGTCTAAGTTTTATGACTTATGCCAAGCATTGAACGATTTGGGCATTTGGGTACGCCTGCATTATGTCTATCCGTATCCACACGTAGACAAAGTCGTTGAGTTGATGGGTGAGAAGAAACTGCTTCCTTATCTGGACATTCCGTTCCAGCATGCCAGTCATCGTATCCTAAAAGCGATGAAACGTCCTGCGCATAGCGAAAACACCTTGGCCCGTATCAAAGCGTGGCGTGATATCTGTCCTGATATCGTGATTCGTTCAACCTTTGTGGTTGGCTTCCCTGGCGAGACAGAAGAAGATTTTCAGTGCTTGCTTGATTGGCTGGTTGAAGCACGCCTCGATCGCGTGGGCGCATTTACTTATTCAGAAGTAGAAGGCGCAGTTGCTAATGACTTGCCTGATCATGTTCCTGAAGACGTCAAGCAGTCTCGCTATGAGCGTTTAATGGCGCTACAGCAAGATATTTCAGCGCAAAAGCTACAAGAAAAAGTCGGCAAAACCTTAACGGTATTGGTCGATGAAATTGATAGCGATGAAAATATTGCTATCTGCCGTAGTTATGCTGATGCACCTGAAATTGATGGTCATGTCTATGTTGATGACATCAACGCTCAAGTTAAAATAGGGCAGTTCTTAACCGTGACTATCGATGATGCTAGCGAATACGATCTATTCGCCAGTTATCAAGGCTAGATATCCAATAAGATATGCGAGTGAAAATTGCCCAATGGCGGGCAGTTTTTGCTACAATTAGCGCAATTTAGCCTTTTTAATACGCTTAGCTGTAAGTGTGGCGTTGTGGGCAAACTCGATTTGTATTTTACCGATAATTTTCTTTATAATTTCATGATAACAAGGTGACCTCATGTCTGACAAAAACCCGCGTTACGCTCGTATCTTGCTGAAACTCTCCGGTGAAGCCTTAGCTGGTAGTAAAGACATGGGTATTGATACCGAAGTGCTTGATAAAATGAGCTTGTCTATCGCTCACTTGCGTGGACTTGGTGTCCAAGTGGGTATCGTAGTCGGTGGTGGTAATTTATATCGCGGTGCACAGTTACAAAAAGAAGGTCTCGTTGGCCGTGTGACTGGTGATCAGATGGGCATGCTAGCGACCGTTATGAACGGACTGGCAATGCGTGATGCGCTTGAGCGTCGCAATATCAAAACGCGCTTGATGTCAGCGTTACCGATTGGTGAAGTCACCGAAAGCTATAGCAGTCGTAATGCCATTCGTTATCTCAAAAACGGCGAAGTTTGTATCTTTGTGGCAGGCACGGGTAACCCATTCTTTACCACTGACACCGCTGCATGTTTGCGCGGTATCGAAATCGAAGCTGGTTTGATTTTAAAAGCGACTAAGGTCGATGGCGTTTATGACAAAGACCCGAGCCTACATGACGATGCAGTCAAGTATGACGGTCTGACTTTTGACGAAGTACTAGAGCAAAAGCTAGGCGTCATGGATTTAACGGCTATTGCACTGTGCCGTGAGCATAACGTACCGCTGCAAGTGTTTGATATGACTAAACCCAATGCATTATTGAATGTCATCATGGGTGAGAATGAAGGCACACGAGTTTTTCATTAATTGATGCGATACTGGCAACTAACGTCAGTAAATAGCTAATGATTAGCAACAAATAATTAATATCCCAATAGCAAATAAAAAATTTGTCGGTAACGATAAATAAGGATACACAATGATTAAAGAGATTAAGCAAGACGGCGAAGCACGCATGCAAAAAACGTTGGAAGCGCTTGAAAGCACTTTCAGTAAAGTTCGTACTGGCCGTGCGCATCCAGGTATGTTGTCAGGTGTGATGGTCAGCTACTACGGTTCTGATACACCATTGAACCAAGTAGCAAGCGTCAACGTTGAAGACTCACGTACCTTGCTGGTTCAACCATTTGACCGTACGATGGTACAAGCAGTAGATAAGGCCATTCGTGAAGCAGATTTGGGTCTAAACCCAATGTCTGCCGATGTAATTCGTGTGCCGATGCCAGCATTAACAGAAGATACTCGTCGCGATATGCAAAAACTTGCACGTGGTGAAGCTGAGAGCAGCCGAGTTTCTATCCGTAACATTCGCCGTGACATGATGAATGACATCAAAGACTTGGCAAAGGAAAAAGAAATCTCAGAAGATGATGAGCGCCGCGCTAGTGATGATATTCAAAAAATCACTGACAAATATATCGAAACAATCGATGCTCGCTTGAGTAAGAAAGAAAGCGATCTGATGGAAGTTTAATACTGATATATTTGGTGTTGAGAGCAAGAATGAGTTCGTAAGATTATCTGTAATTGAGCAGCCAATACTTTATAGCTATTGGCTGTTTATTATTGTGTAGACTGATATAGTCAATCCTTTCTAAAAGAGTAACAGCGTTAACTTCGCTTGAAGTATCACAGTTACATCTGCACTCGGTTGTGCTGTCTCTTTTTTAAACTGAATTAACTATATAAAGCCATATCTAAGGCAAGCCAAAGATGTGGTTGATTGAACTGGATCCATCGTATTCTGAGCACTAAAAACTAACAATGTAATTGTGATAAGTTAGTGAATTATATAAATGGCGCTTTTTAATCGCTGTTGCACACGTTATTATTATTTTACCTCAACAATAAGCAAGTTCGCCTATGTCCATTTCAGCCGTTTTGGCGCCCGCTATTCTTCCTCGTCATATCGCCATCATTATGGATGGTAATAATCGCTATGGTAAGGCCAATGATTTGCGCCACGGTCAAGGGCATGTGGCTGGCAAAGACGCGCTCGATCCTATCGTTGAGTATTGTGTCAATACAGGCATTGAAGTGCTGACCGTATTTGCGTTTTCTAGCGAAAATTGGCAGAGACCACCTAGTGAAGTGGCACTGTTGATGCAGCTGCTTACATCGACGATTCATGAGCAAATGCCGCGCATGAATGAGTATCGTATTCGCTTGCGTTTCATCGGTGACCGTAGTCAACTTAGTGAGTCATTACAAACGCTAATGGCTGATGCAGAAGAAAAAACGGCGAAGTTTGACGCAATGACGCTAGTGATTGCGATTAGTTACGGTGGGCAGTGGGATATTGCAAATGCAGCAAAACAGCTGGCTCAACAAGTTCAAGCTGGCGAATTAAAAGCTGAAGATGTCAGCGAAGAGTTGTTAGGTAATTACGTACAGTTAGCCGATACGCCAGCAGTAGATATGCTAGTGCGTACGGGCGGCGAGTATCGTATTTCTAATTTCTTATTGTGGCAATCTGCTTATGCTGAGCTATTTTTTACTCCCACATTATGGCCAAATTTTACAGCAGAAGAGCTGGCTTTGATGATCGCAGAGTTTGCAAAACGTCAACGCCGCTTTGGCAAAACCAGCGAGCAGGTAGTAATAGAGCAGCAAGGGCACTGAGCAATGAGTTGATAGGTAAGTTCAGTCGGTTCAGTTCAGTTAGTATTGTATAACTGGTCAATAGGGTTGGTTTATGCAATGATAAATGGCTTGAATTAGTATTGAATGCTATCACTAGGCCATCGTTAGTTAGCTGCTATAATGCATTTTTTGAACATCTGTTCTTCATTATTATAAGGCTCGATAAGTATGTGGCAACGAATTAAAACGGCAATTGTTCTCGTTATTATCGTTGGTATTGCAATGTTTGCGAGCCAAACACCTATTTTATTTGCACCACTGTTGGCCATTGGGGTCATTATCGCCGCTCATGAGTGGGCTAAATTGATGCCTAAGTGGCGCCAACCTGCGGTATTTGTTCTATTGATTTTAGCGCTCACTATATTCTCACTGATGTTCAAGGTGACTTGGCTGTTTTGGTGGGTGGCGTCACTCGTTATATGGCTAATGGCGCTGTCTTGGGTTCGAGTCTTCCCAACACAAACAAGATGGTACGGCAACCAATTGGCAATGATGGGCGCGGTTATTTTGACGGCATCTATTACGGCAATGTTCTATCTCTGGCAACTGTCGGCATGGTGGCTGCTGTATGTGTTCTTATTAGTATGGTGTGCAGATAGCGGTGCGTATTTCGTTGGACGCAAGCTTGGTCGCCGAAAAATGGCACCCAATGTTTCGCCCAATAAGAGCATGGAAGGGTTGGCTGGTGGCCTCCTCACAGGGCTGTTAGTTGTGATAGCTATCAGCGTCTTTAAATTACAGCTGACGGGTGTACCGTTGATCGCATTTGTAGCGTTATCGGCCATCACTATTCTTGCCTCTGTACTTGGAGACTTGTTTGAGTCGATGCTCAAGCGCCGTGCTGATGTAAAAGATTCAGGCACTATCTTGCCAGGTCACGGTGGTATCCTTGATCGTATTGATTCGCTTCTGTCTGCAACACCGATATTTGCCCTTGGTTTTTGGGCGATACAGCAGCTTGGTTTGATAGTGGTATAAGGTTTTATAGCAGCACTGTTCTATTTAAACCTACTCTGTCGTTTATTCTCAGTAATATTGATATAAGTCAGCCGAGCGCGAGTAATACATTAGTATGGCAAGCGTGGCTACTAGCATGACAATATAGTTAACAGACGATATTCTATTTTTATTATTTTTAAGTATCATGGGCATTGATGGTTATGACGCAACGCATCGCCGTACTAGGCGCGACAGGCTCGATTGGCGATAGCACCTTAGCAATATTGGCGGCGCAACCGCACACTTATGAAGTCTATGCTTTATCAGGCTATCATCGCTTAGATAAACTATTTGCACTTTGTCAGCAATTTCTGCCGAAGCGAGTCAGTGTGCCGACGTCAGCCGTAGATGATTTTGCTCACAGGCTTAAAACAGCAGGAATTGCTAGTGAGGTCGTAGGGGGCGAGGCAGGATTGGTAGATATTGCCACTGACTCACAGACTGATACGGTGGTAGCAGCGATTGTAGGGGCGGCAGGGTTGCCGTCTACATTGGCAGCAGCACGTGCAGGCAAACGTATCTTATTGGCCAATAAAGAAGCCTTAGTCATGGCAGGTAAGGTCATGATTGATGCGGTCAAGACGTACAACGCTACTTTGCTGCCGCTGGACTCTGAACACAATGCTATTTTTCAATGCTTGCCACTTGCTATTCAGCAAGACAATACGCAAATTCATCAGCCAAATCATGGTGTCCGTAAACTGTGGTTAACAGCCTCTGGTGGGCCATTTTTGCAGCAGTCGTTTGAGCAGATGCAGCAGGCAAGCGTCGCAGAAGCGGTCAAACACCCTAACTGGTCAATGGGTCAAAAGATATCTGTCGATTCGGCGACGATGATGAACAAGGGGCTTGAGCTGATAGAAGCCTGTCACTTATTTGATTTGCCTGAAGATAAGATAAATGTGGTCATTCATCCACAAAGTATCATTCACTCAATGGTAGAATATAGCGATGGCAGCTTTTTAGCGCAGCTGGGCAGTCCAGACATGAAAACCCCCATTGCGCACGCGCTGAGCTATCCTGATCGAATTGATAGTGGCTCGCAGCCGTTAGACTTATTTGCACTTAGTGGTTTGGAGTTTATTGAGCCAGATCTACAAAAATTTGCCTGTTTGCGTTTGGCTCGCCAAGCTATGCAAGCAGGGACGCAAGCCACAATTGTGCTCAATGCGGCAAACGAAATTGCAGTAGCAGCGTTCCTCGATGGCAAAATACGTTTGACTGATATTGCTGATATTAACGAACAAGCCTTAAATGACATACAGCTGCCACCATTGAACGAAACCGCTGACATAGAAGATATATTGGCAATCGATAAGATTGCACGCCACTTGACTGATAAGTTGGTAGCAAAGCTGACATAATCGTAGCAAGCGTCTCTTAGCTGATACGTGACATTGATAAACGATATTAGCGAAGATGTTGATGAAAATGCTGAGAGACAATACTGAGAAAAAATCATGACGTTTTTACTAACACTTCTTGCCGCCATATTTGTTTTAGGCCCGCTTATTGCCTTACACGAGTGGGGACATTATATTGTGGCGCGGCTTTGCGGTGTCAAAGTACTAACGTACTCTATCGGTTTTGGCCCTAAAGTTTTTGGTTGGACCAGCAAAAAGAGCGGTATCGATTATCGTATCTCAGCATTGCCACTCGGCGGTTATGTAAAAATGCTGGATGAGCGTGAAGGTAATGTCGCAAAAGATGAGCAGCATCTTGCATTTAATCGGCAGCATCCGCTCAAGAAAATTGCTATCGTTGCAGCTGGCCCTATCATGAATTTTGTCATCGCTATCGCGCTATTTTGGGTACTATTTATGACCCCATCTGAGCAGTTGGCGACTAAGATTGGACAGGTACTACCAGATACGCCTGCTGCAATGGCACAGTTACCAGTCGGTGATAAGATTGTTGCGATTGATGGCCACGATGTGCAGACATGGGAAAATATTAACTATCGTCTTGCAGGACGTATGGGTGAGACGGATAATGTCAGCATTACCTTGCTGTCAGACGCCCAAACCAATCAGTCGACTAAAACATATCAAGCCCCCGTCACACAGTTTATGCAAGGTGAGGCTCAAGGCAAAGACGCATTGACTAGCTTTGGTATGTTGCCATGGCAGCCGCAGATTGCGCCGATTGTAGGCGGTTTGGCTCCCGATGGTGCCGCTAGCCGCCAAGGTCTAAAGGTTGGTGACCGCATTACTGCTATTAATAATGAGTCAATCGAAGATTGGATTACTGCGACGCGTATCATTCGTGATAATCCTGAAACGCTGTTGAACTTTACAGTGTTGCGTGATGACAAGCCTGTACAGTTGCAGATTATGCCCCAAGGTAAAAAAGACAACTTGGGTAATGATTACGGACAGATTGGTGCAATGGTGGATCAGACTGAGATTATTATCCCTGACGATTACAAGACCACTGTGGTCTACGGTCCTAGTGAGTCGTTAGTTAAGTCGTTTGAAAAGACTGAGCAGCTAGCAGTAATGACCGTAAGCTCAATGGGAAAAATGCTGTCAGGTATGATTGGTTTAGACAATCTATCAGGGCCAATTACCATTGCCAAAGTCGCCAAACAAAGCTTTGATATCAGTTGGCAGATGGTATTATCGACAGCGGCGCTTATTAGCTTAAGTCTTGCCGTCTTAAACCTTTTGCCGATTCCAGTATTAGATGGTGGTCATATTGTCTATCATTTTATTGAGCTGATTCGCGGTAAGCCACTGTCTGAAGGTGTGCAAATGGTCGGTCTAAATATCGGTTTACTCTTGCTAGCAGGTTTCATGGTGTTAGCAATTGGTAATGACATCAGCCGGCTCTTTTAGTCAGCTGATGAGCAATATGGCTGATAAAGCACGATATACTAATGGTTTTACGCCTATTATAGGCTGATTATTGTTATGATAGGCATGCTACTCTGTGTCGCAGCCTCTGTACTAATCGTAATTTTTAGTTTATTTTGTGATGCAATTTATATAAAGTGTTCTGAGTTACCCTTGCATGGGTTTATAACCTTATGCGCACGGGTTAGACAATACGTGCCTTTTAACTTAACTTAAGCAATTTTTTTATTGACGGATAGTGTTTATGCGTACGCCTTTAATTATGAGCGCGGCTGGGTTGCCGTTAGTTGTAGCGATGATGAGTATGCCAGTACAGGCTGCAGAATTTGTAGTAACTGACATCGGTTTTAATGGCTTACAACGCCTAACCCCTGATAGCCTCTATCCGGTCTTACCTGTTACGGTAGGCGATACGGTGAATGATAGTAGCTTAGCTGCCAGTATTAAGGCGCTATATGCAACTGAAAACTTCGCTGATATTCAAAGTCGTGTCGAAGGTGGCAAGCTGCGCTTTGATGTCGTCGAGCGTCCTATCATCGCTGAAGTCAACTTTGAAGGCAATAAACTTATCCCAAAAGAAGGGCTTGAGCAAGGGCTTGGTAACGCTGGTTTGTCTGTGGGTGATGTGCTAAAGCAAGCGACCTTGCAAGGTGTTGCCAACGAGCTACAACAGCAATATATTAGTCAAGGTTATTACAATAGCAATATCGAAGTCGATCAGACATTATTAGATGGTAACCGCGTGAAACTTGACGTGCGCTTTGTAGAAGGCAAGCCTGCTAAAGTTGTCGATATCAATATCATTGGTAACAAGCACTTTAGTGATGAAGAGATTAAAGACGTTTTCGCGGTAAAAGAATCTTCATGGACGCGTCTATTATCTAAGTCAGATCGCTACGCCAAAGAAAAACTAGGCGCAAGTTTAGAGAACCTAAAAGCGCTGTACCAGAACGATGGTTATGTGCGCTTTAACGTTGACAACGCCATACTCAATATTAGTGAAGATAAAAAAAGCGTCTTTATTGAAATCAGCTTAACCGAAGGCGACCAATACCAGTTTGGGGATATTAGCTTTTTGGGCGATCCCAAATTCGATGTCAATGATCTAAGCGAGCTTGTGACCTTTAATGCTGATGAGCAGTACTCGCAAGCTAAGCTTGATGCAACAACTGCTGCGCTCAAAAACCGTTATGGCAATGAAGGCTATTATCTAGCACAAATTCGCCCAGTACCGCGTATTAATGACGACACCAAAATCGTCGATGTTGACTATTATATCGATCCGGTAAGACCTATCTATGTACGCCGTATCAACTTTAACGGCAATATAAAAACCCAAGACGAAGTACTGCGCCGAGAGATGCGTCAGTTAGAAGGTTCGCTGGCCTCTAACGAAAAAATCCAGCTATCGCGCACGCGTTTATTGCGCACCGGTTTTTTTAAAACCGTTAACGTTGATGTTAAATCGGTGCCCAATCAGCCAGACCAAGTCGATGTGAACTATACCGTTGAAGAACAACCCTCAGGTAGCTCAACGATTGCCGCTGGTTACTCTCAAAGTGGCGGGGTAACTTTCCAATTGGATCTGACTCAAAATAACTTCATGGGTACCGGTAACCGTGTAAAGGCTGCGCTTTCTCGTTCAGAAACACGCGACTCTTATAGCCTAGGTTATACCGATCCGTACTTTACAGAAAACGGTGTCTCTCAAGGCATCAGCGGTTATTATCGCAAAACCAAATATGATGACGACAACGTTAGTAACTATGTGACCGATTCATATGGTGCGACGCTGAATTATAGTTATCCTATTGATGAAACCAAACGTCTGAGTGCGGGTCTGAATGTGGACAACACAAAGGTTCGTGGTGGTCGTTATCTGGGTATATCTAATGTTCAAGAAATTCTAGACGAGGGCGGTACGAAAACGCCTGAAGTTGATACTGATGGTGTTGCCACTTTCAAGAATGACTATCAGACTTACAATCTATTGTTTGGTTGGGACTACAGCACTTTAGACCGTCCAGTATTTCCTACCAAAGGGATGAGCCATGCGGTTGATGCAACCATCGGTCTTGGCGATGCCAACTACCAAAAGCTAACTTATAGCGGCAATATATATTACCCTATTTATAAAGATGTGATCGCACGTGGTTATACCAAGCTTGGCTATGGTAATGATTTGCCATTCTATGAAAACTTCTATGCTGGTGGTTATGGTTCGGTTCGTGGTTATAAATCATCTACTCTGGGACCTAAATCACAAGTCTATTATGATGCGGTCAATGATCCAGACAACCAAACCTTTACCGCAGAAGAGGTTGGTGGTAATGCACTAGCAACGTTTGGTGCTGAACTAATTTTACCAATGCCGTTTAAAGGTGATTGGGCAGATCAAGTACGCCCAGTATTGTTTGCTGAAGGTGGTCAGGTCTTTGACACGTCTGATAAAGAAGATCGTACTTTTAATGATTCAGATGTTCCATTACTGACCCAAGATAATGACTTCCGCTACAGTGCGGGTGCTGGTATCACTTGGTATACGCCTATCGGACCTATTTCGATCAGTTATGCGGTACCTATTGGCGACAAAGAAGACGACAAGACCGAAAAAGTCCAGTTCCAAATTGGTAATACATTCTAAATTAATGACATCATTCTCATCTATTTGAGCAGTTTTAGAGATTGTCTCAAATAGACGGAAATATCATTAGAGCTTAGTAGGTCGTCAAAACGCATTGTTATTTTGGCGACCGTTTCATTTATAACCATATTTTATTAATAGTCATTATGATAACGATTGAGCAACTCATTACTCGAATTGAGCAGCGTCAGCCTATTATTAATAAGGCCGAGATTGATACTGAGCAATTGTGTCAACCATTCAGTAGCGTCGGTAGTTTGACGACAGCCAGTCAGCAGCAGTTAAGCTTTTTGGCAGATCCTCACTATATCTCTAGCTTGGCTAGCAGTGACGCAGGCGCGGTGTTGGTAACGGAAGCATATCGTGACCAAGTGCCTACCTCAGCGATAGCGCTAGTCGTCTCAAATCCATATTTGGCTTATGCCAGTGCCAGTCAGCTGTTTGCACGTCATTCTTTATCTAATGGGATTCATCCTAGTGCTGTGATTGCAGACAGTGCTGTTATTGGCGAGCAAGTCAATATCGGCCCTTTTTGTGTGATTAGTGACAATGTGCAAATAGGAGCGCGTAGCTCACTCGATGCTCATGTCGTGGTTGAGGCCAATACTAGTATCGGTACCGATTGTGTCATTAAGTCGCAAGTCGTTGTTGGGCCTGAGTGTGTTATTGGCAATCACGTAAGATTGCATGCAGGGGTCAGTATCGGATCTGAAGGGTTCGGGTTCGCTCCTACTAAAGATCCTAGTAACACAGGTTGGGAGCGCATTGCCCAGTTAGGCCGTGTCATTATTGGTGATCATGTGCGAGTTGGTAGCCAGACGTGTATCGATCGTGGCGCTATTGATGATACTGTTATTGGTAATCACGTGATTATTGATAATTTGGTACAAGTTGCCCATAACGTCCGTATCGGTGACGGCACTGCTATTGCTGCTCAAACCGGTATTGCGGGTAGTACTACGATAGGTAAGCGCTGTATAATAGGCGGCGCTGTCGGTATCACAGGGCATATCGAGATTACAGACGATGTTGTTTTATCTGGCATGACCATGGTAACCAAATCCATTAAAACCGCTGGCTCATATTCATCTGGTACGGCTGCAATGCCAACTGCTAATTGGCGACGTGCTGCTGTACGTTTTCGTCAGCTAGGCAATAACTAATGCAAACACAAACGAATAATAGATATTCAAAACACAGCAAGGAAGCGTCATTATGAGCAATAACAATATAGATGTCCCAACTGATGAAGACGTTAAAAGCTTAGCTGAGCAAGGTCTTACGCTACCATTGACGTATAATACGATTAAGCATTACTTACCGCATCGTTATCCTTTTATGCTGGTAGATCGTATTGTAGCTTGTACGCCAGGCGAGTGTATTACTGGTATCAAAAACGTGACTATTAATGAAGAGTTTTTTAACGGTCACTTTCCTGATGAGCCGATTATGCCAGGGGTATTGATGGTGGAGTCAATGGCACAGGTGTCAGGTATGCTTGGTTTTATTAGTGCAGGGCTAACGGCAGAAGACGGTTACCTCTATCTGTTTGCAGGTGTGGATAAAGTCCGTTTTAAACGCCGTGTGATTCCTGGTGATCAGCTTATCATTCGTGCAAAGACCGTGATGCAAAGACACGGTATCTATAAATTTGATTGTACTGTTCATGTCGAAGATGAACTGGCTGCTAGTGCTCAAATCATGATTGCACGTCAAGAGCAGCAAAAACCTGCTAACACGAAGGGTGCTTAAGTTTTCAATAAGCCATACTGTACAAAGAGCGATATTGAAATCGCTCACTATCACTCCAATAAACAGCTATATGTAAACTCAACAACATAACTGGTATTAGCTTCGTTAGTAACACTGAAATAGCGATACTTTTTTATTATTTACTCGCATCAAATGATACAAGGGCCCATCTTATGAGTCAGATTCATCCTACAGCACTCATCTCACCGTCCGCGCAGATTGACGAGACTGCTATCATCGGACCCTATTGTATCGTTGGTGATGAAGTATCAATTGGTGCGCATACGGTTTTGCATAGACATGTCGTTGTGACTAAACTGACTCGTATTGGTCAACACAATGAGTTTTATCAGTTTGCGAGTATCGGTGAAGATCCTCAAGATTTGAAATATGCAGGTGAGCGTACTTGGCTTGAAATCGGCGATCACAATACGATTCGTGAAGCCTGTAGTTTACACCGTGGTACAGCGCAAGACGGCGAGCTGACTAAAATCGGCAGTCATAATCTACTGATGGTAAACACCCATGTCGCACATGATTGTGTCATTGGCGATCATAACGTACTGGCTAACAATGTCGGTGTAGCGGGGCATGTGACTATCGGCGATCATACCATTATTGGTGGTAACTCAGGCATACATCAGTTTTGTACAGTAGATGACTATAGCTTGATTGGCGGAGCAAGCCTTATTTTAAAAGATGTGGCTGCATTTACGATGGTGTCTGGCAATCCGGCAAAGGCCCATGGACTCAATATCGAAGGTATGCGCCGTAAAGGTTGGTCAAAAGAAACGATTAATGTATTACGTCAAGCGTACCGTACGATTTTCAGATCAGGTTTGACCACTGCGCAAGCGTTGGAAGTCTTACATAGTGAGCTATTGGCTAAAGAGCCAAAAATTCAGCTACTTATTGATTCATTACAAAATAGCAGCCGCGGTGTTGTGCGCTAAAAAAACAACTCGATTAATGATGAGTTTGATACTTTTAATCAGCTAAATTCTTATGGAATGAAGGCGAATTAGATGAAAGCCATAACTATTTGTTATGGCTTTTTATATTTATGAGCACTTGACTTTTTTGGTCGCTTAGCAGAAACTGAGCGTTTACGATATTGTAATCAATTCTTTCTTAATGTTGCTGGGCGTTTCACATCGAAGCGTTTACTAAATAGTCCAACGGTAAAGCCGACTATTTATGTTGATCAAGGAAGATTATCAGTAACGTTAATTGAAGCACGAGGACGGAAAAAATGGCTATCAATAAACAAGAACATGCCCAATGGAGCTCAAGCTTTGGCTTCGTATTGGCAGCAGTAGGCTCAGCAGTTGGTTTAGGAAACATATGGAAATTTCCATACATGGTTGGCGAAAGCGGTGGTTCAGCTTTCGTTATTGCCTATTTGTTCTGTATCGCGCTGGTCGGTTTTCCGATATTAGTTGCTGAATGGTTAATTGGTCGACGTGGTCAAAAAAACCCAGTCAATACTTTTTCAGACGTAGCAGCGACTGAAGGTAAGTCGCGTAGTTGGGGCATCGTTGGTGCTACTGGTATCTTAGGTGGTTTCTTAATTCTATCGTTCTATAGTGTGATCGGTGGTTGGGCGCTTAACTATATTACTAAAGTTGCAACAGGTAGCTTTGCTGGTCAAGACAGTGATTCTGTTGCTGCAACCTTTGATGCTATGCTTGCATCAGCTGGTACATTGACGATCTGGCATACGGTATTTATGATTTTAACCGCTGTCATCGTTGGTATTGGTGTGACAAGTGGTATCGAAAAAACAGCTAAGATTTTAATGCCATTATTGGGTGTGATTCTGTTCGTTATCGTTGGTTACAACGTGATGAACGGTGGATTCGGTGAAGCAGTTGCTTACCTATTTACGCCAGATCTTAGCAAACTAACGGCTGATGTTATGCTTGCAGCATTAGGCCATGCATTCTTCACCTTATCAATTGGTATGGGTATCATGGTCGCTTATGGTTCGTATTTGGGCCGTGAAGTGAACTTGCTAAAAACAGCACGTACCGTTGTTATTTTGGATACGGTTATTGCGTTGGCTGCTGGTCTTGCCATCTTCCCAATTATCTTCAGCAATGGTCTAGATCCTGCATCAGGTCCTGGTCTTATCTTTGTAAGTTTACCAATTGCTTTCGGTAGCATGGGTGCGGGTACTATCATTGGTGCATTGTTCTTCTTGCTTATTACCTTTGCCGCTATCACCTCATCTATCTCGTTGCTTGAGCCAACCGTTGAGTTGTTAGAAGAGCGTACGTCGATGAGTCGTACTGTATCTACTATCGTGGCAAGTACAGTAATCTGGTTGTTAGGTATTGCAGCATTGCTATCGTTCAACCTATGGTCTGACTTCACTATCATGGGTAATGGTATCTTTGATGCATTAGATAAGCTTACTAGTAAGTTCCTATTGCCTCTAACAGGTCTGGCTGCAATCGTATTTGTTGGTTGGAAAATGGATCAACGTAACATTCAGCAAGAGCTTGGTTTATCTAATGGTACATGGCAGCTTTGGCAAATCGTTGCGAAATTCATCGCACCAATCGCTGTTATTGTAGTATTTGTGACGTCATTGATGGGATAGTAGTCAAGATTGACACTATATTAATCATTAGTTGATAATCATTAAATAATAAAAGCAGCACAGAAAAAGGGCTTAAGATTATTCTTAAGCCCTTTTTTATTTCAACAGATTCGTTACACAGTCGTGAATGTTAAACAGGATTAGCGCAAGTTTAACTCAGGAACCGTTTGACCGCGTTTGGCATAAAACTCGCTGACAAACTCATCAAATTTATCTTGCTCGATAGCATCTCTAATACCCTGCATCAAACGTTGGTAATAGCGTAAATTATGAATAGTCGCTAACTGAGCACCTAGCATCTCTTTACACTTATTAAGATGGTACAGATAAGCACGGCTAAAGTTTTGGCAAGTATAGCAGTCACATTCAGGATCTAATGGGCCTTCATCATTGCGATATTGGCTATTACGGATACGTACCACGCCAGCATTATCTGCATCGCCCGTCACAAAGTAATGGCCATTACGCGCGTTACGCGTTGGCATCACGCAGTCGAACATATCCACACCGCGACGTACGCCTTCAACTAAATCCTCAGGCTTACCAACACCCATAAGATAGCGCGGTTTATCTGCTGGCATATCGTCAGGCAGGTAGTCTAGGACATCTATCATCTCTTCTTTAGGCTCGCCAACTGATAGACCGCCAATAGCATAACCATCGAAGCCAATCTCTAACAGACCTTCAAGTGACTGCTGACGCAAATCAGGATACATACTGCCTTGTACAATACCGAATAATGCGTTGGTACTGCCCAGTCTGTTGTGCTCATCGATACAGCGCTGTCCCCAACGTAATGATAGCTCTAACGACTTTTTCGCTTCATCATGAGTGGCTGGATACGGCGTACACTCATCGAACTGCATGACGATGTCTGAGTTCAAACTATACTGAATTTGCATAGATTTTTCTGGTGAGAGAAATACCTTTGCGCCATCGATAGGAGATTTAAAATTGACGCCTTCTTCGGTGATTTTACGCATTGCGCCGAGGCTGAATACTTGGAAACCGCCCGAATCGGTCAAGATAGGTTTGTCCCAATGCATAAACTTATGCAAGCCACCGAATTTATCAATGACTTCGGTACCTGGACGTAACCAAAGATGGAAGGTATTGCCCAAAATAATATCAGCACCGATGGCTTCGATATCACGTGGCAGCATGCCTTTGACCGTACCATAAGTACCAACAGGCATAAAAGCAGGCGTTTGCACGTCGCCATGATTGAGATGAACCGTACCACGGCGTGCACGCGTTACACCGCTGGCCGTTTTATGTAAGACAAATTGCATATGATAACCGCTATTTAAGCTATGAAAATGGCGCTAATTATAGCATTGTTAGCGGTTTTTTGGACATATAGTCAGAGAATCACTGAACTGCTACGGCGTTACCCTCCCTAAATGTACTACTTGTCCAATTTTTAGTTGGCTACCTTGTACCCGTTTTAGCGTTTTTTAACTATAGATATTAGGTGTCATCGATATACGTGCAATATATACTTTGGTCAATACCGCTTTACCATAACCAAAAAACACAGATAGCACGCCAAAAGACACAGATAGTGCTAGAGGTCTGTTGATACAGTAGAAGTTATACAGGTGAGGTGATAAATATTGCCACATCATGCTTTTAGATGCTGGAGACATGACATGAAAAAGACAGCTTACTTATTATTGAGTGGTTCATTATTGATATCAGGAGGAGCTATGGCTACCGAAGAGCCGAAATATACGGTGTTGACCCAAGTAGACGACTTTGAGCTGCGTCGTTATGATGAGCAGCTAGTAGCGCAAACGTGGGTGAGTGGTGACCAAGACTCAGCAAGTCGTGAAGGATTTAAGGTTTTAGCGGACTATATTTTTGGTAATAACACCGCACCAAGTGGAGACAGTAGTAAAATTAGTATGACGGCACCTGTTACGATGCAAGCTGATAACAAAAAAAGTGATAATGAGTCACAAAAAATTGCCATGACAGCACCAGTCAGTATGCAACAAGACAATGGTAAGTGGCGCGTACAATTTACGATGCCTAGTAAATATACGATGCAAACACTGCCTAAACCAAATAATCCAAACGTTGAGATTATAGAAGTACCTGCACAGACGTACGGTGTGATTAAGTTCTCTTGGCTCGCAGGAGAAGATAAAGTAGCGGAAAAAACCGAAGCGCTGCAAACATGGATGCAAGACCAGAATTTGACGCCTATAGGCGAGCCTGAATTGGCCCGTTATAACCCACCTTGGACGCTACCATTTTTACGTCGTAATGAGGTGATGATTGCGTATCAACCTAACTAGTAATCAGCCTATAAAAAAAGACAGCAATCGCTGTCTTTTTCGTGCTTTATTTAAGGTATCTGAGTTAGACGTTTTGCTCACGGATGATATTAAGCATACGACGTAATGGTTCTGCTGCGCCCCACAATAACTGATCACCAACGGTAAATGCGCCTAGATACTCAGGGCCCATATTCAACTTACGTAAGCGACCTAGTGCAACGGTTAGGGTCCCAGTCACGGCTACTGGCGTTAGGCGGTTCATGGTAGCTTCTTTGTCATCTTCGACCAAGTCCAACCATTCGTTACCACTATTTTTGAGTGCAGCTTCGATTTCTTCTAGCGGAATGTCTTTTTTCAGCTTGATCGTTAGGCCTTGCGCATGACAGCGCATAGCCCCGACGCGTACACACATACCATCGATAGGAATCGTACTGGCTTCATCGTTACCCAAAATCTTATTGGTCTCGACGCCGCCTTTCCATTCCTCTTTTGACTGTTTGTTTTCTAGCTGCACATCGATATAAGGAATCAAGCTACCTGCCAATGGTACACCGAAGTATTGTGTAGGGAAGTCTGCTGAGCGCTGAGTCTGAGCGATTTTTTTATCAATCTCAAGAATAGCACTAGCAGGGTCAGCCAATTCGTCTTGGACGGCATCACGTAACACACCCATACCGTTGATGAGCTCGCGCATGTTGTTTGCGCCAGAGCCACTAGCAGCTTGATATGTCATCGCGCTGACCCATTCGACCCAGCCTTTATTAAACAGCTCACCGATAGCCATCAGCATCAATGATACGGTACAGTTACCGCCGATAAAGTCCTTTTTACCGTTGGCTAGGGCACTATCAATAACGTTACGGTTGACTGGATCAAGAATGATGATGCTGTCATCTTTCATTCGCAGCGTACTTGCCGCATCAACCCAATAGCCGTTCCAACCACTATCACGTAGTGGTTGATGGACTTTTGACGTATAGTCACCACCTTGGCAAGTAATAACGACATCACAAGCAGCAAGTGCTTCAATATCATGAGCGTCTTTTAGTTGGCCGGTTTCAATACCGTCGAATTTTGGTGCATCACCACCAGCATTACTGGTAGAAAAAAACACCGGCGTGATACCGTTGAAGTCATTTTCTTCGTGCATACGTTGTATCAATACTGACCCTACCATACCGCGCCAGCCTACCAAACCTACTGTTAAATCACTCATGAAGTTCAATCCTATTTACAATTATTTGTTGCATCGTCAACCGATAACAATGCCGTGAATGGCGCGAAAAAGCAAGGCGTTTTGGCTATTATTTGGTCGTTTTCCATACACTATTAACTATGTCGGCTATAACTTTAAGTTATTACTATTGAAGAGGTACTTGGCTATCTGACGACCTCAAAAATATAATGTTAATAAATCACGCATTACATTGAATGAGCCAACATTGTAACGTTTTATGATAGTTGTCGCATAATTGAGACTCACCAGTAGGCGAGAATCTTCTGAAATGCTAAAGTAAGTCTCAAACACAATTACTCGACGTTAGTTATTTGACGTCAGGTGAGTTAAAGCTTAACCAATATACATCATCAGCTCTATCGACACTTTAATCAACGGTTAGTACCTACTTATGGATCTCTCACTATTGTATTACGCCTTACAAGGTCTAGCAGGATTCATCGCCTTTGTCACAATCTGGGGCTGGTTGCCGCTAGATAACTGGTGGGTGCGCGGTGTTGAGTTTCCACGTATTCAAATCATGGTGCTTGGTATTATCGCTTGGGTCGGCATGATAATGTTTTTCTCAGAGTGGGAATTAGGGCAGTGGATATTATTTGTTGTACTGAGCGGTACGTTAGCATTTCAGCTGAGAATGGTACTGCCATATACTAAATTGTGGAAAAAAGAAGTTCAAAAGGCAAAAGATAAGCCAGAAGGGCAAGCGCATCAAATAAAAATCATGGTATCAAACGTATTGACGCCCAATGATGAAACGCAAAAGCTGGTCGATTTGGTTAAGCAAAAGCAGCCTGATATCTTAATTACATTAGAGAGTGATAAAAAATGGGAGCAAGTCTTACAACAAGTCGAGTCTGACTATCCCTATACCGTGAAAGTGCCACTAGATAATTTATATGGTATGCACTTGTATTCTAAGCTTGAGCTAATTGATCCTGAAGTTAAGTACTTGATGATAGATGATATACCGTCTATCCATACTCAATTGCGTTTGCAAGGAGGCCGCGTCATTTGGTTATATTGCTTGCATCCCATGCCGCCTAGTCCAACTGAAGCTGATAAGTCCACCACGCGTGATGCTGAGCTGCTCATGGTAGGTAAACACATAAAAGAAAACGACCAAACGGCGATACTGGCAGGTGATCTTAATGATGTCGCATGGTCAAAAACCACGCGTCGCTTTCAACGTATTTCTGGTCTGTTAGATCCTCGTATTGGTCGACATTTCATTAATACCTTTCATGTTAAATATCCATTTCTGCGTTGGGCTTTGGACCATATCTTTCATAGTGCCTGCTTTACGGTAGTTGATATTCAGCGTATGCCATCCGTAGGATCTGATCACTTTCCTGTGATGACTACCTTGCAATATGAGCCAGAAGAGGCAAGCAATCAAGAAGGCAATGCGCCTACGGCACAAGCAGAAGATATCCAAGAAACTGATAACAAAATCGAAGAAGGCAAGAAAGAAGGCGAAAAAGTGTCAGAAGAGCACAGACAAGAGCAGCGCAGTTTTGGTTAATAAAAGAGGCTGTTTATTAACGGTAATGCATAGAAATGATGTAAGCATATGCTTACGCAAAATAGAGTCTTTAGCTTCTATCGGCACCAAATCCATTGGCCTATAATACATCCATCAACACAAGGATACGCATGGATGTAGTGTTGAGACAGTACCAATAAAAGTACAGGTCAGCCCGCTGTCTTATATAATACTGTTAAATGACTTAGGATGAGTCAGCACGGAAGAGAGATAATAACAATAACACGAAGTATTGAAACCCTGAACCAATCGCCCTAGGTTCGGGGTTTTTCTTTGTGTGGATTTTGGTTTAATAAAGTTTAAAATGCTTAACTCCGATATTTTTTTAAAGCTTCCAGTTAAATATCTAACTGCGCAAAATAAAGAAGGGTATATGCAATAGCATATACCCTTCTTTGTTTAAATCGATTCAGTGCTTTCGCTAACTTAATACTACTAGCTTATTGCAACATATCAGCCAAGTATCTGAATATAAGCGCCAGCACGTAGCTCTTGTAACCAGTCTTCTTGAGCTTGTGGCGCTAAACGTTGATACAATGCTTGACGTGCCATATTGCGACGATATTGCTCGCTAATATCTTGATCGCGCTTACCGTCGACTTTTAGGATATGCCAACCAAATTTTGTCTTAAATGGTGCAGAGTAGTCACCAACCGCTGTATTTTTCATGGTGGCTTCAAATGAACCAACCATATCTTCTTCGCTAACCCAATCAAGATCACCGCCACGTCCCGCAGAACCTGGATCATCTGAATACGTTGAAGCTAAACTAGCAAAGTCAGCGCCGCCACGAAGTTGCTCGTATAGATCATTGATTTTTTGTTCAGCAAGCGCGTCAGTCTGTAGGTCATCGACTTTGACTAGAATATGGCGAGTATGCCATTGTGGTATCAGCATCGTATTGCTGGCTTTTTTATCAGCAAGCTTGATGATATCAATCCCTTCAGGAGTCAATAGTGGCTCGCTTACAGTACCAACGTCTAGCTTGGTAATTTTGCTAGACAGTTCTGTCGGTAAAGAAGCAGCCTTGTGAAAGCCCATATCTCCACCTTGCAATGGAATCGGATAGCTACCTTGGCTAGCAGCAACGGCTTCAGCGACGTTGACATTTGGCTCAAGCAAACGCGTACGTAATGCTTGCGCGACTTTTAATGCTTCTTCACGTTGAGCGGCTGATAGGCGACTATAGTCATCTATATAAGGCACACGTACGTGAATGGTTTGATATTCGCTTTGATTCAGACGTTTGGCTTCAGGTGAGGCCAAAAATGCATCAATATCTTGCTCGCTAATACGTACTCGGCGAGTAATTTGACGCTGCTGTAGCGCTTGGATAGAAGCCTCTTCGATCAGTTTGGCACGTAGATTGGCATAACTACCAGGTTGTGCGGCATCTAGACGTTGCTGCAATGCTGCAATGCTATTAAGGCCTTCAGCTTGAGCGATTTGACCAAGACGTTGATTGATTTCTGCTTCATCGGCAGACAGTCCCGCACGTTTGACCATAGACAGTTGTAGTTCACGCAAAATAAGCGCGTTTAATACTTCAGACTGTAGTTGTGCTGAGTTTGCGATAGGCTCACCAGCAGCTTTGGCACGTGCTTGGGTTTGCTCGATAGCATCAACCAGTTCGCTTTTTAAAATAGCATTTTCATTAACTAGGGCAATAATACCGTCTGTGCTATTGGCTGGTGTTAAGCGATCAACTGAGCTTTGCGCAGCAGAAGTAGAAGCTTGAGCTGCTGCAGGTTTGACAGTAGCAGCGTTGGCACTTAACGTAAGCGTAAGGCCTGCCATAGATAGCAATACTGCTCTGCTAGTCTGACGTAAAGAAAAAAATCTCATGATGCTCCTCATCAATGTCATTGCATCGGATGGTAGTTGGTCAACTCTATCCGATACCCTTAATAATAAAATATTCGACAGCGTTTCCCATAATAGGGGTTTAAATAGTGTCTTATAAATATTTACGTAAATAACTCTAATCTAGCAAAAAACTGGTTAGTCTTTCCATGCCGTCTGTACAGGTTCAAAGCCCAAAATCTTATCAGCGAGCAATCGTGTCAAGCGGCTACTACCGCTGCCAAGACCATTTAATCTAACTTCTGCCATAATAGCTTGTGTTGGCTCGTCTTTTACGTTTAGGTCATTGTAATAGCGGCGACCATAAACAGCAAAGCCGAAACAGCAGTCTTCGTAATCAACGCCGATGAGTGAATCAAGCATCTTGTTACGATTATAATCGTACTGACCTTGAGCCAATATACGCCAGCTGTTATTGATAGGGAAAACAGCGGAAGCGGTAAACGCAGATAATGGCAACTGATCGGTATTGTCATCACGCTGACGCTTAACATAACCCACATTAAATAAGCTGTTGTCTGATGGCTGATAACGAAGTTCAGTAGTAATGTAGTTCAAATCATAATTACTGGTTAGGGCACCGCTGACATCAACCCAAAAATTATTATAAGGCTGAGTGCTGGTATCCCATACCATACCTGAAGAAGACGAGGTAAAAACAGGCTGATCGTCGTCAAGTGTTACACGTCCATCATCTAGATAGAACTGTTCTGCAATGCTACCATCAAAACGTGTCACACCCGTTGCATCGATGTAACGATAATTGACGCCAGGCGTAATAGAATGCAGATCCTGCAAACGATCATGACCTAAGAACCAACTGTCCGAAAACAGCTGCTCATAGTTAATAGAGGCAATACGCGTATTAAAGTTAGGAATGTCGTTTTGGTTCTCATACGGTGAATACGTATATTTTACGCGTGGGCTAAGTAAACGATAGCCGCCCATCGTATCGTCAAACGCACCAAATGGTGAGCCCGCTTGATAGAAGTGTAGACCTGCATCGATACTGGCTTGCGGAACAAACACAGACTGACTGCCATCTTCTTCACTAAGCTGATTATCTTCTAAACTATCTTCATCATATGACGTATATAGATGCTGCAAGCTGAGCTTAGGTTTGATATAGCCCCAAGATTTTTCCATCGGATAAACGGCGCTTAATTTATTATAAAAACGCGTGCCACTTTTTTCATTTTCATAGCCATCATCGATGGATTTTTTAAAATAAGCCGAGTCACTTACGCCTGTGATATCAAAGCTTTTTGCCCATGGTAGACGATAGTCAAGTTTAAGCTGTGGCAAGCGCGAGTACGGCTTGTCTTTATCTTGTAAAGGCTGTCCGTTATTGTTAAATGCATCGAGCGTTTGGAAAGTCTCGACTTTTAATTCACCATTGACATAATCGTTATAATAATTCACCCGCGCACGGCGTGGTAGGTTTAACGTATTGTCTGACAAACCCAAGGTATCGAAGTCGTTGAGATAATCGGCATCTGACACATAGCTATATTTTGCGTCGCCACTTAAGCGCGGAATACTGGTAGATGACCAATAATGATCGTAAAAAAAGCTGCTACGATCTTCGCCATCATATTTTTTATCATTGGGCAAATAAGAGCCGTTAAAAATTCCTTCGCCGTACTCCTCAGTTAGATAACGAAACTCACCGGAGAGCATGGGGTTACGGTTGGTATAAACGCGAGTATTAAGGGTGGCATCGTAGTTCGGCGCTAAATTAAAATAATAAGGTACGTCAACTTCAAGGCCGCTTTTACTACCGACACTCGCGCTCGGTAATAAAAACCCACTACTACGGCGACTGTCTATCGGGAAGTTAAAGTAGGGGAGATAAAATACGGGTATATCAGCCACACGGAAAGTGGTGTTATACGCTTCGCCGCGCCCTGTATCGGTATTTAGATCGATACTTTTCGCTTCAAACTGCCATTTGCGGTTGGTAGGTGGACAGGTACTAAACATCACCTGATCCAGCTCGTATTCACTCTCATTCGGTTTGTTTAAGCGTTTGGCATAGCCGTGCGCTTGTAGTCCAACACTAGCAAATGCCACATCATTGGCCGTTGATTGACCAGTCTCAGTATTGTAATTTAAGCTGTCTGCAACGCCAATTAGGCCGCCTTGTGCTGCTCTATCATTAAAGCTGGCTTGGCCATTATTTGTAGCGGCATTGTTTGTAGAGACGTTGCTTGTACGCTGTCCAGTCGCATTATCTGTAAACATGACTTTGCCTTGAGCAGCCGCAACGCCATTGCTCAAGTCAATCATGACTTTTTCTGCTTCGATATGCTGAGTGCCTTGGTCAATTTTTACATTGCCAGATAGCTCGGCATAATTAATATTGTTGTAATAACCGTAATCTGACTCGGTAAATAAAGGGGCTTGATTGTTCGGAACGCTAGCCACATTTGGTGCTGGTTGTCCGTTTGCCGTACCAGCTTCGTTTACAGCGCGTTGATAGTTGGGGTTACTCTGCGGATATACCCATTGACCTTCACAGCGCTGGGCACTGTCCACGGCATTTGGCAACAGACGTAAGTCTCTACCGACCTTTGGAATCGTCTGTGCAGCAGGCATCGCATTATTATGAGAATTGTCCGCCTCAGTGCTGACAGCCTCATTGTTTAATGTTGACGCATCGGTATCTGGTGTTAGCTCATAAAACTCTGCTAAGCGCATTAAGCTGGCTTGAATACTCTCATCATTAAGATCTAGCTTGCCATTTTCCGTTGTCACCGCTTTAGGGACAAAGGCACTGCTATCTGGTGTATTACTGATTGGTTGGTTGCTGGTTTCTGTATTTAGATTAGCAGTATTAGACACTTCGTTGCTAAAAGCTTCAGAGTCAGCAGCCTCATTAATCTCTGTAATATTTAGGTCATTGTTCTCAGAGAATCTGCTATCTAACGCAGTATCATTTAATAAAGTAGCGTTGTTCGTATTAGCAGAATTAGCATCGTCTGGATAGCTATCATTTAGAATATCTGCTTCTTGATAGCCATCATTACTTTGAGTACGACTAATACTATTGGCGTCAGTCGCCACACTATTAGACGCATAGCTGCCTGTACTGTCCGTAGTGAGTGGTTCAGTTTTTTGCGTATTGGCATCACCAATGGCAGCACTGACAGTTAGGCTAGATAAACCTAAGGCACCAAATAAGATCAAGCGGATGCTTTGGTAAAGCGGAGAATATAACAAGGGCACACCTATGATTGCAGAGCTTATTGGATTGCATGACTGAGTTTAGTAGCGGTATCACCGAACGACATAAAGCAGTGAACGAGCGACTAAAATATGACTAATGTATTCTCAAAAATTTGGATGTTTTACATATAATGACGACTAATCATAGTCAAAAAAAACCAAATCAGCTACACTATTTACCAAAATTTATAATATAGCCATGCTGATTTTTAAGTAGCGATAGCGATTCTATCCGACATCAAGTATTGAATGATATAGCAATACGTCTGTGACAGCTTGTAGAGCACCGACACATATCGCTATTTTAGCAAGTATTTGTCCGACTTATCACTACTTTAATTATTTATGACTTATATTTAACCAGCGATGCCCAATATGACTGACAAAACGACTTTAGAGACTGATATGATCGATGAAAATAACAACCGCCAACAGCAATTAGAACAATGGTTACAGCAAGTATTTTTAGATCAAACCTTTAGTCTAGATAGCTTACCTGGTGACGCTAGTGCCCGCCGATATCATCGTATCGAACTATCAGAGACAGACAATAGCGCCAACAAGCATTATATCGTCATGGACTCCGCTGACGAGCAAGATGCGATGCTGCAGTTTATCAGTGTGGCTAAGCTGATGGCACCTGCTGTCAACGTGCCGACACTGGCTGCACAAAATGTAGAAAAAGGATTCTTGGTATTACAAGATTTTGGCACAGTAGAATTTGCTCATTTGCTTGTCGATGCCACTGCAGACCAAATCAATGACTACTATCAACTAGCAATGCAGACACTAGTCGCGCTACAAACGGTACCAGTAGAAACGGCAAAGTCGCAACACCAGCTACCAGATTATGACACAGCACTATTAGACCGCGAGATGGATTTATTTAGCGAATGGTTTATGCCTTATATTGGTATAGCGCTAGATGAGCAGGTTTGGGGAAACCTAAAAACAGCGTTAATGAATGAGATTTTGCGACAGCCACAAGTGGTGGTACATCGTGATTATCACAGCCGCAACCTCATGCAAGATCAAGCAGATAAATCTCAGTTGGGCGTGATTGATTTTCAAGATGCTGTTATTGGTTCGTATGCTTATGATTTAGTGTCGTTAGTCCGCGATGCTTATGTTGAATGGCCAGAGAGCCAAATATCTACATGGATTAATGACTTTTGGCAGCTACAAAAACAAAAATCACTAACCACTGCTGATAGCGCGGTGCAGTTTGAAAACGATGTAAATGTCATAGGCGTACAACGTCACTTAAAGGTATTAGGGATTTTTATTCGTTTGTCTGAGCGTGATGGGAAAGACCGCTATTTGGCGGATATTCCTAAAGTCATGCGTGATTTGATTATTGAATTAAACTGGCTTGCCGAACATGGCAATGATGAACTAAAGCAATCAATTATATCGTTTAATCAATGGCTACAAGAGGCAGTGCTACCTGCTTATAAAGAGAAGTTTGCTTCAGCGTAGATGACGCTCAGCTAAATTAATTTAAATAATAAAGATAGGAGCGCAGATGTCTACCTCTACGATTACACAAGCCATGATTTTGGCAGCGGGCAAGGGTACACGCCTACGTCCATTAACGCTTGAGACGCCCAAGCCTTTGGTTGAAGTCGCAGGTCAACCGCTTATTGTATGGCATATTAAAGCACTACAAGCAGCAGGCATTACTGATATCACGGTCAATGCCTCATGGTTGGCAGATAAGCTAATGGACGCCCTAGGTGATGGTTCACAATATGGCGTAAATCTGCATTGGTCAGTAGAAGACGATGAGCCACTTGAGACTGCAGGCGGCATTTTTCAGGCATTACAATCAGGTAAACTAAAAGATGAGCCGTTCATTCTGGTAAATTCTGACGTCTGGACTACCTATGATTTCTCTCGATTAACAGACTATACATTGGGAGCGGATCAGCGCGCGCATTTGTTATTGATTGATAATCCAGAGCACAATAATGGCGGCGATTTCGCGATTAATAATGGCCTTGCTAGTGAACAACCGGTTGGCGATGCAGATAAGTATACCTTTGCAGGTATTAGCGTAATGTCACCAAAATTGGTAGAAGGTCTGGTATCAGGACAGCCTGCGGCATTAGCACCACTACTAAAGCAAGCAATGATAAAGTTTCAGATTACTGCTGAAGTGACGACAGATAATTGGATAGACGTGGGGACCCCAGAGCGTCTAACACAGGTTAATGAGTTTATCGAACAGAATGATATCAAGCATGCAGGTAGGCCAAGCTGATAAATTTAAGATAAATAAAAAGCAGCGTTGATTATTCAACGCTGCTTTTTTTATGCATATAGAGTTACTTTTTACGACATTCTTAAAAGAGGTATTTGCAAGACAAAAATGCAAATTTAGCATCTAGCAAGCTATTTATTAGCTAACTAACCAACTACTCAATCGTATGATTAGGCAGTTACGCTAAACACCCATGGCCAGTTTAATTAGCTGAGCAATGGTAAATACCACTAAGAACCCTGCCAAATATAGACCCACGAACCATGCCCATTGCGATTGTTTTTTACTGAACTTTTTCATAGAGATCTCCTGATTAGCGTATGAAGTGTGACTACCATCTATAAACGATGATAGCCATCCTTTTTAGCTGATCCGTTGTCCGTCGCGATTAGCGACTAGTACATTGGATTGTGATCAGACTTACCTTTAAAGGTATAGTAAGCAAATGCTGTATAGCTCAAGATAATCGGTAACATGATACAGGCGCCAATCAGCATAAATGATAACGAGGTATCGGCAGCAGCAGCTTCATAAATCGTCATTTGATACGGTACGATATAAGGGAATAGGGCGAAACAAACCCCAATATAACCCATTAAAAATAAGGCAACCGTTAGTAAGAATGGACGATACTCACGCTCTGTTTTTAAGTCTTTACGCATGATAAAGAATAAGAGCATGACAATGATAGGCATAGGAGCGAGGTATAATAAATCTGGGAAACTAAACCATCCTTCTAATGCATCGATGTCTGAGAAGTACATAAACGCTGTGACCACAACCATCGCTACTAGTAACGCAGTAAGCATCCATCTAGAAACTTGGCGCGCCCATACTTGTAATGTGTGCTCTGTTTTTATAATAAGCCACGTTGAACCAAGTAAGGCATAGCCGATAATCATGGCAAATCCGCACACTATTGAGAAGGGTGTGAGCCAATCAAATGGGCCACCAGTATATAGACGGTTACTGGCTTCTAACCCTTGCACTAACGCCCCAAGCATAATGCCTTGAGAGAAAGTGGCAACGACTGAACCGACAAAGAAAAAGGTATCCCATACATGCCGGCGCGAAGAGGATTTAAAGCGAAACTCAAACGCTACGCCGCGCATGATAAGACCGAACAACATGGCAGTTACTGGCAAATATAGACCTGTCATGATGATGCCATAAGCAACAGGGAATGCTGCGAATAAACCACCACCACCTAGGACTAGCCACGTTTCGTTACCGTCCCAAAATGGGGCGATAGAGTTCATCATGCGGCTACGGTTTTTATCTGAGCCTGCAAAAGGGAACAAAATACCGCAGCCCAAATCAAAGCCATCAAGCAGTACATAGACAAAGACAGACAAAGCAATCAAACCGCCCCAAATAAGAGGTAAATCTAATACATCACCGAAGTTAAACATTAGCGTAATCCTCCATCATCGACATCATTTGCAGGCTCATCTAAGCCTTCTTCAGTACCTTTAGCAGGATTACTATCACCACTTAACGCGCGGCCTTGGCTCTCAGTTACTGAATGCTCGTAGAAGTTATCTTCTGCAGGATCTGTATAAGGTTTCGGCCCTTGAGCAATCAAGCGCAAGATATAAAAACTGCCTGCACCAAAGACAAATATGTACAGAACGATAAAGCCAATCAATGTTGTCGCTACTTGCTGTGCTGCAAGCGGTGACATACTTTCAGCAGTACGAATCACCCCATAAACCGTCCAGGGCTGACGTCCTGTTTCGGTTACGAACCAACCTGATAATAAGGCGATAAAACCAAGCGGAGTCATCATCATCCAAGCACGGTGGAACCATACACTGTCAGTATTGAACTGCTGTTTTTTGAAGTATTTGTATAGACTGAATAGGCCGACCAGTACCATAAGCATGCCAATACCAACCATGATACGAAACGCCCAAAACACGATAATGACGGGTGGTTGATCTTCAGGCGCCCAGTTTTTAAGCCCTTTAACTTCACCATCTAACGAATGGGTTAAGATTAAACCAGTCACATAAGGAATTTTTACTTCGTACTTATTGGTCTGATTTTCTTGGTCAGGAATCGCAAAGAGACGTAGTGCGGCACCGCGCTCATCTTCCCAGAGCCCTTCCATCGCAGCTACTTTAGCAGGTTGATGCTCAAGGGTATTTAGACCATGCTCATCACCAATCAATACCTGCGCAGGCGCAACGAAGATGGCCATAATCATCGCCATACCTAGCATCACACGACCATGCGCGCGGTGCTCGACGTGCTTTTTGGATTGAATATAATATGCGCCGATACCACCAATGACAAAGGCAGTGGTTAGAAAGGCTGCGGTCATCATATGAGCGTAGCGGTAAGGGAATGAGGGGTTGAAAATAATTTCAAGCCAGTCAGTTGGATAGAGCAGGCCATCTGCACCCATCATAAAACCTTGAGGGGTCTGCATAAAGCTGTT
Organism: Psychrobacter sp. Arc9; assembly: GCF_041431295.1. Taxonomy (NCBI): domain Bacteria; kingdom Pseudomonadati; phylum Pseudomonadota; class Gammaproteobacteria; order Moraxellales; family Moraxellaceae; genus Psychrobacter; species Psychrobacter sp. Arc9. The sequence continues at coordinate 97,007 of NZ_JASMRK010000002.1, read as the reverse complement.
GGCGGCTAATATCCAGAAACCTGAAATCAAGGTGCCGATAGCAACGATGGCGGTTGAGGCAAAATGCATGCGTTTGCTCACGCGACCCCACCCAAATAGCATAATCCCCAAAAAGGACGCTTCTAAGAAGAACGCTGTCAGTACCTCATAGGCGAGTAATGGGCCTAGAACGTTACCGGCTTTATCAGAGAATACTGCCCAGTTAGTACCGAACTGGTAGGACATTACCACGCCTGATACCACGCCTAAACCAAAGACGACAGCAAATATTTTGACCCAATGCTTGTAGACTTCAGCATAGATAGGTTCACCAGTTCTTAACCAGCGGAATTCAAGCACCGCAAGCCAGCTGGCAAGACCGATAGAAAAGGCAGGAAAGACGATATGGAACGAGATAACAAAAGCGAATTGGATACGCGCGAGCATCAGCGCATCGAGCTGGTCAATCATAAATGTAGCGAACATAAACGGTTACTCTCATCTGTTAGCTGAATAGCGCTGACTTCCATACAACGCTCAAGTAACTGTCCGTAACTATCCATCGATCAAAGTGGCAAACATTACGGGCAATAGCTCAGTGACGTGGACTTAGCTCCATTAGACATAAATTGTGGCTAAGTTTGCGACTCACTGTTTAGCTGAATTGAATAATTTATGTCCTTATAAATTTACATATTACTGTCATGTGCTATAGATATATTATGCGCTCACCTAGATATACACGCAAGCAACCCAGTCTGTCTGTTGCAGACCTAAGAGTCATCAAAATAACATAATTCAAACATTGAAAAATAAAATTAATATTATTAAAAACAAAGCAGTATGCGCGAACATACTGCTTATCTGAAAGCTATGACTGATGTTTAAAGGTTACGATTTATACGTCAAAAACCTTGTGAAATAACAAAAATCTACATCATTCTTGTAGCTGCTTATGCAAAATTCTTCGCAACGTCAAAATGGTCTGCGGATTAGTCTGGATACTATGACCACCATTGATAATTGTCTCAGATGCGGCACCATCGAGATGGGCACTATTATAAGGAACGATACCATCTGATAAACGCTCAGTCAGTGCTTGACTGATATCATCATTGACCGTTACAGCAGCAACAAGCGGCTCAGGTGGTAGCTGTGATGTCTCAGTATTATCGCTCACATCAACGCTCGCCGTTTCATTTCCAGCATTGTCTTCTACCGCTTGCGACAAATCAATCTTGGCACCATTTGGTTGTGTTTGTGCCAACCCTTTAGTGATATCGGCATCGTTATTGGCAATGATTGAATGATAAGTGATACGCTCATTAATAGTGATGTCTTTGGTTAACTCTATAAAAGAAGACTTATCACTTAACTGGCTGGCACCATTCTGCAAATACAATGCTCCTAGTGGGTTTTGCGCCAAATCGCCTTGTGTGGCAATAGTCGCTAAGTTATCCGTGAATGTCTTGACCAGACCTACGGGTAAGTAAACGATGCGGCGTAGTGCACGGGTGAACCATCGATCTGCATAATCGGTACCACGGAAAGGTGCAGATAGAAAAACAGCGGTGTCTACTTGTGGCAATGCCTGTAGCTCAAATCGTTCCTTTAACTCATCTTCGCCAAAAGACGTTTTGAGCGCGTTACGGATTTGCTGCTTCTCATTGCTAGAGAGGATGTCTTTATCATTGAGCTTATCTAAATCATCGATTAAATTTTCATCAGATAGCATCATACGAGCGATAATGGCACCCATACTATGACTGATAATCACACTGTTTTGACTGGCACGATTTTGTCCATTGGGATCAGTTTGCTGGTAGGTGCTGTTGATTAACTGTTGAATCTGGTAGCGATTTTCTAAAATAGGCAGATTGGTTGGATAGAATATCTGCCAAACTTGGTAGTTATCACGCAGCTTGTCATCATTAAGAATATCGTTGGTCAGATTGACCCAAGTGGCCGGACTAGAGGCTAGCCCATGCAACATAATCAACACGCGTTTATCAGGATCATAAGGCTCGAGCATGAAGAGTTTGGGCAGCTGAGCATCTGGTTGGCGAGTAATCAAGTTTAAATAACCCACACCATCTAACTGGTTTTCTGATAACCATAAGCCATATCCCGCAGAAAAATTGGCTGCCAGTGGGTAGTCATCGTTGAGGATATTGACGGATTCAGTTTGGTACGGATTGTATAAATGAATATCAAGCTTACGACTGCCTAGCGCGTCTAATACGCTATCGCCATCTGGCTTAATCAGACCTGTTAATAACAGGTGTCCAGTGGGATAAATACGTGAACTTGGCTCGCTATCGTCCGTGTTTGTATCTTCATTTGTTAGCCGACCAGATAATGAGGCGACCAATAATTGACGGATTGTGGTGGTATAGCGATCATCCAACGAGGCAACCAAGCTGATGCCTAAGCCGGGGCGTTTGCTCACGGAATTGAGACCTGAGAGTCGCAGCTCATAAGTGGATGATAAGTCTGCCAAAGCGGAAGTTTGTTTATGAGCGTTTTGCAGATAGTTGTTTTCGTTTGGCAAATAAATATCAAGGTTGTAGTTATCTACTGTCACTTTCATGACTTTGACTTGGTCTGTTGCTTTGCCCTTTAGTGGTGGTCGATTGGCAATCGCTGCTTCATCGGTGTTATCACGCTTGGTAGAGGTTATTGGCAGGTATTCTACTTTCGTATCACCCATCAATTTATTGGCATTTTCAGTCGATTGATAGATTTGAGTAATAACGTCGTTACTGGCAGCGTTATAAATATCTTGGGTTTGGATGTCATTGTCATTCGGAATACGGTTTTGCGCACGATGGCTATTACTATTTTGCTCTGCACCTTCAAAGTCATGGGTCAAACTGTCATAAAATAGATAGGTGTAGCTGTATTTGACGGCATCAAACAATCTTGCTTGATAATCGGTTAAACACAGGTCAGTCTCTTCTTGCTGTGTTTTTGAATCCTCATTACTTAAAGGCGCATTGGCGTAATACGGATCAAGTGGCGGGCGTGCAAGCGCATTACGACAGTTTTTTGAATCAGATAGTTGACGCGCTTTTGCATAGTGCAGTTCTGCAAAAATAGCTAAGGCAGGCCGATAGTGCCTGTTAAGCATACTATCAGAGAGCTGAGTCAAGCATAAGTCAAATTGCTGCATACAGGCTTGCTCATTCAGTCCTGCTGATAGCAAAGCAGATGTTGTGTCGCTACTTAGCGCATTGTCAGTGACGATATTGCCGCGCTGCGCTGAGATGGTCTTGGCCGAGGCTTGTTTATCGACCGTCACCGTACTACACGCTGGTAGCAATACTGCTGCCGCCAAAAGCATAAGTGACGTAATGGGCAGGGTTTTTTTATTAATATGCATTACTGTCTGTTTGCTAAAGCCAGCGAAAGTCATAAGTCAGTCCAATAAACGGTAGTTATGTATGAGAGTATCAATAATGAAAGTAGCAATTGATAATGAGTGTAGCGCAACTTTTGGCATTAGACTATTCATTTGCAGTTCTACAAAAGCATGTTTTAAAACGAAAGTGTTTCTACTAGTCGAAAAAAAGCGCTTTTGTCTTATAGATATAAAACAAAAGCGCTTGGTATTTAAAGCTTGGATTTAGATTATTTATTAGAGATTTGACCTAGTGAAGGTTTTATTAAACAAATATCTTATGAATCAAACCCTCAATAGCTAATCTCAACAAGTATAAAATTTCTAAGCACCTGGTTTTACACTGATGTCAGGGGCAGGAATATCCCAAATGTAGAATTTGCCTTCTTCAACGAGTTTGATTTGTTGAGGAATAACAGTATTGTTAGGGTATTGCCCTTCAAGACGACGTAGGCGTTCTAACGCATTAGCACGGCGGTCACTAAGTAGATCTGACTGTGCCAAGCTTTGTTCTGCTTCGGTGTACCCTAGAGCGACAGCGCGATCTAGATACTTTTGACCTTCTTTGAATCCGCCACCCTCTGATAGCATCATACCGTATAGGAAGTTAGCCTCACCACTATCAGGTTGCAGCTTGATAGCGCGATCGACATACTGACCACCACGTACCGTGTAGTCTGAACCCAAGTCTAGGTTACGACCCATACCGTTTAGCTTAGCAGCACGAAGCAACACATCATAAGAAGCATTTGGCGACTTAGCATAAGGTTCGATCCAATCCGCTAATACTTTGATTTTTTCACGAGTGTAATGACGCTGTGTGCGGTTAGGGAAGTTTGGTGGATAGTGGCGCGCGTTAGGGGATACATCAGCGATGAAGTCATCTAATAAGCTAACATCAAGCTTATCAGTACCTAGCCCTTTTTGTTGTGGAATTAGTACAGTTTTAACAAAGCTCATGTCTGAGAGCTGTAATTGCGGTGTAGGAATATTCGGAAGTTGTCCGCTACGCAGATCGATACCAGTAGCTGTCATTGGACCAGGCTCATAAACACGAGTAGTGCCGTTCATGACAGGTGCAGCAGCAGGCGACATCATTTGTGGTGTTTGAGGTTGAGCAGTGCTAACAGATGCGTTGTTTTGCAGAGTGCCGCTTAGTTGCATGTTAGTTGTTTGCGCATTAGTCGGCTGGCTGTTGCTCGCAGGTGTTGCTGGCAAGCTTGTTTGAGCGGCATTGGCTTGAGCAGGACTGATAGCTGCATTAGGACGAGCAAGACGAATCACACGTTTGCTTGAATCCATTGCACTAGGTACAGCCGTTGCAGTGGCGTCAGTTTCTGCAGCGTTTACAGGTGCAGATAACAGCATGGCACAGGTTGCAGCCATGACGGTCAACGTTGCAAACTTCGGTGACTTAATAGAGTGGCTACTAGAGAGAATCGCTTTCATAAAAATCGTTACCTTGTTTAATTTATTTGGTTGTTATTCATTGATTGGACGGTAATATAAATAGCGCATTGCTGCAAAATCGTACAAATTTTTAATACCGTAGCAAATTAAGCTTTACGCTATCTGTGGTAGGATTGTTAATCGCTAGAATTAAGCAAACCTACGTAAATCTGTGCAGCTATTAATTAGTAAGAAAATCGACAACAGCAACTAACCACAGTACCTGTAGCCATAAGTGATAAGCTATAAGTGATAAGCGGTATCTTTCATGCGATTTGCCATCCATCGCATGGTCCGACGTACTGCCGGAGAAAGGGCAGCGCCGCCACTTGCAAGTGCTAGCTCGCGATGATGCAGCTCCTCTTTATCCATTTGTGCCAGTATTTCTTTTGAGCGCTGATCATGTTCAGGTAGCTGCTTGATATGATCCTGTAGATGCTCGCTGACCTGCGCTTCTGTCTCCGCTACAAACCCTAGACTAAACTCATTTGAGATCGCGCCTGCGACTGCACCAAGTCCAAAAGACATACCGTACCAAAGCGGCGTAAATACGCTGGCATGGCTACCAAGTTCGCTTAGACGAGTCTCGCACCAGACCAAATGATCGACTTCTTCTTCGGCGGATTGTTGCATGGCTTGTTTGACACCATTATCTTTCGCGGCAAACGCTTGGCCATGGTATAGACCTTGCGCACATACTTCACCGGTATGATTGATACGCATAAGACCTGAGACGTGCCGCGCTTCTGTGATGGTCAGCTCAGGAATCTCATCGCTACTGACGGGCAACGGACGCGTGCTTGGATTGGAATGGGGCACGACAGCTCGTAATGCCTTATCGACCCCAAGTAACAACTGGTCAATTTTAGATAAAGGACGCAGGGTCATAATTCACTCCTGATGGTGTTAAAAACTGTCAATAAAATAAAGTATGTTACCGTCTAAAAGCAACGGCATGATGCGTATTACTATAACAAACAATCCAAATTATCGGCTCGAATATTACTGTCTAGGTAGCCCATAAATAATCTATAGATAGTTCATAGGTTGCTATAGCGATAAGAGCAACGAAGTCATCAGCGCAACATTAGACTGTATCTATGGAACTGAACTTATTTACGGCGCTATACCATCGTTGGTTTGGATAACGGCATGCTTAATATGCTTATTGAGTTTAATATATAAGAACGCACCAAACACAATATTTAATAGCCCTGTTACCAAGAATAGCTGCGGTAGCGTAAACCCTAAAACATTTAAAATAACAATCGCAAAAATCGCTGATGTAACCATAAATATCGCATTAAAAATATTATTCGCACCGACAATACGTGCTCGATGGCTCTTAGGTGCGTAGGCTTGCATAGAAGCATATAGCGGTACGATATACAAACCACCGCTGAACCCTAATAAGAACAAATCTGCAAACACCCGCCAGCTACCACTTATATTAAACAAATCACCGATGCCAAGTAATGTGTCATTATTCACATTTATATCTAAACCTGAAAGTGAAAAATACAAATCAATAGCAAAGATACTTAATCCAGCAATACCAAAAGGCAATAAACGCAAGCTGACTTTATTTCTGGTCAATGTTTTGCACAGCACCGAACCGATCGACACGCCAACAGAAAACAATGTGAGTAAGAAAATAACAACTGACTCATCACCAAGCAAAATCACCTTGCTGAACTCTGGCACTTGGGTCAAAAACGTCGCCCCATAAAACCAAAACCAGCTGTTACCAAGAATGATAAAGAACAAAAAAGGCAAGGAGTATAAGTAACGTACAGTGGCTAAGCTGGTGGTAATGATATTCCAGTTAATCTTCAGGTCAGGCTGCATCGCTGCCATAGTAGGAATATATCGTGCAGCTAAATATCCTAAAACAGCGACAACCAACACCGTGGCACTAATCCAATACAGGGATTGTGATAGTTGAGTCAAAATACCAGCGACAATCATACCGACCAAAATAGCCAGCGACGTACCCATCTGAAAAAGGCCGTTGGCGCCGACCAGTTCATCTTCTTTCATCGCTTGCGGCAGATAAGCGTATTTAATCGGTCCAAAGAAGGTCGAATGTGTGCCCATCAAAAACAACGCGACAAATAGCAGTGCATACCATTCAAAGACAAAGCCGACTGCGGCAACTGCCATAATGATCAGCTCAAGGAGTTTGATAAACTGCGTGAGCTTTGATTTTTCATACTTATCAGCAATCTGGCCTGCCAAAGCAGAAAACAAAAAGTAGGGCAGGATGAATAGCATAGCGGCCAAGTTATTAAGAATGCTGACCTCTACGCCTAATTTACTGGCGGCAGTATAAGTCAGCACCAGTATGAGCGCCTGCTTAAAAATATTGTCATTGAATGCGCCCAAAAACTGGGTAAAAAACATAGCGCTAAAACGACGGCGCTTGAATAACTGAAACTGGTTGGACATGGACATTCCTACAGATAAATCGCGACTGATAGAGAAAATAGCGGCGCTGAACGACAATTTTTTTATGAGAATAATCGTAAATTTTATTAAAAACTATATCAAGATATAGCATAGGTTTTATCAATATTAAGCCGTATAATAGCAAGGCTTCGGTGAAAATACATGCAGTCAATGCTATGATTCGATATTTAACTAAGTTATGATTTATAAATTTTATGTGATTGCGTTTTAGGGTATAAATAGTAGTGAAAACAAAGGCTACTACCCATTAATGCTATCTATAAGCTAGTAGCCTTTTCTAAGCTAGTAGACCTATAAGGCAGTAGACACAGAGTGCTAAAGCCGACACTATAGATAACCAGTCATAAAATTAAAGTAGTAAACCATTAATTCCAGATAACTGCTATAAGTTTATTCACCGGTCAGACTTAACGATCGTTATCGTTGATAAGATTGTGCCGCGTGAGCTGATAGGACGTAAAGATGATAAAGCAGCCTTCAACTCGAGCATGCAAGGGTCTAATGATGCAGCGTGACACAGCCATAGTCCAAAACGATAGTAATAATCCAAGTACGTATCCAGCAGCACCGCGTAAAAATTTCAGACGTTCGGCATTGTGCACTGCGCTTGCGACCAGTTTGTTCGGTATGGCACCTGCGGCAATGGCAGACACTACCAATAGTGTAAATAATACCGCTATCACCAACTCATCTGCTGCTGACCAAACTGATAGTAATCGAACGCTTAGTAAGCAGAATAACAATAGTCAAGCTGCTAATGATCAAGCGGCTATCAAGCAGTCAGCTACATTGTCCGATGACGATACTCAGCTAGATATGGCTCTAGATGCGCTACGTCTAAAAAAAGCAGTAGAACAAGGCATCATTGATCAGTCAGTATTGGACGACTATAGCGAACAAAGCTTAGGAATTAAAAAACCTAACTCGACAAAGTCAGGATCTAAAAACTCGACGAAGCAAAATGCCAATGCTCAAAACTTATCTTCTCAAAACAATAACTCTCAAGATCTAGAGACTTTCACTGATAGTCCAAGTACTTCATACAATCCAAATAACGCTCAATCAATCGCTTCTAATGATGACCTGTTGCAACAAGCAACTGAGATTCAGCAGCAGGGTTATCAAATGATGACGCCTGAGCAGATCGATCGTGAGCTAGCGGCAATGGATACGCAGAACGCTCAAGATATTGACAGTATCAATATCAGCAATAACGACAGTGATTTTGATGCGCCAATCGCTACGTTAGATGACACAATATCGCCAATTGGTCTCGATGTAGAGCTAGATGCGACAAACTTGCCAGCTCCGAACAATCTTGATACGTTGGGTAGAAATGAAACAACGGAAGAACAGGCGAGCACAGCTGAAGGGATGTCACGTCCGATTGAGGTGAGTGGCGCTGTTAGCAATGAAGATGTCGTTAGTAATGAAGCTACTGTTAAGAATGAAAATGGCCTGACGACTGATGATAGTAGTGATGAGGTGATAGCTGGCACGAATGTGCCTGCAAATGTAAAAGGTACGACAACAGACATTATCAATCCGAATGACTATCTACCAGATTATCAGAATGATACTCAGGCCGTCGATCAAAGTATCGAACAAGCCAATAGACCACGGCCACGCGCGCGTAATAGAGGTAATATCGTGACGCGTCTCTACAATCGTTTTTTTAATGACGGTGGCGTGGTGGCTTTGCCAAATGTAGAAACCACTATTTATCTAGAGCAAGTATCCGCTGAAGATTCTCCTAACGGTAAGGCTCAGTTGATTGAGGCTGACAATGATATTCAGCCGATGAAAAACATCAAAGCAGCACTGGATGACACTTCCGTTCAGTCGGTTATTGACTTTACTGCGGCATTGCCACGTTTGCGCGAAACAGCACAGAATGCTGCTAAAGCCGTGGGTTACTACGAGGTTGAGATGCGTTTGACCCAGCCTGATCGCGATACAGTCAATGTGGTGATTGAAGAGCTAGGCGAGCCGGTACTGGTAGACAGCCGTATTATTGAGATTCGCGGTGAGGGCAGTGAGCAAGAAGAGTTTGCATCGCTTGAGGCAGATTTGCCGCCGCAAGAAGGCGATATTTTTAATCATCGTGTCTATAAGAGCAGTAAAGCGGCTTTAGAGTCCTTGAGCAATACCTACGGCTACTTTGACCAGTATTGGCTGAATAAATCTGTTGATATCATCTTGCCGGACAACAAGGCAGATGTCTCGTTGGTTTATAACACGGGTGATCGTTACGAGTTTGACGATGTGGTGTTTTTTACCTACGACAAAGAAACCAATACGCTGACCCAAGACCCTGACAAGCTACCAGTAGAGCTTTCATTATTACAACAGCTCTATGGCTTTACGCCGGGTGAGCCGTTTTATCGTCCAGCAGTCACGAAGTTCAGTAATGACTTATCGGCAACTCGTTACTTTAATACGATCAACGTCGAGTCGATACTACCACCAACTGATAGTAGTGAAGCTGGTACCTTAGCGTTTGACAATGCTGCTACCGAGGGTAACGACACATTAGATGACGATATTAATAATGTGGACAATGATGGCATTGCAGATCTGAGTAGCAATGATGGCGCAGCTGCCTTAAATGTAACTGCTAGCACAGAAGATACGGTCAATGATAATAGCGACATAGGTGCAGAGAGCGATAATGCTCTGAGTGCTAACAGCGGCGCGACGGTCAATGAAGCGGATATCGCTGCGATTGATTTTGAAGCTGATGAAGCCACCCTTGATAAGCTGCAAGCCATCAGACAAAAAGCAGAACGACTAAGCCGCTTGCCGAATGATCGCGTGCTCGATGAAAAAGATCAGGAAGCCGATAATCTATTGGGAAAAATCAGTGACTCAATCAGTAATGTCGCGCAAAAGATATTCCCTGACGAAAAGAGTCTGATTGCTGACGAAAACTTTGTACCACCAACGCTAGCAGGACGTAAAACGCCGCAAGACGTCGCAGAAAGCAAAAAAGTACCTTTATATGTGTTTGTATACGCGGATAAACCACGTGATGCTCAAGTTGGTCTGGGTTATGGTACAGATACTGGCGTTCGCGCCACTGCAAAAATAGACTACAACTTGCTCAATCGCCAAGGCTATCAAGCAGGTGCAGAAACGGAAGTTTCGAGAATCAGCAAAAACGTGGCTGTGTATGCCAGTCGACCATGGAAGCACCCGCTCAATGATAAGCTAGATGCACGTCTTACTTATGAAGAGGAAGTGATTGACCAAGGTGAAGGCAACTTTGATCTATCAACCACAACGCTAAAAGCGGCTTTGGCACGTAACATTCGTAGTGACACTGGCTGGAATCGCAGCTACTCTGTGCGTTATCGCTTGGATGAGCTTGAGACAGGGGTTGATGGGGCAGCACTAGATGATCTGCCTATCCGCTTTACCTCTTCAAGTCCGAAACAGCGCGCGTTATTATTTGGCTATGGTATGAATAAAACAGATACTGATAACGCTACCAATCCAACGAAGGGCATGCGCCAGTACTACTCAATCGAGGCTGGCACTGATAGCGCATTCAGTGATACTGATATGGCGATTATTCGCGCAGGCGTTAGTGGTATCTATAGCTTTGGCGAAGACAAAAAACATCAAGTATTAGGTAGTGCTAATGCCGGTTATATCTGGGCGGATGATTTTTACGATGTGCCTTATAAATTGCGTTTCTTTGCAGGTGGCGATCAGAGTATCCGCGGTTATGATTACGAGAGCTTGTCACCATTAGATAAAGGCTATCTAACGGGCGGGCAGGTACTAGCGGTCGGTAGTGCTGAGTATAACTATGAATTTAAACCAGGTTTCCGTGGTGCATTCTTTACTGATGTCGGTAATGCTTATGACAAAGATTTTGATACTGAGACAAAAGTCGGCGTTGGTGTCGGTATCCGCTGGGCATCGCCTGTAGGAATGGTGCGCGTCGATGTGGCTGCTGGCGTGACAGAGGAAAGCATTCCTGTACGACTGCACTTCTTTATTGGGTCACCGTTATAATCGCTTAATGTAGTAGTTCCAAATGTTTAGTAGCTCCAAATGTTCTAATCATCACTTATCGTACCGATTGCTGGTCTTCATTTTTTAACGTAGTTGAGTGTCATGCTGACAGAAAATACCCCGCCTAATAATGCTCCAGATGAAGATCCAGCACAGCGTGATGCCCGTGCCGTTAGGCGTTGGTATCCGTTGTCATTTCTGCTCAAACTGCTGGTATTGGTGCTTATCGTACTGGCGATTATGTTTGCCATATTTTTTTATGCGGCAGGGACTGACGCTGGTACGAAGTTTATATTAGAAAAAATCAGTGTTGAAACAGGTATTGATTTCAAATACGGACGCGGTAACTTGCGCGATGGCATTTGGGTCACTGATATCGATATTGAAGCGACTGAAGATCTTGAGATATTGGTAGATAAGGCCTATGTAAAAATAGGCTGGCGTGCAGTATTTGCAAAAGAAGTGCATTTAAGCGATGCAGACATCCAGACCATAGAGATTATCAATAAGAAACCGCCTACTGGTGAACCGTTCGATTATAAAACCTTAAAGTTGCCAGTAAATTTGCGTTTTGATCAAGCAAAAATTAAGAAAGTCACCTATAAGCAAGTAACCAAAGATCCTATCGTTATTCAAGATATTACGGCACGTGATCTAACGTGGGTGGGTAGTACGGTGACCGTTGGCCGTGGTGACTTGCAGTACGCTGATATCGTGAAAGTCAGTGCCTTACAAGGAGAGATCGACCTACAGGGCGACTATCCACTAGATTTGAGTGCGATTGCGGAAGTCAGCGCCCTTGAAAAAGCCTATATCGACCCATTGAATATCTCTGCAACGGGAACGCTTAAACGTACTGTCGGTAAAGTACGCAGTCGTTATAACGATAGCGATGTGAGAGGCGACTTTGTAGTACAGGGGTTGGATGCGGGTGCGCCGTTCGATGCAAAACTACAGTGGGATGATATTCTTATCCCTTACGCCGATAGCCAAAACATTCGCCTACAAAGCGGTACAGCCACAGCTTCTGGTGTCATCTCTGAGATACGATTGCGTATCAATACTGAATTGACAGCCAAAGACATTCCATCAGGTCATTATCAAGGCCGCGCCGTTATTGCCAATAGTCAGCTACGTATAGATCGCCTAGATGCTGACGTGCCAGCGGGACGTTTGGCATTACAAGGTATCTTAGATTGGAAAGACAGCTTTGAGGCCACAGTGCGTGCGACGGGTAGTAATTTTAATATTCGCCAAGCTATTCCGGCTGAGTATGCTGACTTTAAAGCTTATGCGCCGCAAACCCTTAACGGTAGACTGTCACTGCGTTATCAGCAGCAGAATGCCACTGGTAATACGCAGATCGATGCAGATTTACGTCAGCGTGATGGTGAGCATATCAATGCCAATATGGTCCGTGGTAAAACCTCTGCTAAATCTAAGCAGGTTGCGCCTTGGTATATTGATGCTAACTGGAAAAATCTAACCCGCCGTAACGTACCCAATATTGGCAATATCGACAGTCCTAGTGGACAGGCAGACGTCATCGTTCGTGGTTCAACCCTATCAGTCGATGCCAATGCCGTTATCAATGAGCTAAATGCTGCCCCCAAGGGCAACTATGATTTACGTATACGTAAGGCTGGTGATGTCATAGATATAAATCGTCTTAATTATAACGGCATAGTAGGAGACTTATCCGGCACAGGACAGATTCAGTTGGCGAGCAACCAGCGTCCACTGACATGGCAGATTGACGCCAGTACCAAAGGTTTACTTCCTAAGAAATATCGTAGCGATTTACCGCTTGAGCGCCTAACAGGTAGTATAAGTGCGCGTGGTCGACTGCTAAATATCACTAAAAACGGCGTCAGCGGACAGCGTCACGTGATTACTTTAAACAATACCGATATGCAAGCGCAGCTCGATGCGACGCAAGCAGATCGTGCTATCGGTATTACCGGTGCTGGTGATGCCAGTGTTGATATCGTAGGTGGTGAGCTGTCAGTCTTTGATGCGCGTTTTGATGGTCGGATTGATACAGCAGATGTACCACAAGGTCGTCTATCTATCGATGCTGCGGGTACGCCAAAGCTGATTAGTATTCGTAAGCTGAACTATAAAGGTGAAGCGGGCGCAGTTGATGCGAAAGGTGTTATCGACTTACGTAAAAATATCGGCTGGAATATAGATGGTCGTTTTGACCAGTTCAACTTGGGTTATTTTTTACCCAATAATCCAGCGATAATCACAGGCGATCTAAAGACCAGTGGCGAATGGCAAAATGCGCCAAAAAACAGCAAAAACACCGCAGGCACATTGCAGCGCTTTGCCGTAAATTTCAACGGCATATTAGATGCCGAGCAATTGCCAGCAGGTAAGCTAAATATAGAAGCCAGTGGTGACAGTCAGTTGATCCGTATCAACCGTTTCCGTCATGTGGGTGCGGCAGGTAGTATCGATGCCAGCGGTACCGTTGATGTGCGTCAAGGCGTTGCATGGGATATCAACGCGGTGATGGATCGTTTTAACATTGGCTACTTCCTAAAAGATACTCCAAGCCTTATCACTGGTACGATTGATACAGATGGCCGCTGGAGTGACACGCAGCAGATTGTCAATATTAAACAAGTTAATCTAAATGGCATGCTAAAAGGGCAGCAACTGAGTGCCAAAGGCAGCCTATCAGCGAAAATGCGTTTGCCTAAAGATTTAGCAAGTTACTTCAAGCAACTTCAGACCCAAGATGCCCAAGCACAGTATAAGCAAGTAAATGCTTTGATTGATAGCTTAAATGCTAATAATCTGGTGCTGCGTTGGGGTGATAATTACGTCACGGCTAACGGCAATGCCAAACAGCTACAAACCAAAATTAATATCACCAGTCTAGATCAGCTGTCTAACCAACTGGCTGGTAAAGTCACTGGCGGTGCCACGCTGTCTCAACCATCTGGTCAAGCACTGCCTACTATTTATATTGATCTGGTCGGTGAGCGACTTGCGCTACCTGGCTTTATATTGCGTCAAGGCCGTGTACGCGGCAAGCTGGTTAACTTAGCCAATAGCCCAAGCCAGTTAATCGTAACGGCTGAAGGTCTAGATGCTGCTGGTCAAAGTTTCGATAGTGTCAAAGCGTCTTTTAATGGTACCGAAAAGTCTCATGTGGTCGATCTAAATGTGGCCAATAAGCAACTCGATGTCGGCGCTAGGCTAAAAGGTGGTTTTGATCGAGATAGGCTAAGTTGGTCAGGTGTCATTGGAAAAGGCCGCATTAGATCTAAATATGCGACTTTGAATCAGTTGCAACCTGCACAGCTGATTGTGAATTTACCTTACAATCAAGGTGGTGAAAACCGTGATCTAAAAGTACAGCTTGCCGCTCATTGCTGGCAGGCCACGGATCAAACTGGCAAGCTCTGTCTACGTGAAAAACTAGTAGCATCGCCGGACCAAGGCGAAGTCAATGTAGCGTTACAGAATTTAGATACGTCGTTATTCTCAGTGTTCTTACCAGAAGATATTGACTGGAATGGTAAGATTAATGGTAAAGCAATCGTCGGATGGCAACGTGGTCGTCCGCCAACCATTAATACCACGTTATACTCAGACAATGGCAAGATTGGCCTCGCTCAAGATGGCGAAAGCACATCAATGACTTTGCCATACAAGCGTGTGTCTCTCATTGCTCTGTCTGTGCCTGAGGGTATCAAGCTGCGTACCGATATCAATACTGGACGCGGGGCACGTGGTTATGCTGAAGTGATCGTTGATCCTTATAAAGACCCTAAACCAATCTCTGGCGCATTGGTGCTGAACGAGCTTGATCTTGCGATATTTAAGCCTTTCTTCCCCGGTATGCGCGTCCTAAGAGGTAATGTCACAATGGCGGGTGGCCTAGGCGGCACCTTAACCAAACCACAGTTCTATGGCGATGTAAAACTCTCTGACGGCCGTATAGCGATGCTTGATTTGCCAGTGAATCTGTCTAAAGTAAATGTGGCAGCCAAAATCCGCGGTACACAAGCAACCATTGATGGCACATTTAATAGTGGTACAGGTGAAGGCGAACTATCAGGGACAGTCAACTGGCAACAAAAACTGCAAGCCAAGTTGAGTATCGTCGGTGAAGGCCTAGTCATTACTCAGCCGCCATTACTGGTTGCTGAAATCGATCCTGATATCGATATTATCGTGCGTCCAGGCGACCGTTATGTTGATATAAAAGGGGCGATCAGTGTGCCGTCTGCGACCATTCGTCCGCCTGAAGCCAGCGAAGATATCATTACTCAAACTGAAGATGCAGTCGTCCTAGATCGTCGTTTGATTGGTAATATCGATGAAGTACTGGCTATCTCAAAACCTTGGTCAATCAATGCGGATATCGGTGTTGATTTGGGCGATGATATCAATTTCCGTGGTTTTGGCGCCGTCATTCCATTGGCAGGGGCGATTAATGTTACTCAGAATGGCACAGGTATCATGCGTGCTAGAGGTGTTGTGCAGGTCTCACGCCGTACCAATATCAATGCCTTTGGCCAAAGCCTAGAGCTGAATTATGGTCAAGTGCGTTTCAATGGCGATGTGATGAAACCGAGTCTGAGTATTGAAGCGGCCAAAACAATTAATGGCAAAACAGTTGGTCTGCGTGTCAAAGGAACGACTGAAAGCCCCAATATTATCGTCTTCAACAATGCAGGACTGACCCAGCAACAAGCCATGAATGCATTGGTGACAGGCCGCATCGATAATAAGAGCGCGACGCAAATCAGTGAGCAAGGGTTCAAATCGCAAGTGACCAATAATCTGGCTGCCGCTGGATTGAGCTTTGGTCTGAGTGGCACTCGTAGCCTGACCAATCAAATCGGACAAGCGTTTGGTTTGCAGAGTCTGACAGTCGATGCTTCAGGTAGTAGCGAGGACACCAATGTCAACGTCACAGGTTACGTTACCCCTGATTTGTACATTCGCTATGGCGTGGGTGTTTTCAACGCGCAAAACAGCCTTTCTGTTCGTTATCAATTGACGCGCCGCATCTATGTAGAAGCGAGCTCAGCAGCGGAGAATGCAGTAGATGTGGTCTATAGTTGGCAGTTCTAAATTGTTTATTAATAAGACGACTGCTTTTTAATTGATGTCAGCTGAGAGCGCTTTTGAAATTGTTTTTAAGTTGTATAACCTATAAAAAAACGCCTCATAATGAAGGCGTTTTTTTATAGAGGTATTGAGAAAGGTGTCACTGAAATAGACGTTACTTGGTTAGAATCAAGCGATTGTTGCGAGTTAGGCGTAGTCGATACTCTTCGCCTTCATGCTCGATACGTACCTCTTTGGTTAGTGCAAATAGATGTTGTGATTGCAAAGTAGGTAGACGGTTTTCACGACAGTTTAAATAACGAGAGATGACCATGCTCATAGTAAATTCCTTTTGAAAAAAAGTGGCTTAAAAAATTGGCTAACCATAGCGTAATTGTTTTTAACGATAATAATTATCATTTAGATTTGATGAATTTGCAAGGCAATTGATAAAATAAAATGCAGTTATTATGTAAACTTATCTAAGTTTACTGTCATAAAATATCTCAGTTGAATATTTTATCTATATAAATTAATAAGTTAGGTAATAAATTTAAATAAATCATCTAGCCTATAAAAACTATTAAATTATCAAAAATAATCAGAGTAAATACCGAAATAAAGGATATAAGTATGTTGAACGGGTCAAATCAACAATCAGAGACGAAGCCGGAAAGTAAGACAAATAGTAAGACGAAAACTGACAAACCTAGCATTGTAAATGTTGCAGTGGCTGTCATTCATTATAAAGATCAGTATTTACTTGGGTTTCGAGATGCTACTCAGCATCAAGGAAATCGTTACGAGTTTGTCGGTGGAAAGATAGAAGCAGATGAGTCAGCAGCGCAGGCGTTGATAAGAGAGGTGGCTGAAGAGACGGGTATCCTGATTGATAATAATACTATCGTTAAGCTTGGGCGTTTGCATCATGATTATGGCGACAAGCAGGTCAGCTTACAGGTTTATAAGATTGAGCTGACAGCAGAGCAGTACGAGCAGCATAGACACTGTGAACAAGGTTTAGAAGGGCAGGCACTGACTTGGGTAAGCAAATCACAGCTTTTGGCAGGAGAGTATCATCTGCCCGCTGCTAATAAGACAATCCTTGAATGGTTGAAACTCCCATCGAAGATAGCGATTACTTATCCTCTAGCACATTTCGGCACACACACTGATGCAGCGGCAGCATGGCTACAGCATCATCAAGAAAAGTTAGCATCAGAGTCATGGGTGTATATCCGCTTGAAGGACGCAAAATCTGAGCATCTTGCTGAGCAACTGATGACGGTACGCCCAGATATTTTAGCGATTTTACCTAGTGATAATGAGCAGCCTTTAAATGGGCAAGGCTCACTAACCGCTAATGAGACAAAGATTGGCCAGCGAATAGTTGCCAAGCATCTGACACAAACGACACTGATGCAGTGCTTTGATAAGGATGGCAGTTCTACAGCTCTTATACAGTCGTTATCTAAAGACCATCCGCTTATCGTCAGCTGTCATGACATCGCGAGCATAACGGCAGCCAATCAACTTGCCAGCATGCGCATACAGAATGCATTGCCACCAGTGATTGGTACTTTCGTATCGCCTGTGCTCGCCACCCAAACGCATCCTGATGACACACCGCTTGGCTGGGAAGCATGGTCAGCGTTGGCAGAGTTAGCTGATATGCCTGTCATTGGGTTAGGTGGTTTGGAGCCTGCAATGCTCAATCAAGCATTACAGTATGGTGGTATCAGTGTGGCAGGTATCCGTCAGTTTATATAATCCGCATGACTCGAGAAAGCTATCTACAATCTATAGTTCCATTTGCCTGAATGTGACCCGTATTAAACTTGCGTATTAAGCTTAGTAAGTTCAAATAACTGATTTTTAACTTAGTTGTCCAGCAAGTAACTGTGTGGTTATGATGTGTTCAAACAACACTCAAACCTCATAGTTACTTACAAACCGTTGCGTTTTCCTACATTGCACTACTGTTTTAATAGTCCAGTTGTCCTTAATATATATTGCATATCTACGATACGTTGATCTTATTTCTATAGACGAGTGACTGACCAAAAGTGATGCTCAAAATACAATAATAAAAAAGCTTTTGTAGAGTCAAGTTTTGCACGAATAATTTATACCAAAGCAAATGGCTTTTAGAAAACGAGACCAAATAGATGCCGTACATAAAGCGTTTTTAACAATCACTATTTAAGAATGGTACTCCTATGAAAACCAATAAGTTACCTGAATCAGCATGGACTGATTCACAGGCAGCTGGTTCTCAACTTCAGCAGCCTAAGCAATCGCTCAATGACAATGAATATGGCGACGACACGCAACAGACAAAACAAGCGAGTAACGATGCTAGCTATAATCACGATAGCTCGAATGGCGAATATTCGCACCATCTGGCAAAAGACACGTCTTCGCAAGACAGCTATTTTGGATACAAAAGCGCCGACAAAAGCCTTAGGGCAAAAGAGTCAGCTATGAGTAACAATGAGATAAGCAAAGATCTAAAAAATAGCAATGAGGACAATCATGACGTGGCTAGTGGCTACAAATCATCTGGCTATAAGTCAGCGCAAAATAAGCAGCCACAAAAGCTAAATGAAGATGAGCCATTAATATCAGGACTGTTAGAGGATCAAATAGATAATCTAAACAGTAGTTCTGAACACGCCATCGACGCTGAGCCAATCGGTGATACATCAACAAATAATTCATCCTACAAAGAAATACCGGAGCGCATATTTATGAATGGACTGATCAAACATACAGGCATTGCCTTAGCAATTATTATACCGTTAGCAGCGTTCTCAGCCTATGCGGCCACGCCGCCAATGAACTCGGCAACTAACAACGTAGTAACCAATGGAATGTCTGATGATGCGATGAGTGAGAAGACTACAACCGATATGCTATCGGTTCAGCCAAGTGATATTATTCATAAATCTGCAAGCACACCAACTACTGTAGATAGCGTAGATCTGAACACTTATGCAGGTACTTGGTATGAGATTGGCCGTTTGCCGATGTATTTCCAGCGCAAGTGTGCTGGTGATGTCACCGCCAACTATGCACAAAAAGATGACGGCTCGGGAATCACGGTTACTAATAAGTGTGTGAGCGAGGATGGTTCAGGCATTGTGGCAGAAGGTTTGGCTAAGCCAGTCGATGAAAGCGGCAGCAAACTAAAAGTGACGTTTTTACCGAAGTGGATTCGCTGGATTCCAGTCGGCCGTGCTGATTATTGGGTGTTGGCACGTGATGCAGAGTATAAAACTGCGCTAGTAGGGACACCTGATAAAAAATACTTATGGCTACTAGCACGCTCGCCAAATATCAGTCGGGAAACGTATACCAAATATCGTCAAATTGCTCAGCAGCAAGGTTATGACTTAAAAGAGTTTACATTGACGTCGCAGAGTAACCAAACGGTGAATCTAGCACCATAGGTGTTATAACTAAATTTACTGCTGTGGTTAATTAAGCCCTATAGCAATTATTATTTCATTACGTCTCGAATAAGGCAGCATATATAGCTGCCTTTATTTTTATTATTAGCTGTATATGAGAAGTATATATAAGAGCTATATACGAGAATGAAACCTATTATGCACGCTAGCTAATCGGTTACTACTGGCAAAATGAGGCGTTTTAGGCTAAAATCTAGGCGATTCAAATACTCTAGCGTCAATAACCCATATTGATAGTGGTTGATTATCATATTAGAGTCGCCATTTAGAGCATACACGACCTATCTATTTTACACTTCTTCATATTTTATTGATCATATATTACTGACCATAAGGATGTTTCTCGTGAGCAACGCTGATACCTTACGCCAATTACATCAAGACCACTTGAACAACTACAACAATCAAGAGCAACAAGCGATTGAGCTTATGGGGCTACTAAACAAGCTCTATAACAAGCAAGACGTACAAGTGACTTTGTTTGGCGAAACGCTAGACTCTACCTCAGTTGGTCAAATACTTGCTTTACATCAAAAAGTAGCGCTACGCGACCATGGCGCCAAAGCTATCGATATCGCTGATACTCTAGCGATGGTAAAAGTTATCTCAGAAAACACTGATATCCAAGCCACTCGTATCGATGTTGGTCAATTGATTGCTAATGATACTGACTTACAAACCGCTCTACAGTCTATCAACAACTCTGGTGCTGTAAATGGCGCGACGGACGTTGTACTGTATGGTTTTGGCCGTATTGGTCGTATCTTGACTCGTCTGCTCTTGTCACAAGCGTCAAGCGCAAAAGGTCTACAACTAAAAGCAATCGTTGTACGTCCAGCCGCTGCTGGTGACTTGGCTAAGCGTATCTCATTGCTTGAGCGTGACTCAATCCATGGTAGATTCTTAGGCGGCATCAGCATCGATGATGATAATAACGGCATGATCGTTAATGGTCGTTTTGTACAAGTTATTTATGCCAAAGACCCAAGCGAAATCGACTATACTGCTTATGGTATCGATAACGCTCTTGTTATCGATAACACGGGTATTTGGAAAGACGAAGCAGGCCTTGGTAAGCACTTACAGTCTACTGGCGTGAAAAAAGTACTACTAACCGCACCTGCTGGCGGCGATATCAAAAATGTCGTTTATGGCGTGAACAATGACACCGTTGGTGACGATACGATTGTTAGTGCTGCTAGCTGTACGACCAATGCGATTACGCCAACGTTGAATGTACTGAACGATGAGTACGGTATTGTAAATGGTCATGTAGAGACTATTCACTCATTTACCAATGATCAGAACTTAGTTGATAACTACCATAAAGCAGACCGCCGTGGTCGTAGTGCTGTGATGAACATGGTTATCACTAGTACTGGCGCTGCAAAAGCTGTTGGTAAAGCATTGCCAGAATTAAATGGTAAGCTAACGGGTAACGCTATTCGTGTACCAACACCAAACGTCAGCTTAGCTATCTTGAACGTGAATCTAAAAACTGCTCCAGCAAGCGCTGATGCATTAAATGAGTTCTTGCGTAAAATGGCTAACAGCAGCACTTGGCAGTCGCAGATTGCTTATACAGATTCTACAGAAGCGGTATCAACGGATTTCGTTGGTACGACTCATGTTGGTATTATCGATGCTCAAGCCACTATTTTGACTGACAACCAAGCTATCGTATATGTTTGGTATGACAACGAAGTTGGTTATAGTACTCAGGTATTGCGTTTGGCGACGCAAATGGCCGGAATCAGCTACGCTCAGATTCCAGCATAGGTTACTAAATACAGTAGAGCAATAACGTCATACCAAGTATAGTAGCGCTATAGTGTCATAAGAATGGCGCTGTAGCAGATGCTACTTTAAATAGCTTGGTAGGACTTTAACTGTCATACTTAAACACCCGATAGTCCGATTGATTATCGGGTGTTATTGTCATAATGGGCACTAAGTAAAATTAGTATTTATACAGTGTTCATTTTGACGCAACAACATAGCAAAACCCCAAAATACAACCGTTGGTTGTAACCAGTTTATAGACTGGATTGTGAATTAAGGAACGTAAGATGCGATTTATTGATGAAGCCGTCGTAACGGTAAAAGCAGGTGACGGTGGTAACGGAATCGCCAGTTTTCGCCGAGAAAAGTATGTCCCACGTGGTGGACCTGATGGTGGTGATGGCGGCAAGGGCGGAGATGTGTATGTCATTGCAGAAGACAACACCAACACCCTAGTTGACTATCGTTATACGCGTCGTCATGACGCCATGCGTGCTGAGAACGGCCATAGTAGAAACTGTTCAGGTAAAGGGTCTGATGATCTTTATTTACCAGTACCAGTTGGTACGACGGTAGTTGATACCGAGACAGACGAAGTATTGGGCGATTTGATTGAGATCGGCCAGACACTACTGATTGCCAAAGGTGGCGATGGTGGTCTGGGTAATACCCATTTCAAAAGCTCGACCAACCAAGCGCCGCGTAAAGCGACGTCAGGTTTTGAAGGCGAGCTAAAAGTTCTTAAGTTTGAGCTAAAAGTAGTGGCTGATGTTGGTTTGATTGGTTTGCCTAATGCTGGTAAATCGACCTTTATCCGTCAAGTCTCTGCTGCTAGACCAAAAGTGGCTGATTATCCGTTTACCACCCTAGTACCAAACTTGGGTGTGGTCGATATTGGTCGTCATCGCTCATTTGTAATGGCAGATATTCCTGGTCTTATTGAAGGTGCATCAGAAGGCGCAGGACTTGGTATTCGCTTCTTAAAGCATGTTGCGCGTACGCGTCGTCTGCTACACTTAGTTGATGTCAAGCCTGTCGATGGTAGCGATCCGGTCGAAAACGCCCGCGTTATCCTAAATGAGCTTGAGCGTTTTTCGCCTGAATTGGCCAACTTGCCGCAGATTTTGGTATTAAACAAAATCGATCAGGTCAATGATGAAGACTTGAACGCGCTTTGTACACATATTGTCGCAGAGCTTGGTTGGACAGGTATGGTCTTCCGTACAGCAACGCTGACTGGTGAAGGTGTTGATGCGGTAAAATATCATTTAATGAATGATATTGAACTTGAGCGTGAGCGTGAAATAGAAGATCCTATATTCGCTGAAGCACAAAAAGAGCGTTTTGAGCGTTTAGAAGCCGAAGTGCGTCTTAACACTGAAGCACAGCGTGAAGCATATCGTGCAGCTCGTAAAGCAGCACGTGAAGGCTTGGATGCGTCTGATTTGGATGATGACGACGATGGCGTTGAGGTAATGTACGTTCCTTAAGCTAGTATGCTTGAGCAGTTATACTTGAATTGTGAATTTAATCCCTACAATCAATTGATATGAAAAAAAGGAGTTTATATGGCAGATGACATAGCAAACACGATGGAAGAAGCAAGATTTGTTAAGCAAACTCGCAACTTTGATATTCAGCGCGTTATTGTCAAAATTGGTTCATCACTATTAACCAATAACGGTCGAGGGCTGGATCGTACTGCCATATATGAGTGGGCAAAGCAGATTGCTAAGCTGCACAAAAAAGGCGTTGAGGTACTGCTAGTATCATCAGGTGCTGTTGCTGAAGGTGTGGTACGTATGAACCTTGAGGAACGCCCTAAAAAACTAGCAGCACTACAAGCCTGTGCTTCTATTGGTCAAATGGGGTTGATTGAAACATGGTGGTCAGCTTTGATTCAGCATGGTATTCAAAGCTCGCAGCTACTGCTAACTCATGATGACTTGTCTAATCGTAGCCGTTACCTTAATACGACGGGGGCGCTGACCCAGTTATTAGAATGGCGCGTACTACCTGTTATCAACGAAAACGATACCATCACGATTGATGAGATTAAATTCGGTGATAACGATACCTTGGGTGCGATGGCAGCCGCAATGGTTAATGCTGATTTGTACATCATCTTAACCGACCAAGAAGGTGTCTTCACTGATAACCCACGTGATAATCCTGATGCCAAGATGATTCGCCAAGAACGTGCAATGGCGGATTATTTATTTGATATTGCAGGAGACGGCGGTAAGCTTGGACGCGGTGGTATGTTGACCAAAATCCGTGCTGGACGCCTTGCTGCTATGGGTGGCTGTCCTACCGTTATCGTCAGCGGTGCTATCGATGACGTTATTACCCGTGTGGTATCAGGCGAAGCGGTAGGTACATTGCTGACGACTAATGACGAAGATAAAATCATCGCGCGTAAACAGTGGCTAGCTGCGCATCTACGTATGTCAGGTAGCTTGGTCGTTGATGCAGGTGCTGCAAGAGCATTGACTGAGCACAATAGAAGTTTATTGCCAGTGGGTGTTGTAGAAGTGCGGGGCGGGTTTGATGAAGGTGATGTGGTAGAAATCATTCATCAAGATACTGGCGAACGCATAGCCGTTGGGCAGGTAAACTTCTCATCGAATGATGCGCGCCGCGTAGCTCGTGAGCGTACCGAACAGTTCGATAAGATCTTTGGCAGTAGCGAAGAACGTGTCGTCATGGTACACCGCGACAACCTTGCATTGACTGTATAGCGCTTTCATATAACCTTTTTTATTCAACTTATTTTATCCAGCACAATATCCATTTATAAATATGGATATTGTGCGGTTTTGGAGATTTGTACATGAGTGCTTCAGACGGTAGTAACTCGGCTCAGCAACAGTTTGCACCTTTAAAAAATGATAGATTGCTACGTGCATTACGTTTTGAGCCCATCGATACCACACCGGTATGGATGATGCGCCAAGCTGGTCGTTATTTGCCAGAATATAAAGCCACTCGTGCTGAAGCGGGTGACTTTATGAGTCTGTGCAAAGATACAGCCCGCGCTACTGAAGTGACTCTACAGCCATTGCGCCGCTATGACTTAGATGCCGCTATTTTGTTTAGTGATATTTTAACTATCCCTGATGCGATGGGATTGGGCTTGTATTTCGAAACAGGTGAAGGTCCTAAATTTAAGCATCCTATCCGTGAGCAGGCTGATCTTGATAGATTGCCAGTGCTTGAGCCAAACGACTCTCTAGATTATGTCATGCGTGCTGTAACCAGTATTCGTAAAGCATTGAATGGACAAGTTCCACTATTTGGTTTTTCTGGTAGTCCGTGGACGTTGGCTACTTATATGATAGAAGGCGGTAGCTCGAAGGATTATCGTTATACCAAAGGCTTTTTGTATAGTAACCCTGATTTTTTACATCAGTTACTAGACAAGCTGGCGACGTCAGTTATTGACTATTTAGATGCCCAAATCGTCGCTGGTGCTCAAATTGTACAGATATTTGATAGTTGGGGCGGGGCGTTAGGCCATCGTCAATTTATCGAATTTTCACACATTTACAATAAGCGTATTGTCGCTGAACTAAAAGAACGTCATCCACAAGTACCTGTAGTGCTATTCACTAAAGGTGGTGGGTTATGGCTTGATATTCAGGCTGACAGCGAAGCGGACGTGTTAGGTTTAGATTGGACGATGCCGATTGATCGTGCGCGTCAAGTGTTGACTGAAAGTCAGCGTCAGTTGACCAAGAAGCATAAAAAATTGCAAAGCAGCAAAGCTATCCAAGGTAACTTAGATCCAGCGACGTTATATGGCTCGCCTGCAACTATCCGTTCTGAAGTGAACGCCATGCTTGACCGTGCTTACGCTGACGGTGAAAAGACTGGTTACATAGCAAACTTAGGTCATGGTATCACCCAGTGGGTTAACCCTGACAATGCCAAAGTGTTTGTGGATGCAGTACACGACTATAAAATTTAAGAGTCAGAATATTTAGAGAGTGATTCTGTATTTGTTCGCATTTGCGGAACTGTATAATTTATGGAACTGAATGAGTTATAAGCAAATATAGAATCTATCAGTGCATATTTAGTATTTACCAAGAAAAGGGTGTTTTATGATTTCAGCAGCGATCGTCGGTGGCACAGGCTATACGGGTATTGAGCTCATTCGCTTATTATCTGCTCATCCTGAGGTTTCTATTGATTTATTAACTTCTCGTAGCGAAGCTGGCACTCGTGCTGATGAAATCTTCCCAAGCTTACGCGGTGTGTCTGACATCGTTTTTAGCGACTTGGGTGATAATACGCTTGCTGCATTGCAAAAATGTGATGTTGTGTTTTTTGCGACGCCACATGGCGTAGCAATGAAGCAAGCTGAAGCGCTTACTCAAGCTGGCGTCAAGGTTATCGATTTGGCTGCTGATTTTCGTTTGCAGTCACTGACTGACTTTGAGCATTGGTACAAGCAGTCACATGCTTGCCCTGAATTGTTGAAAACAGCAGTCTACGGCTTACCAGAAATCAATCGTGACAAGCTTGCGAATGCGTTACTAGTAGGCAACCCAGGCTGTTATCCAACCACTGCGATTTTGGGTCTAAAACCAATTATCGAAGCTCAGAATAAGCAAGCAGAGCGTTTGATCGAGTCTCGTATTGTAATTGACGCAAAATCTGGTGTATCTGGCGCAGGTCGTCAAGCATCACTTGCACTCAATTATGCTGAGACAACAGATAGTTTTAAGGCTTATAGCGTCGAAGGTCATCGTCATTTACCAGAGATTGAGCAGGGTGTCGCACAGTTATTAGACAGTCAATTTACGCACCGTATTCGCTTTTTGCCGCATTTAGTACCGATGATTCGTGGCATGCTCAGCTCTATTCATATGGAACTGACCGATGCTGGTGCGGCTATCGATTGGCAGCAAGCGTTTGACAATAGCTATGCGTCAGAGTTGTTTGTTGATGTCATGCCAAAGGGGCTTTATCCCGATACGCGCAGTGTTCGCGCTAGTAACCGTTTACGTATTGCCGTACATCAGGACAATGAGCGCGCTGAGCTAACAGTTATCGTTGTTCAAGATAACTTAGTCAAAGGTGCTGCTGGGCAGGCTGTTCAAAACATGAACGTGATGTTTGGTTTTGACGAGTCAATGGGGCTAAACTTTGCACCGATTGTTCCTTAATATCAACGACTTCATATTCCAATCATTCACATTTGCGGTGCTAGGTATTGATTATAAATTCGGCTATAATGACTTGCCCTTACCCTTAAGAGATACTGTCTAAATGCGTTCTCAGCTCGTACTACGCTTTTGCTCACAGCCAGCACGTCTATCGTGCAAAGACTTGGTTATAGATAGCTTGGAGCGCAAACAGCATTCCTTTAGAAATAATAATGTCCCTATAAGTGGTATTGCTAGCTCACAACGCGGCGCTTCTACATTGGTATTGGCACTGTTTGTAGTGGCTGTATTAGTGACAGCGGTGGTTGGGCTGGTATTCGGTCATAAGCTTGGTTACCAACGTGGCCTTCATTCGATGGAAACAGAAGCCAAGCAAGCAATCATCGATAGCACTGAAGCGACACAAGCATTAGAAGACTTGCGCCTTAGCAATAAGATAGCCACTAACCAAGCGGCAACTGCCAAACAAGAACTGGCCATCAGTTTGGCTAATTTAAAAGAACTGCGTGAAAGCCAGCAAGAATTAACAGTAGAAAATAAGCAAGTATCACAGCTCAACGAGCTATATTCAGATGTCATCCGTGAGAAAGGTGGTATGCCTTTACAGGTATTAGGTGCCAAAATTTCGCCACTACCTGAAAATGCTTTTGAGTATGGTTTTGATATTGGGATGCTCGGTAGCGATGGTCAAGCCAAACGCTTGAGGCCTGTATTGACGCTACTTAACAATGACGATCTTGTAGAAGTACCTCTTGACCCTGCATACCATATGATCGAAGGTATCGTTCGGATACGTGGTCGCTTTGTAATGCCATCAGGCTTTAGACCATTGCAAGCCAAACTGACTTTGCAAGCTGGTGGTCAGAAAGTAGAGCAATTGTATGACTGGAAGCTCGGTGATAGTGTGGATAACATGCTACCATCGCTCCTAGATTTACCAGAAGTTGATGAAAGTCCTATCGTACCTTGATTACCTCATGTCTTAATGAAATACTCAGTGACGATGCTGTGGTTGAAATCAAAGCACAATAGCCCTAGTTAGTAGTTGTGCTTTATACCATGCCTTATCGCCTGCCTTAACAACCTCTTCTATCTTAAACTTACCTTATAATTATATTTTGATTATGATGAAAAAAATGATATCACAAGCCACGCCAACGGTTGCTGATTGGCACTTTCCCAATATGCCTGCTCATCGTGCACAAGACGGTGATACCGATGGTGAAACGTCACCGCAAGCAGATGTATTGGTCGCAGAGCCTGAAGTAGCCAAACCGCCTATGTATGCGGTTGTTATGTATAATGACAACTACACGCCGATGGAGTTTGTTGTATATATATTGCAGTCAGAATTTCGTCATAGTATGGATTCTGCAGTCGAGATTATGCTGACTATTCATAATAGCAGCAAAGGCATTGCTGGCATTTATCCTAAAGATATCGCCGAGACTAAGGCCAAAAAAGTAAATAGTTTGGCACATCGTGAAGGCTATCCCTTATTAACCCAAATCGAGCCGCATCAAGGCGAGTAGAGCAATTTATTAATTTCTTATACTGATATATGGCTCTATTATAGCTGTACCTACTGTTCTTTATTTCTAAGCAATCCATATCAAAGCTCACCTTTATAGTGAGCTTTTTCGACTTTTCAGTCATTCCCCTTATATACAAGTAGAATCTTTTAAAATAGATTTATTATCCATAGAGTCTTGATTTCTATAGCGAATAACCCTATCTATTAAACAGCCTACTCAATAGTCTTAGACTAAGTATCTCAGTTAAACTTGCTAAAACTCTGTCATTTCTAGCTTCTAAAATATCAATCTCTCTTTCTATCTAATCAGTTTTTCAACATTTAATATTCGTTATTAGAGTTGTCGCTACTAGCTTGTAGCACGCTTTGATACATTTTAGTCTGTGTTAATAGATTGACTCCGTTGAAGTATCGTGTTGATATAAAGAAAAGCGGCCATGGATAGTTATGATTACTGTTGGCTGATAGCGAGATTATAGTATTTAATCAATAGTCTACCGCTCACCTCATTTATTCATGACTTCTAATAATACGAATATAGCCCTTGAACAATTCATCTACCGCCCTGATTTACTTACTAACTCATTCATAAAACTATCAATTATAAAGATAGATATAACCGTAGGAAGTTGTTATGTTAAGTCGTCATCTTGAAGTTTCTCTACGTTTAGCAATGACGCTTGCGCGCCAAAAATCGCATGAGTATCTCACTGTTGAACACTTGCTTTTGGCCTTATTAGAAAACACTCATGCTGCCAATACGTTGACTGCTTGTAATGCTAATGTCTCGGCGTTGCGTACTGAGCTTGAGGTTTATATTAATAAACACACGCCAACTATCGATGCTGATACAGAACAGTCACCGCAGCCGACTCAAAGCTTTGATCGTATCTTGCAGCGTGCTATTTTTCACGTGCAATCGAT
Source organism: Psychrobacter sp. Arc9 (assembly GCF_041431295.1). Lineage (NCBI taxonomy): Bacteria > Pseudomonadati > Pseudomonadota > Gammaproteobacteria > Moraxellales > Moraxellaceae > Psychrobacter > Psychrobacter sp. Arc9. The sequence goes on along the minus strand of NZ_JASMRK010000002.1, from coordinate 67,727 downwards.
CGGTGGTGGTCGTTTGGTAGAAGGCTCTGATATTTTGGTCTCTATGTTTTCAGAGCATGATACCTATGCTGTCTACCTGCTTAAAAAACAAGGCATCAGTCGCCTTGAGCTAACCCAGTATTTGTCACATGGTCAAGATAAAGAAGAGCCGTCTGAATCACGTGGTTCTGCAGGCACTGAGCGTCGTAGTGCCTCTGAAAAGACCAGTAAAGATCCCTTAGTTGAATTTGCAACCAATCTAAACCAGCGAGCTGCTGAAGGTAAAACGGATCCTTTGATTGGGCGTGCTTCTGAAATTGAACGTGCTGCCCAAGTACTATGCCGTCGTCGTAAAAATAACCCATTGCTAGTAGGTGAGCCTGGTGTAGGTAAAACCTCTATCGCTGAAGGTTTAGCATGGTTAATTATTAACGACAAAGCGCCGAAGCCACTTAACGGTTGCGTGATTTATAGCCTTGATATTGGCTCACTAATTGCGGGAACTAAGTATCGCGGTGACTTTGAAAAACGCATGAAGTCGTTGCTTGATGCACTAAAGAAAAAACCAAATGCTATTCTTTTTATTGATGAAATTCATATGATTATTGGTGCTGGTTCATCTATGAGTAGCAATATGGATGTATCGAACCTTATCAAGCCAGCGCTTGCTAACGGTGAGCTACGTTGTATAGGTTCAACAACCTTTACTGAATATCGCCAAGTATTTGAAAAAGATCATGCATTGTCGCGTCGTTTCCAAAAAATCGATGTCAAAGAACCCAGTGTGGATGACACCATCGATATCCTGCGTGGCCTAAAACCTCGTTATGAAGAATTCCATAATGTTGAGTATACGGATGAAGCGTTGGTCACAGCGGTACAGTTATCAGCCAAACATATTCATGAGCGTTTTTTACCTGACAAAGCTATTGACGTAATTGACGAAGCAGGTGCGTATAAGCGCTTAGGTGTGGTGCCTGATGTCGATGATATCGAAGCGGAAGAAAGTTTCATTGCTGATTTAGAGCAAGATTTTGATGCGCAGATTGATGCTGATATCGAAGGTATCGATAGTGATACAGATAATGAAATGCAGGATGAAGCAGCGACTGCGAAAGCAAGCGATAGTGCTAAGTCAGCAGATGGTGTGAAATTATCAAAAGGTCAAAAGCCACCGATGAAAATCGATGTTGCTGATATCGAAGCTATTATTGCCAAATTGGCACGTATTCCACCCAAATCTGTATCGAGTGATGACAAGAGCATCCTTGAGCATTTAGATCGAGATCTTAAGCACTTGGTGTTTGGTCAAGATGAGGCGATTGCTACGTTGGCTGATGCTATCAAGCTATCACGTGCAGGACTAAAAGCACCTGATAAGCCAATTGGTTCGTTTATGTTTGCAGGTCCAACTGGTGTGGGTAAAACAGAAGTATCGCGTCAGCTAGCGAACCTGTTAGGTGTAGAATTGGTACGCTTTGATATGTCAGAGTATATGGAAGCGCATACGGCATCACGCTTGATTGGTGCACCTCCAGGTTATGTTGGCTATGATCAAGGTGGCTTACTTACTGAAAAAATCAATCAGCATCCACATTGTGTGTTGTTGCTTGATGAGATTGAAAAGGCGCATCCGGATGTCTTTAACTTGTTACTACAAGTCATGGATCATGGGACGTTGACCGATAATAATGGTCGTGTGGCCATTTTTAAGCAAGTCATCGTTATTATGACAACAAACGTTGGTGCTGATAGTATCAGTCGCTCGTCAATGGGCTTTACTCAACAAGACCATAGCCGTGATAACACAGAGTCGCTGAAACGTGTCTTTACGCCAGAGTTCCGTAATCGCCTAGACGCCATTATTCAGTTCAATCCTCTAGATACGTCAGTTGTTGTATCAGTTGTCGATAAGTTCTTGGTTGAATTGCAAGTGCAGCTTGATGATAAGCAAGTGACATTAGAGATTGATGATGATGTACGTGACTACTTGGCGGATAAAGGCTATGACCGTCTAATGGGTGCACGTCCGATGCAGCGTCTGATTCAAGATGAAATCAAAAAACCATTGGCAAGTATGATTTTGTTTGGGGATTTGGTCAATGGCGGTGTCGTACACCTGACCTTAGAGCCTAAAGTCGATGATTCTCAAGAGAGTGATACGATGAAGCTTGATAAGGTATCAGACAAAGGCTCAGCTGATAGTCGTATTATTCTAACAGTCGTTGAAACTCATGAACCGCATCCTGATTCTGAGTCTCTAGCCAGCTAAGTTTTTTGATATTGACATCATAAAAACGGCTACCGTATTACTGCGGTAGCCGTTTTTTTATTGCTATAATTCATCAACAAAGCACACACCGTTTTTTGTTAGTATGATTATTTACAGTAAATCAGCTTTAACGAACCTATTGAATTTATAACAAGATAACAAGTATAAAAAGGACACACTATGGAACTGTTTGATGAACCGAAAACCAAGACTCCAGAACAAAAGCAAGCGATTTTAGACAATGTCCGTTTACCAGAAGATTGGAAAACGGCATTAGCAGATGAATTAACGTCTGAGAATATGGACAATCTACGCGCGTTTTTAAAAGAAGCCTACCAGTCCGATGATAGTATCTATCCGCCTGCACCATTGATGTTCAATGCGCTTAACCTCACGCCTTTGTCACAAGTCAAAGTGGTAATCTTGGGCCAAGATCCTTATCATCGTCCAGGTCAGGCTATGGGGTTATCATTTTCTGTTCCTAAAGCCATTCCAAAGCCACCATCATTGAATAATTTGCTTAAAGAAATGGCAGATGACATTGGCATTCGCCCTTCAGCGCATGGCGATTTGACATACTGGGCGCAGCAAGGCGTTCTACTGCTTAATAGCTCACTAACTGTGCGAGAAGGCGAGCCAAACAGTCATCAGAATAAAGGCTGGGAGCAGTTTACTGACGCTGTCATCGATGCAGTCAATGAACAGACAAAGCATACCGTGTTTATTTTGTGGGGTAGTAAAGCCCAGAAGAAAGGCAAGTATATCGATACCGATAAGCATTTGATCCTGACAGCGGTACATCCATCACCACTGGCGGCAAACCGTGGCGGCTTCTTTGGCACTAAACCTTTTTCTAAAACAAATGATTACTTGGTGCAGTATGGCCAAACTCCAATTGACTGGCAATTACCACAATAAATGCAAAATATACAGAATATAAGCTTAATGCCGTATCAACCTTTAAATATGCAGGCCAGCACTTTTTGGTTAGCTGAAGATATTAAATGGATGCAACAAGCAATCGAACTTGCTAGACAAGGTGCTGAGCGAGGAGAGGTGCCGGTAGGTGCGGTATTGGTACATGAGCAGCAAATTATTGGCCAAGGGTTTAATCAACCAATTAGTAGTCATGATGCTACTGCTCATGCAGAGATAGTTGCATTGAGAGATGCTTGTACGCGTTTAGAAAATTATCGACTGCCGCTACAGACTACTTTATATGTCACTCTGGAGCCGTGTACAATGTGTATTGGTGCATTAATTCATGCGCGTGTAAACAAGCTGGTGTACGCAGCGAGTGAACCGCGTGCTGGGATGGTTGGTAGTCAAATGGACTTATCATTACAACCTTTCTATAATCACAGTATTCAAGCCTATAGTGGATTATGCAGCGAGCATAGTAGTCAAATACTTAAGACATTTTTTCGTGAGCGTAGGCAAGCGGCGAAAAAGAATAAGGCCACTATGTAAACTCAAAATACTAATAAACAAGATATCAGTCTTGGTGCTAGTGGTCACGATGATTTTTTGCTATAATATTGCCCTATTTGATAGCACCCATTTCAATGGGCTATTAAAGACTTAACATACGAATAAATATTGTTTTATTAATGACATACGATAAGCGATATAAGTAACGCATATTATTGAGTAAGTATTATGACTAGTTCTACACCTGATAATGTTTTACTCAATACAGAGGATAGCCATACCTCATCAGTGCGCTACCCTGTTATTTGTATCGATGGTCCCAGTGGCGCTGGTAAAGGTACGGTCACATGGCGTCTAGCACAAGTGTTAGGCTATCAGTTGTTAGACTCTGGTGCGCTTTATAGAATTGTTGGGCTAAAAGCCTTTGAAGCGGGTTTAATCAGCGCAGATACTAGCCAACCAATTGATGAAAATGCTGTATTAGCATTGACTGAAAGCTTAGAGATAGCGTTTGTACCAAACAATGACTCAGGACGTGTAGATATCATTGTTAATGGACAAGCAGTAGGTGAGCAAGTACGCAATGAAACGGTCGGAGGCTATGCATCACAGATAGCTGTCTTTCCACAAGTTCGTCAAGCATTGCTCAAGCTACAACAAGATATGGCCACTCGTTCAGGTTTGGTTGCTGATGGTCGCGATATGGGTACGGTTGTTTTCCCAGATGCTGATGTTAAGGTGTTTTTGACGGCCAGTGCTGAAGCACGTGCAGAGCGCCGTGTGATTCAGTTATTGAATGCTGGTCAAACAGCAGATTTTGAGGCGATTTTAGCGACGATAAAAGAGCGTGATGATCGTGATGAAAATCGCAGTACAGCGCCATCGAAGCCTGCGGCAGATGCATTATTACTTGATAGCTCAGCGCTTAATGCTGATGCAGTATATGAGCAGGTTAAGAAGCATTGCCAAGATAAAGGTGTTTTTTTCACTAGCTAGTCATTTAATAGCTAGTAAAAACAACATATTAAGTACTAAAAAGTTTCCTATTAATCATTGTTTTAGTATAAAATAATACGGTTAAGTTAAATTTTATTGAAGCCATAAGAAAAACTTAGTTTATTCAAGATATTGCATTCGATATAAGACAGTTGTTGTTAGTCAGTTTTAATTATAATGAGCTCGCTATCAACAAACGTTTTTTTATATGATTGTATGGGATATAAAACCAGTATTTCGTTCTATACAATCATAAATTTGATCCGTACTGTGCTGGACAGGATACGGCTATACAAAGGTAGACATAATGGAATCATTTGCTGAACTATTTGAAGCGAGCATTGAAGAGCAGGGCCTAGATATCGAGCGTGGCTCGGTTATTACAGGTGCTGTTGTGGCCATCGATAGCGATTGGATCACAGTAGATACTGGTCTTAAATCTGAAGGTATCGTCGCTCGTGAAGAGTTTTTAAGCGAAGAAGGCGAACTTGAAGTTGAAGTTGGCGATAGCGTTGATGTCGTAGTTGAAGCGGTTGATAACGGCATGGGTCAAACCTTGCTGTCACGTGAGAAAGCTAAACGTGTTGAAACTTGGAACTTCCTTGAAAAAATCGCTGATAACGATGAAATCGTTAAAGGTATCATTTCAAGCAAAGTTAAAGGCGGTTTCACTGTAGATATCGGTTCAGTACGCGCGTTCTTACCAGGTTCATTGGTAGATGTACGTCCTATCCGTGATACAACGCATCTTGAAGGCAAAGAGCTAGAATTCAAAGTCATCAAACTTGACCAGAAACGCAACAACGTTGTTGTTAGCCGTCGTGCAGTTATGGAAGCTGAAAACTCAGCTGAGCGCGAAGAGCTATTGAACAAGCTTGAAGAAGGCATCGAGATCGAAGGTATCGTTAAGAACCTTACTGATTACGGCGCGTTCGTTGATCTAGGTGGTATCGATGGTCTATTGCACATCACTGACATGGCATGGCGCCGTATCAAGCACCCATCTGAAGTTGTTGAAGTTGGCCAAGACCTAAAAGTTAAAGTATTGAAGTTTGACCGTGAACGCAACCGCGTTAGCCTAGGTTTAAAACAACTTGGTACTGATCCTTGGGATAACGTTGGCGGCACTTACCCAGTAGGTAGTGTTGTAAAAGCTCGCGTAACTAACTTGACTGACTATGGTTGTTTCGCTGAGATTTCTGAAGGTATTGAAGGTCTAGTACACGTATCAGAAATGGATCATACCAACAAAAACATCCACCCATCTAAAGTTGTTCAAGTGGGCGATGAAGTTGAAGTAATGATTCTTGATATCGATGAAGAACGTCGTCGTATCAGCCTAGGTATCAAACAAACTCTAGCTAACCCATGGGATGAGTTTGATAAGAAACATGAGCGCGGTGATAAAATCACTGGTACTATCAAATCAATCACTGACTTCGGTATCTTTATCGGTCTAGACGGTGGTATTGATGGTCTTGTTCATCTATCTGATATCTCTTGGAACGAAACTGGCGAAGATGCTATCCGTAACTACAACAAAGGTGACACCGTTGAAGCAATGGTATTGTCTGTAGATGCAGAAGCTAACCGTATTAGCCTTGGCGTTAAGCAGCTAAGCTCTGATCCATTCAACGAGTACTTGGTTGGTAACGACCGCGGTGCTATCGTTAATGGTAAAGTAAAAGAAGTAGATGCTAAAGGCGCTACTATCGAACTTGCTGACGAAGTTGAAGCTTATCTACGTGCTTCTGAAATCCAACGTGACCGCGTTGAAGATGCAACTAAGCATCTGACTGTTGGTGATGACGTTGAAGCGAAAATCATCAGTGTTGATCGTAAAACACGCAACATCAACTTGTCTATCAAAGCGAAAGACGAAGCTGAAGAGCGTCAAGCGATTAAAGATCTTGGTAGCACGAACACTACTGCTGCTCCAGGTTCTGATGCACAGCCAAAAACTATTGGTGATTTGATCAAAGAGCAAATGCAGTAAGCTGCAAACTATTGACATAAAAGTAATATAAAAAAAGCGACTTCGGTCGCTTTTTTTTATGATTAGATTTTATTAATACAGTTAGTAAGAGAGGTTTTTAGCCAAATGGGCAAACTCTTATTCCCATTTACGCTAATATCCGCTATCATTTGCACCATTGAGTAACGAGATGATAGTTATAAGCTTTTTATAGTCATAATGTGATTCTGAATGTTAATTTTCAAAGATTCAGTATATATAGTTTAATTATACAAACGCAATTACGTACTATAGAGCGTTGACTTATCATCAGCTTATCCATCAATCAACAAGGCAAGCGTAATAATGCAGCAAGCGATTAACAAATCCGAATTTATTAGTAATTTGAGTGCAAACTGTGACAACATGGCAGACACCGTGGTTGATGACGCAGTGCGTGAAATCTTAAACTTGATGACCCATACTTTAGCCAATGATGGCCGAGTCGAAGTTCGCGGATTCGGTAGTTTTTGTCTACATCATCGCCGTGCCCGTATGGGACGTAATCCTAAGACAGGTGAAAGCGTACCTGTACCGGCTAAAGCGATTCCACATTTTAAGCCAGGTAAGGCTTTACGCGAAGCAGTAAACGATACGGTAGCAAACGGTTAATTAAACCAGCACTGGCTATCTAACCGTCAAAATTTATCATTCCAAACAGAGGTAACTGTCTCATGCGCTTTCTACTATTTGTATTGCTATTCTTGAGCTTTGCCTATTCACTTGGTTTGGTATTGGCAAATAATACTGAGGTCGGAGTCAACCTACTGTTTTCACAAGCACCTACGATGAATCTAGGGTTGCTACTTATTTTGTGTTTGATGCTAGGTATTGTTATTGGTATTTTACTGGCATTACTTATCTTTCGTGTGCTACAGAATAAGTGGGAAATCTCACGTCTGCAAAAAGCAAACGCAAACCTGCAAGAGCAATTGACTCAAGCCAATACAGTTATCGATCGTCAAGCAAGCGCGCCAACAGTAGATGAAGCTGTTTATGGTGCTTCTGCTACTAACGTGCACAATACCGATGCAACTAGCCTAACTGAAGGCTCTACTCTATCTAAGCGTAGACGAGATTAAGTCTTTAGGTAATCTTTTAGGTGCTCTGCTAAGTGACAGTTCAACGATCGCAGTACTGACCTCAAATACAATACTTTGATAACTTCAAAATATATGGTAAAACCATGAATAAAGTAATTAACTCTCCAGTTGTCGTCGCTCTAGACAATATGACGGTAAAGGCTTCTTTAGCGTTAGCTGACCAGTTAGATCCATCCCAATGTCGATTGAAAGTCGGTAAAGAGCTGTTTACGCGTTGTGGTCCTGATATCATCAAGGCATTACATCAACGTGATTTTGAAGTGTTCTTAGACTTGAAATTTCATGATATTCCGAATACCACTGCTCAAGCAGTATTGGCTGCCGCTGAACTTGGTGTATGGATGGTGAATGTCCATGCTAGCGCAGGTCTAGAGGCCATGTCGTTGGCAAAACAGCGCTTGCTAGATAGAGATCTCGATACCTTACTTATTGCAGTTACTGTATTAACCTCTATGGATAGTGAAGCGTTGATGCAAACAGGCATCACTGATAGCTTAGATACCCAAGTAAGCCGACTAGCACAACTGACTAAGCAAGCTGGTCTAGATGGGGTAGTTTGCTCGGCTCAAGAAGCAAAGGCACTTAAAGCATTATGTGGTCAGGATTTTAAACTGGTAACGCCTGGCATACGCCTAGCTGAAGACAATGCGGATGATCAAAAACGTATCTGTACACCAAGTCAGGCGCTAATAGACGGTTCCGATTATTTAGTCATTGGTCGTTCGATCACTCAAGCCTCAGACCCTGCTGCTAAACTACAGACAATACTTCAAAGTATTTAAGTTTGAATAGATGTTAAGAAAAAAAGACAGCCTAAATGGCTGTCTTTTTACTTTTTGATGGTCAAGGAAAAGCTGCTACACTACTTAAATTTATTCTTACAACCTTTCTAAAATATAATAACTATATTGACAACGCTCATGTAGCTAAAGATCAGTAGTACTGCTATGAGCGTTTATCGCTAATTAGATTTTTAATAATAACGCCACTAAGTGATGTTGGATAATATGAAATTACAGATATTGAGTGACTTACATATTGATAGTTATGCACGTCAATCGCACCCCGTTGGACATATTCCCAAAACTGATGCAGATATAGTGCTGGTAGCAGGGGATACTGCTAATAGCGACAAAGGTATGCCGTGGTTGCAAGAACAAGCGGCGCGCTTAGAAATTCCCCTGATTACTATCGCTGGTAATCATGAATACTTTGATGAAGATGTCTTGAACTTTGACCATAAACTGGCAACTTGGGATAACTATGATACTGCGTCTAAAAAAGGGGTTCGCGTATTACAATGCCAGCATATCGATATCGGTGATATACGCCTTTTAGGTTGTACCCTTTGGACAGACTATCAGTATCATGCTAACGAAGACACCATGGCCGCTGCTCGTCATTTTATGCGTGACTATAAGCAAATCTATGCAGGCAACGAATTGTTTTCACCTGAAGTATCTATGCAGATTCATGCCAAGCATCGTCAGTGGCTACAGCAAGCTTTGATGGAATCTCATGAACTAGGTAAAAAAACAGTAGTCATGAGTCATCACAGCGTCAGTGCGTTATCGGTGTCTGAAAAATATGCCAATCTACCGAGTAATGCGGCTTTCGTCAGTGATCTGTCAGGATGGATGCACGAGGATTGGGCGCCGATGCTATGGGTACACGGACATACTCATGAAGCATTTGATTATAAAATTGGTAATACGCGAGTGATTGTCAATCCACGAGCCTATCCTAATGAGGTCAGTAGTACCGCACTAGAGTTCGCGTGGGACAAAGTCATTGATATTGGCTAGGACCGTGTGTAAATATCTGGCAAATCTCGATTTATTCTAGACATAGATTCTTTTGAATAAAGCGTTTTTCTGAAAGAGTACATAGTATTTATAAGATATATTGCAACTAGATTTGTCTGTGGTTCATTCCTGATAAGAAATCTGCTAGGCTTGCTATCATGAGTAAATATCTAAATAACACCCTGTCCAAAATATCTGCTGACAAGCTTGCGAGTCACACCCCAAGCGCGCCTGCACCTTCGCACCTACCAGATAGTATGATTTCCTCCGTTAGCCTATTGCCTGAAAATAAGCGGCTGATACTATTTACTAGGCACTCTTTACGCGAGCGTTCTGATGGTAATGGCTTTGCTAGCTATCAGCTACCGTTGACTCCTAAAGGCCGTATACTGGCAAAGTCTTGGGGTCGTTGGTTATCAGGTCATCTACCATATTCGCTCGACGTCGATAGTATTTCTAGCCCGATTGGGCGTTGTATCGATACCGCGCAGCTGATGCAAGAGGGGGCAGGACTACGGCGTGACATTACGCATCAATCATTGTTGGTTGAGCCTGGCAGTCTCGTCACTGAGCCTGAAATAGCCAATCCTGTGTTCAAAGAAATTGGCGTCCTGAACTTTATTAATCGTTTTTTGCAAGGCAATCTCGAAGGGACTAAAAACACCTATCAAGGCGGTTTGGATATTCTGTCGCTTTTTTATCAGAATCAGCCGCAGCATGGCCATCTGATGCTCGCTGTGAGTCATGACACGTTGCTATCTGCGTTCTTGGCCGTCATGTTCGATGTGGTAGAGATTGATTGGAATGATTGGCCAAAGATGATGGAAGGCGTGTTCTTATGGTTCGATGATAAGCCATTTGATCAAGCGAGCGCGCATTTTATTTGGCGGGGTCAGGTATATACTCGGCCGATTAGTTCATTATTAGACGGTTACCGTGCAGCTGGCTATCATCCTAGCAAGTTGCTATTGCCGCCAGAAGTACAGTGGAATTGATGCTTTGTTCAAACATTGAATGAGTTGATAGAGCAACTATTCGTTGAATACGTTTTGAACAGGCATAAAAAAAACCTTGCCACGGTATTAGAACCAGTGACAAGGTTTTAGTCATTACGCTATAAAAACGAAATGCGGTCTAACCAATACAAATCTTAAGCTTGTAGGCCTTTGATTGTTTTGTTTAGGCGGCTCTTACGACGAGCAGCTTTATTCTTATGAATAATACCTTTGTCAGCCATACGATCAAGAACTGGTACCGCTTTTTTGTAAGCTTCGGTAGCCGCGTCATAATCTTTAGCTGCGATAGCCGCATCAACACGTTTTAAGTAAGTACGAACCATAGAGCGTTGTGACGCAGAGTTCTGACGACGTTTGGTGTTTTGACGGGCGCGTTTACGAGCTTGTGCAGTATTAGCCACGCGTATCTCCTTGATAAAGATAGATAAAAATATGAATGTTGATTGCAATAATGGGTTTAACAATCATCGGTGACGAGCAGCCGTCTCGTCAAATATGATGTCGATGTCTGATATTAAAGTATCTAATATAAATAGAGCATCGTAAGCGTCAGAGCTGTTTGGAATAATTAAACAGCGTTGACGTGTAAAGCCGATTATCTTAGCAAATTATTGAACTAAGGACAATATATTTGATGATTAATGCTCAAAGAAGTTACGTAATATCATTGAATCTGGGTCATTCTAGTAACTAAATCCTTAGTAAGCGCTGACAGACATAGAGGGTTGATAAAATCTCTTACAATATATCCTATATAATAGCATCAGTTATTGAGGAATTTAGGTATGATATTCTAACGATAGACCTTGATATAGGTATTTTCTCATCAATATAGTTCATCTAATGTTATATAAGTGGATAGGGTATGCAGCGAAAAGCAATTGTGATTGGCGCAACGGGGTTAGTAGGGCAGCATTTGGTAAAGCAACTGAGTGAGCTTTATGACACATTGATTGTGATTGCTCGTCGCCCGCCACGCTACATTAATGCCAGCATGCGTTTTTATCAAATCAATGATTTCGATAATCTCTCTGAAGTGTTTGCAAGTGTTGGTGCCGATCGCACCACGGATGCTTTTAGTTGTTTGGGTACGACAAAAAAGCAGGCTGGTAGTGATGAGGCTTTTCGCAAGGTAGATCGAGACTACAACGTAAACTTTGCCAAGTTATGTCGTGACAAAGGGGTAGAGAATTTCTTTTTACTCTCCTCAATGAATGCGGATATTGATAGTCGTTTTTTATACAATCGAGTCAAGGCTGAAACAGAGCAGGCTGTTATGGCATTAGATTTTGGCCAGTTGGTCGTCTTCCGTCCGTCATTATTGCTTGGTAAGCATAAAGGTCGTCCGCTTGAAAGCATTGGTCAAAAAGCCTTTAAACTCATCTCGCCGCTCGTGTCAGAGTCACTATCGTTACATCCTATCTCTGCTAAACGCGTTGCTAGTGCCATGGCCATGAGTGCTCATGATATCTATCATCGTAGTAAATATCGTACTGAACCTCAAATCAAGCATATCGATATTATCGAAAATAAGCAGATGCTAGCGATGACCCGTGTCAAAAAATAAAAGGACAGTTTTTCTAGTGACAGATTCAGTCTCAAAACTGGAAAGCTACAGATATTGATTGTTAATTGCATTAGAACAAGAATACAAGAGTAAAAAATACAATAACTATTATCAAAGCATCGATAAGTATTGAAAAACCAGTCAGTTGAATCACTAAAACAAGGAGCAGGAGCAATGTCAGAATCGATACAAATGGATAGAGGGAATTTTGTCACTTGTGATCTATTGGATGCCAATCCTGAGTCGCAAGTATGCTTGCCAAATATCGAAAGTAAGTCATTCCGTCAGTTTGGTGCGAAAGACAAATTCTGCGGTGAAATAGTGACGGTTAAGTGTTTTGAAGACAATAGCCGTGTTAAATCTCTATTGAATAGCGATGGTAAAGACAAAGAAGGCAATGGCAAAGTGTTGGTCGTTGATGGCGGTGGATCTATGCGCTGTGCACTACTAGGCGATATGATTGCACAATCAGCTATCGATAATGGCTGGGCTGGGGTTATTGTATATGGTTGTGTCCGCGATGTTGATGACATGGCAGAGATGGATCTTGGCGTGATGGCGCTTGGTTGTATCCCGCGCAAATCAACTCGCCGTGATGAAGGTCAAACGGATATCGAAATCAGCTTCGGTGACTTAACGTTGAACTCGGGTATGTTTGTTTATGCTGATAATAATGGCATTATCGTTAATGATAAACCACTTATCAGCTGAAGTTTTAGGCTTGGCTTGATTAGTAAAAACAAAAACCTCAGCTGATAAGTTGGGGTTTTTTGTTATGTAATGACAGTTAAAGCGCAATAATCGTTGTTAACACTCAATCATTAATGAGTAAACTCTTAAGTGACAAACCGTTACGGCATAAGTTTTGGTAATTGCTCAAATATTCGTATAATAGCTTTCTGACTCCTTAACTTTGATCCTATTCTTTATGCCTATTACTGCTCTGACTGACGCGTTTGACCCTATTAACCAGCAGTTGTTTCCTATCCAAAATGCCGAGCGGCGTTGGCTAGCGCCTGTCCATGGTGCGGTCAGCAGTTTATGGTTGGCAAGCTTGGTGCAAACACCTATGTGGAATGTTGCCGAGCGCCTAAAAGTTGTGGTGGCACGTGACCAGAACCAACTCAATCAAATAGAGACTGAGCTGGCATTTTGCGGAGTCGATGCTTACGTATTCCCTGACTGGGAAACGCTAACCTATGATGAGCTATCTCCACATCAAGACATCGTTAGCGAACGCATTAATCTGTTGACGGATATGCCAAAAACGGGCGTGCTACTTATTTCAATACAAGCGCTCATGCATCGCGTCGCACCGCCAAGCTGGTTGATTGGACAGCATTTTGATTTGAGTGTCGGCGATCGTTTTGATATCAATACCCAGCGAGGGCTATTGGCAAAAGCAGGTTATCGCGCGGTTGAAAATGTCTTTGAACCAGGTGAGTTTGCAGTACGTGGCAGTATTATTGATATTTTTGCCATGGGTCAGCCTTTTCCGCTACGTTTAGACTTGTTCGATGATGAAATCGAAACGATTCGCTTTTTTCATCCTCAAACGCAGCGTACATTGACCCCTGACGATCTTAAAGCGATGTTAACGGGCAACGATACCAGTATGGCAAAAGAGTCATTGTCACTACTGCATAAGATGCCAGATATCTCTAAACCTATCGACCAATTTCAAATCTTGCCTGCAAAAGAGTTTCCGCTCGATGAAGGGCGTGAGACGTTCCGCACGAACTTTGCTGCCATGTTCCCTAATACCAGTAGCCGCAAGTCTGAGCTGCACAAAGACGTGATGGCAGGGATTGCAAGTAGCGGATTAGAGTATTATCAGCCGCTATTTTTTAACTTAAAAGACTGGGAGGCAGAGAGTAGCCTATTTTCCTATTTACCAAGCGATGCATTGTTTATCACCGATGAATTAATCAATGAAAAACAAGCCGATTATCGGTCGCAAATTCAGCGCCGTTACGAAGAGCGTCGCCATGATATTGATAAGCCTATCGTAGAGCCAGCAATGCTGTATCTATTATCTAACGCGCTTAACGAACAGCTAAACCAGTACCCAAGAGTAATATTAAGTGCTCGTGATGAACTGGCTACGATGAATGATGTGGTAGTGCCAGAAAGTATAGATGCCTCACAAATGCCATTGCCATCGAGTGTGACTAAACAACAAGGACTAGTGACATTAAGTGCTCAAGAGCCGCCACAGTTAGCAGTTAATCATCAAAAGTCTGAACCATTATCCGAATTGCTCGACTTCTTAGATATGCAATCAAAGACTTCAACACCCGTACTAATCGTTGCAGAAACCGCAGGCCGTCGCGAGATTCTCATTGAACTGTTCAAAGGCAAGATTGATATCAAAGCATATGATAGCTTTGAGGCATTTTTAGCTGCAGATAAAACTAGTGTTACCAAGAACAATCACCTACCGCATGTCGGTCTGACTGTGGCACCGATTGAGCGCGGTGTCTATGTGCCTGAACGCTTGGTGTTGATTAGTGAGACGCAGCTGTTTGGTCGTCAAGTTTTACAGACACGCCGTCGTCGCCAAAGCGGGGTATCAGAAGAGTTCTTAGTCAAGAGCGTCACTGAGATAACAGATGGCAGTCCAGTGGTACATATCGAGCATGGTATCGGTCGTTATAATGGCTTGATTACCTTAGATGTGGGCGATGGTGAGCAAGAGTTTATCCACTTAAAGTATTCTGATGACGCTAGTATCTACGTGCCAGTGGCCAATCTGCAAATGATTAGTCGCTATAGTGGCGGCGATCCTGCCTTAGCACCACTCCATAAGATTGGTAGTGGTAAATGGGACCGAGCCAAGCAAAAAGCATTGGAGCAAATTCATGACGTCGCTGCTGAATTACTCAATATGCAGGCAAGACGTGAGGCTAAAGTTGGCATTCATTTCAAAATAGACCCATCGCAGTATGAGCTATTTGCCAGTCAGTTTGCCTTTGAAGAAACCGCCGACCAAGCCAATGCTATTCATGCGGTAATGGAAGACATGAGACAAAACCAGCCGATGGATCGTCTTATTTGTGGTGACGTTGGTTTTGGCAAAACAGAAGTCGCGATGCGAGCCGCCTTTATTGCCGTTAGTGCTGGCTATCAGGTTGCCGTACTGGTGCCTACTACGTTGCTTGCTGGTCAGCATGAAGACAATTTCCGTGATCGTTTTGCCGATTGGCCAGTCCGTATCGAGAGCTTATCGCGCTTTGGCGGCAAAAAACATCAAGAAATGGTATTGGCTGATTTGGCCGCTGGTAAAGTGGATATTGTCATTGGTACTCATAAACTGCTACAACCAGATGTGAAATTTGCCAACCTTGGCCTGATGATTGTTGATGAAGAGCATCGCTTTGGAGTGCGTCATAAAGAGCGTATCAAGGCTATTCAGACAGATGTAGACAGTATGTCTATGACCGCGACTCCCATTCCTAGAACGCTTAATATGGCACTCTCAGGCATGCGTGACATGTCTATTATTGCCACACCGCCAGCACGTCGACTTGCGATTAAAACTTTTGTCATGCAAAAGACAGATGCCTTGATGAAAGAAGCCATCTTGCGCGAGCTGTTGCGCGGCGGGCAAGTCTATCTCTTGCATAATGATGTGGCTAGTATTGAGCGTATGGCAGAGACTATTCGTGACCTCGTGCCAGAAGCGCGGGTAGGGGTTGCCCATGGACAAATGCAAGAGCGCCAACTTGAGCAGATTATGCAGCAGTTTTATCATAAAAAGTTCAATGTGTTGGTTTGCTCTACCATTATTGAGACGGGTATTGATGTGCCCAATGCTAATACGATTATCATTGAGCGTGCAGATAAGTTTGGTCTTGCGCAATTACATCAGCTGCGTGGCCGAGTAGGACGTAGTCATCATCAAGCGTATTGTTACTTACTAGTGCCATCTCTAAAAGGACTCAAAGGTGATGCCAAGCGCCGTTTACATGCGATTGAACGCGCCAATACTTTGGGTGCAGGTTTTATGCTGGCAAGTGAGGATTTAGAGATTCGCGGCGCAGGTGAGATATTGGGTAAGCAGCAAAGTGGCAATATGCAGGCGATTGGTTTTAGCTTATACATGGATATGCTTGAGCGTGCGACTAAAGCCATTAAAGCTGGCAAGGAGCCTGATTTAAATACACCATTGTCGCTAACCAGTGAAATAAACTTACATAGTTCTGCTCTTATTCCAGAAGAGTATCTACATGACGTGCATCAGCGCTTATTGTTCTATAAGCGTATTAGTAATACCGATGATAAAGAAGCATTGACAGATATTCGTACGGAGATGATAGACCGCTTTGGAGCACTGCCAGATCAAACCAAGCAGCTATTCGCTATTCATGGATTACGCTTACAAGCAGAGCCGCTTAAGATTAACAAAATTGATGCCAACAGTAGTAGTATGACGCTGGAATTTGCGCCAGATACTCCAGTTGATGCGTTAGCGATTATTAAATTGATCCAATCAAATGGTCAGCATTATCGTATGAATGGCGCATCTGGTATCCGTTACCAAAATAGCGATAAACTGGCCACACCGCAACAGCGCGTAACGGTCATACAAGAGCTGCTGCGCTATTTTAGCGAGCACATGGTGACAGAGCCTGCTTAGTACATGGCTAGATATCAGTAGGCTCAGTAGTCATATTAAACCAATAAATTATGGTGCTATTTTATCAACCCGATAACTGATAAAATAGCCCAACTAACTTTTTAACCCTCTGTATTTTATTTGCATTAAACAACAAGAGAACCGTCATTATGTTCCAACTTCATCATAAACTTGCTGCTGATAGTTTTTTAGTGGGGGATTTTCCATTATCCACTTGTCGTTTAATCAATGACTGCCAATTTCCTTGGCTGATATTAGTGCCACGTGTCTCCGGTATCAAAGAGTTATATGAGCTGTCTGAGGCAGATCAAACACAGTTTTTACGAGAGTCCAGCTGGTTGTCGAGTCAGTTAGCTAAAACCTTTCAAGCTGATAAAATGAATGTGGCCGCTCTTGGTAATCAAGTGCCACAACTTCACTTTCATCACATTGTCCGTTATCAAAATGATATGCAATGGCCAAATCCAGTATGGGGTGTGCCAGCTGTCCCATATACTAAAGAAGTATTGGCGCAAATGCAGCAAACATTGATGATGGCATTACGTGGTCATCACCAAATGCCGTTTGATTGGCAAATGTAATTATTATTCTATTTTGCCTTCAATAAGAATAGATTGAACCTTAATTTTATATGTAAAAAGAGAGGCCAGATACTTAAATGTATCTGGCCTCTCTTTTTATTTAAATTTGGATAAAAACTGTAAAACAGTGAATAAACTAGACAAAAGGTCGCCTTATAGTCATCAGTAACCTTGTTTAAACTTATTTCAAAAGTATAATATATTATTAGATATATCTTATGATAAATCGTCATAAGGACAAATAACGTACATATGTTAGTGTAGTATGCCTTTGTCTCTCAGGTAGCTCACCTTATTTAAGTGAATCTCATATGACCTTCTCAGAGACATTCAAACCAATGACACCGTTAAAGGACACCGGGACATGTCGTTTTGACTATCCAGAAGTGTTCGTGTTGATACTGACGGTTGTTTTGCGTGCTATATACTACGACTTCCGCTCTATCTCAATGGCACTATTGGTTATTATTACATTGCCAAGCCTTATGATCCTGATATATAACTACCGACGCCAGACCAGCTTTTGGACGTCTAATATCGTTATTATTCTATTATCGGTTGTCATTGGCTCGCTACAATGCTGTACGGTCATATCAATCAGTTTGGCTGCTTTGATTGGTGTACGTATCATTCTTAGCCGACCTGAGAATCACCTCAGACTGTTATCTGTATCTGTTGTGACTATCATTGTGTTTTTCTACGTTAGCACAGTCTTAAATGCAGACAGTATGGACTTTGATGAAGGCTTATTACCATTGATAGTAATGGTGGCAAGTCTAGGCGTTATTTTATACCAGTTCTGGCGTATCTATCAGCAACATATTACTTTTAAAGTACGTACCCATCAGGCTAGTGGACGCCTGAACACAATGGTATCAGTGATCAATAAGCTTACCCGTTTTGTACCACCACAAATTTGGGAGCCTATTGTCAAATCGGATAGCCCTGTTAGGGTTTCTAATAAACGCGCAAAAATAACTATCATGTTTTCGGATATTGTCGGTTTTACCGAGTTGTCTGATAGTCTAAGTTCTGATAATTTAGCAGATATTCTCAATACTTATATGCATTGCATGACATCGATTGCTGACAAACACGGTGCAGTACTTGATAAGTTCATTGGTGATGGCATGGTATGTTTCTTTGGTGAACCGAATAGCCGCGGCTCGCGTCAAGATGCACTAGATTGTGTGGCGATGGCAATCGATATGCGCCGGGAAATGCGTACTTTACGCCAAAAATGGCGGCTAATGGGATTTGAAGGCTTATATATACGTGTTGGTATCACAACTGGCTACTGTCACGTTGGTAATTTTGGTAGTAATAGTCGATTAAGCTATACCATCATTGGCAAAGAAGCCAACCTAGCCTCTAGGCTTGAGTCTTGTGCGGGCAAAGATCAGATATTGGTCAGTGAAAGCACTTACGATTATATATGCCATAACTATGAGTGTGAGCACGTTGCCGCATTTTGCTTGAAGGGAATTGATGAAAAGGTCGATGCATGGCAAGTACTTGACCCTAGTGCCAGTACAGGTCATTTATCTAAATGGGTCGACCACACATTGCCTGGTTTTAATTTGCATTTGAATTTCAAAGATATGAAAGACAATGATTATCAAGATATTAGAGCTCGTTTAAATTTTGCGCTGGAACGCATCGAGCAAGAGGAAGAAAAAGTAGTAAAGAGTATAGCTGCAGAAAGTAAGCGTGAGAATGCCAATCGCAAGTAAGCGTTTCAAGTCTATCGTCTTAAAATCATATATAGAGAAAGGCCAGCTATCACATAGCTGGCCTTTTTTATCTTAACTAGAAAGAATCATCAGTGTTTAATGATTTTCTTTAGCATGATTAAGGGTATATTTAGGAACTTCGATGGTCAAATCCTCGTCATCAAGCATGACCTGACAAGATAAACGTGAATCAGGCTCTAGTCCCCAAGCACGATCAAGTAGATCAGCTTCGATATCATCCATCTCATCCAAACTGTTGAAACCCTTACGTACTACAACATGGCATGTAGTACAAGCTTTCGACATCTCACAGGCATGCTCGATTTTAATGCCTTTTTCTAGTAGTGCTTTGCATAAGTTTTCACCAGCTTGCAACTCAACTTCTGCGCCTTCAGGGCAGATTTCGTGATGGGGTAGTACGGTAACTTTTGGCATAAATTATCTGTCCGATGCTAATCAATTTAAAAAATATTAGAAATTAGCTTAACGTGTTAGCTAAGCTATATATGTCGATGTATTTATTACCAGTCTTTGGCACTAGTACCTGCCATACTGGTCTTGACGCTTTGATTCATAATACGTGCAGCAAAGGCATCACTATGTGGCTTGAGCTGTGCTTGTTGTGCTTCAATAAGCGCTAAGTCATCAGTGCTAAGAGAGTTACGTAGCGCTTGTATATGCTCTGCTAGTGACTGTTGTTCTTCAGTAGAAAGCAACGCCGCAAATTCGTTAAGTGCCGACTCTAGGGCAAGTACTTCACGTTCCGCTTCTACTTTGGTCTCAATTAAAGAACGCGCGTTTTTGTCTTCTTCAGCGTGTTTGAACCCTGCAATGAGCAACTGTTCTTTTTGCTCATCTGATAGACCATAAGAAGGCACAATCTCAATTTTGCTTTCTGTTTTGGTCGTAGTTTCTTGTGCACTGACAGTAAGCTGACCGTTGGCATCGATACTAAAGGTAACTTCGATACGAGCAAACCCAGCTTTCATTGGCGGGATGCCATACAGCTCAAAACGTCCAAGTGAGCGACAGTTTTCTACCGTTTCACGCTCACCTTGCACCACGTGTATCACCATGCCTGTTTGACCGTCTTGATACGTGGTAAACACTTGACGTTTCTTCACAGGGATAGGCGTGTTGCGTGGGATGAGTACTTCAACCAAACCGCCCATGGTCTCAAGACCTAATGATAATGGCGTCACATCCAATAATAATAAATTGTTGTCACTATCACCATTCACCAATTGATGAGCAGTTTGGGCAGCGCCCAAGGCAACAACCTCATCTGGATTCAGACGACAAAGTGGCTGCTTAGCAAAAAACTCAGTCACGACTTGCTGTACGGCAGGCATACGAGTCGAGCCGCCCACTAAAATAACTTCATCTAGATCTGTAGTAGACAGCTTGGCATCGCGTAGGACTTGTTCGCACACGCTTAGGGTACGGCGGCTAACAGGCTCTACGATAGTTAGCACGTCTGTACGGCTTAATACGCCTTGATAAGACTGACCATTGACAACCACATTGATGTCCACTTGCTCAGCATCAGTCAATGCTTGTTTATAAGCTTTTGCTTGTTGAGCTAGTATTGATTTGTCGTGCAGGCTTACGTCTTTTGGATCGATATTTAATTGTTTAATAATCCAATTGGTAATAAGACGATCGATATCATCGCCGCCTAGTGCGCTATTACCACCAGTTGCCAACACTTCAAAGACACCGTCGGTAAGCTTTAAGATAGAAACGTCAAAAGTACCACCGCCCAAATCATAGATTAAGTAATAGCTCTCTTTTTTACTGTCTTCTGATGATTGGTCAAGCCCGTAAGCGACCGCAGCGGCCGTTGGTTCATTCAACAAGCGAAGTACGTTGATACCCGCTGCTTGTGCAGCATCTTTGGTTGCTTGACGCTGTGCTTCATCAAAATAAGCGGGAACTGTAATCACAGCACCCTCGATGCTATCTGCAGGTAAGGCACTTGCTGCACGTTGCTCAAGAGCGGCTAAGATACGCGCTGATACTGCAACAGGAGACACCTCACCTTGAGCCGTTACAAAGGCGGGCATATCATCTTTATTACCAGATAACTCATAAGGATGAGAGAATTTGATATCAGCTTGACTACGACCCATAAAACGCTTAGCCGAGACGATCGTATTTTTTGGATCATCTGCTAAATGAGCTAGGGCGTCATAGCCAACCAATGGCGTACCAGTAGCTGGATAATAGACAACAGACGGTAATAATGTATCTGTCGCTGCGCCTGCCTCTAAGACTTGTGCCTTACCTGAACGCACCACAGCAACCAACGATCGTGTAGTACCAAGGTCGATGCCCAAGCCAAATTTATGTTGGTGAGGTTGAGCGCTTTGATTGGGTTCAGCAATTTGCATTAAAGACATAAGGATAACTCAGAGATAAAATGAATAAGTGAAATGGAGCAAATATAGCATATGCAGTACGAGAGCTTAACGTCAGTAATCTCACTCCATGGAATACGGATTCTGACAGTTTAATGCGCTTAGACTCAAAGATTATACGGTATCACGGTCACTATTTTAACCAAATATATAGAATTTAGCTTGTTAGTGAAAGCCATAACCACAGATGTTTAGACGTATAGGTCATCGTCATCTGAATGCGATGCATTTGCAACGTCATCAAGCCCCGTCGTCACATCAGCATTTAGCTTAACTAAAAATTTTAGCTTCTGTGTCGCATCAATCGCTGTTTGCCAATCTTGATTTTGATAAGCACTATTAAAGCGCTCAGATTGATTTGCTAGACGCTCTGTAATTTGAGGGTGTAATTGCTGCAAGGCTGCAAGATCTTTGTCTTCGATAGCATCATCTAGAGCCATACGCATCTGCATCGCATCTTCCAAAAAGTCTAAATCTGCGATTGAGTGCTCTATATTTTGTGCTTGATCCGCCATGTCTAATAAATAACCAGCACGGCTATCAGGAGCGCTTAGTGTTTGATACGCTTGATTGATTAAAGCGGACGCTTTTTCAGACTGCAGCTGTGCTTGAACCATATCGGTCTGATTTTTGGCGACATTATCAGGATGAAAGCGTTTTTGCAGCAATCGCAAACGTTGCTCTAGATTGCTTTGATTAATTTCAAATTGTACAGGCTGCTCAAATAGGGCAAAGAAGTTATCAAACTGTGGTTCTGAAGTAATATCTGTCATAATCTGATGCCTTGCTTTTTTATTTGTTTTTGAAGTCATGACCTAGCTAAGAATATTGAATCGCTCGGCTACTCAACTACATTAATATTTCTTCATAGCGATAGCAGAGATACTGCACTATTCTTATGAAAGCTTGCTGAGCATAAATCTATTAGTTTTCAGCCATTGAACAATTAAACGGTAAACGACTCACCGCAGCCACATTCACCTTTTTGGTTAGGGTTGGTGAATTTAAAGCCTTCGTTTAAACCTTCTTTTTCGTAATCCATCAACAAGCCGTCTAAATATACGAGGCTTTTAGGATCAATAAAGATGCTAACGCCGCGACTTTCATAACGGGTGTCGTTTTCATCAGGGGTATCTACAAACTCTAAAACGTAAGCCAAGCCCGAGCAACCCGCCGTACGGATACCAACTCGAATGCCTTCGCCTTTGCCGCGATTGTCCAAAAAATCTCGAACATGCTGAGCGGCGCGTTCTGTCATTTCAATCATGCCAACTCCCATTGACTATTAATCATAAATATCAATAAAAAAATCTAGATAAACTGACAACCAGAATTACAAGATTGCCAAAACAATAGGCTTGCGACTATTAGAAAACAAAAGGTGACAATTACATAAGTGTCATTGTCACCTCTTTAGCGTCAGTAGCGATTACACATTGCTACTTTAGCGTTGCTAGTACAACGTAGCGCATACGCTAGCAGGTTTAGCCTAGCTTAGATCGCAGCTTCTTCTGCTGGAGCTGCTACGCCATGCTTGCCTTTATAGTCGCTAATAGCGGCTTTAATAGCGTCTTCTGCAAGTACAGAGCAATGCACCTTTACTGGTGGTAATGCTAGCTCTTGAGCGATATCGTTGTTTTTGATTTCGCCAGCTTGATCCAAGCTTTTGCCTTTTAGCCACTCAGTAACAAGCGAGCTTGAGGCAATCGCTGAACCGCAACCATAAGTCTTGAAACGTGCATCTTCGATAATACCATTATCGTCGACTTGGATTTGTAGACGCATTACATCGCCACATGCTGGGGCACCGACCATACCAGTACCAACGTTCTTGGCGTTTTTATCAAGATTACCAACGTTGCGTGGGTTTTCGTAATGATCAATAACTTGGTCACTATAGGCCATGGGGTTTTCTCCTAGTTAGATGATGAGTAGTTGTTTAGCAACTTTAAATGTCTAACTACTCATCGATAATTGGGGTCAAACGCTTAATTTAATTGTCTGATCAATTGTTTAATAAATATATTGCTAGCTATACTAAAAAGCCATATTAGAAATTAGTGCTCAGCCCACTCGACTGAATTTAGATCAACACCTTCTTGATACATATCCCAAAGTGGTGATAGGGCACGTAGTTTATCAACAGCTTCATGCATCTGCTTGATAACAGTATCGATATCTTCTTCAGTGGTATAACGGCCGAAGCTGAAACGGATTGAGCTATGTGCCAATTCATCTGGGCGACCGATTGCACGTAGTACATATGATGGCTCAAGCGTTGCTGAGGTACAGGCTGAACCTGATGATACAGCTAAGTCTTTAAGTGACATCATCAATGACTCGCCTTCAACGAAGTTAAAGCTGATGTTTACAATATTTGGTACGCTATTCTCAAGATCACCGTTTAAGTAAATCTCTTCGATATCTTGTAGGCCATCCCAAAGTTTTTGACGTAATTTGGCTGCATGTGCATGGTCAGCTTCATAGCTTTCATTAGCCAAAGCAAATGCTGCGCCTAGACCAACGATCTGATGCGTTGGTAGTGTACCTGAACGCATACCGCGCTCATGACCACCGCCATGTTGCTCAGCTTTCAAGCGAATACGTGGCTTACGACGAACAAACAATGCGCCGATACCTTTAGGGCCGTATGCTTTATGACCTGAGAAGCTCATCAAATCAATTTTCATTTCTTCAAGATTGATTTTTACTTTGCCAACAGACTGAGCGCCATCAACATGGAAAACTACGCCAGCTTCGCGAGTGATTTCACCAATCGCTGCAACATCAGTAATAGTACCAAGCTCATTGTTCACCATCATAAGTGATACTAAAATAGTATCATCACGCAGTGCTTCTTTTACTTGCTCTGGCAGAATAAGACCTGTGCTTGGCTGTGGCTCAAGATACGTAATCTCAAAACCTTCTTGCTCAAGCTCACGGCAGGTATCTAATACAGCTTTGTGCTCAATTTTACTGGTAATGATATGTTTGCCACGAGACTGATAAAAATGTGCCGCACCTTTAATGGCTAGGTTGTCAGACTCAGTCGCACCAGAAGTAAAGACGATTTCGCGTGGATCAGCGTTGATAACTTCAGCAACTTGACCGCGAGCAGTTTCTACTGCTTCTTCCGCTTGCCAGCCGTAACCATGTGAACGTGAAGCTGGGTTACCAAAGACACCATCTACAGTCAAATACTCGCTCATTTTAGCAGCTACTGATTTAGCAACTGGGGTAGTGGCGGCATAATCTAAGTATATAAGGTTGTTATGTTGGCTCATGCTGGGTTTGCCTCGCTGTTCGATAGAGTAATAGTATTAATGTCTTTTATGGAAATATCTTTTGTAGAGGTGTGCTGACGCTCTGAGACTGACTGCACATTTTCCATATCTAATAATTGCGCTAATGTTATATTTTTCAAGTACTGTTCGATATGATTTGATAGTGCACACCACAGATCGTGAGTTAGGCACATTGTACCACCTTGACAGTCACCGCGTCCTTCACACTGCATCGCGTTTACTGACTCATCAACCGCAGATATGATGCTCATCACATCTATCTCATTCAATGGCTTAGCTAGGTGATAACCACCTGCAGCACCGCGAATACTCGTGACAAGGCCGCGTTTGCGAAGTTTAGAAAATAACTGTTCAAGATACGAGATTGAAATCGATTGCCGTTTGGCGATATCGGATAACGATACAGCACTGTCTTGTTGGCTGGTCTGTAATGCCAAATCTAATAATGCGGTAACAGCGTATCTGCCCCGAGTAGTCAAACGCATGTGTTATCTCCAAACTTGATGTCATTTATGTTTAACAACGATCTTAGCCGAAAGTCTTAATAAGTACTCATAAGATAAAAAGAGCAACCAATAATACGTCAGCTAAGTTTTGTCTTGTCGTTATTGAACAACAGATGATTAACCCGATGTGTGCAACGATTAAGGTAATTATACTTAATCCCGAGTAATTTAGTCAAGATTAAAGTGTGGTTCAATGGTTAATCAAGCTTATTGCTGTAATTGATAAAAATAATGATGTTTAGAAAAGATATATGAGTGAGACATAAGCAGCTTAATTTGTCTGCTACAGATACGTTTGACGAAGTAAAAAATAAGCGTTCAATATCTATAGAAGACATTGAACGCTTATTTATAGGTAATTCAACGAAGCAAAACTAATTCATCAATAGTGCGATGATTGAACCGATCATAATGACAAGGGCAACAACAGTGACAATCATCAACATCTTTTGCTTGCTTTGAAGCTCTCTCACGGTTGTTTCAAGTTCACGGTTTTTAATGGTCAAGGTATTGATCTGTGTTTGCTGTTCTTTAATACGCAGTTTGTAGTTGTTCTTTTTTTCTTCCAAGTCAGCTTCTGTAGGTTTGGTTTTAGCTTTACCACCCTTTATCTTTTTGATCAGCCCCTGAATCAAGCTGCCAAGCCCAAGTTGCATAATAAACTGTTTAACCAGTTGTACTTGAATCGACTCACCGCGCATCTGTAGCTTTTCAGTGGTTTCGCTATCATGAGTGGTGATGGCGTTGATAACTTGAATGCTGTAGGCATTGATAACCACGTCAGGCTCACTACGACCAATCGGCAGCTGAGCATCTAGTAACACGCCTTTGGTACTAAAGGTGGCAAATACTTCTACATGCGGTAAATACAGGCGAAGCGCCACCACGGTGCCTTGCTTAGCAAGCGGATAAGCGGCCTTACGCAATTCAGGATCCAAACGTAACAATAATGTCAGCGCCGACTCGATAAATACTAAAATGATATTAAGAAAAGAGTGAGACAACGTAGAACGCTTCATGTAAGTAATCCGTTTTTTATTTAGCAAGTTTTAGATATTTAGCAAACAGAAGTCTGTATTTGCCCAATACTTGCAGTGATATTTTGCTTATAGTAACGTCTTTATAATAAAAAGTAACGCTAGTTTCTGTAGTGGCTAAACTATTACATTACAATTTAGCAGTCAATAAAGACACTCTTATTTATGACCAGTAATATACAAACTTAATGCATAGCAATGCACAGACGGCAATTGACAAATCTGACAAAGCGTAGAAAATAGGAAAGCCAATCGTCTCAGTTATACAGAGCCACTTATATATAAGTTCCTAACGCTTTGCGTAACATTAGGTGTCAAATACGTAGTGTAGAGCACAAAAATATGTAAAATCGCTTGCGCTCCTTATGCTGCCTTGATATAAAGACGATAACAAAGAAGAACCTGTTAATGCGCCAGTTAGGTAGTTTTTATTGCGTAAGCACCATGAGAGCGTTACAATACTTGGCGTGAGCATTTATTACCCCCTTAAACTTGAAGGAAATTTTATGAATAAGTCAGAATTAATTGATAGCATCGCAGACAAAAGTGGTCTAAATAAAACCCAAGCTGGTGATGCACTAAACGCTGTTATGGAAAGTGTTGGCGAAGCGCTAGAAGCTGGCGATAGCATCTCATTAGTTGGCTTTGGTACTTTCAGTGTAAAAGATCGCAAAGCACGCACTGGTCGCAACCCTAAGACTGGCGAAGAGCTAAGCATTCCAGCAAGCAAAGTACCAAGCTTCAAAGCTGGTAAAAACTTAAAAGAGCGCTTGAATTAAGCCGCCTTTTTAAGCATAAAATGATAGTCGGTGGTCTATAGCTGAAGTAATGAGCTAACCATCGAAGAGAGCACCTAATATTTAGGTGCTTTTTTTATCGCTATAGTTTGTATCATGCGTCGTGAATATTTTGAGTCTGCATGAAAAATCACGTATCATAGGGCGCGCGATAGGTGTGTCATTTAAGTCAGATTTCTTTAGTAAATTTTGTTTTTTACTATAAAATGCATACGCTCTTACTCTTACCATTGCTAGCTTAAATAGTACTGATATTGACAGGTTGCACTCAACAGCTCCTAACAGTATTACAATGGTTTTTCATCAATATAGGTTAATAAAGCAGAGATAACTATGGATAAATTGCGCGATTTCTTAAAAAGCTGGCCAGGTCGCATTTTATTGATTTT
Source organism: Psychrobacter sp. Arc9 (assembly GCF_041431295.1). NCBI lineage: Bacteria > Pseudomonadati > Pseudomonadota > Gammaproteobacteria > Moraxellales > Moraxellaceae > Psychrobacter > Psychrobacter sp. Arc9. The sequence continues at coordinate 40,137 of NZ_JASMRK010000002.1, read as the reverse complement.
ATGCCTATCGCCGCTCGCTCTCTTGGGTGTCGAAAGCTATTTTGGCGGCAACGTCGATCCCAACCAGATTGCGCAGGTAGGTGAGGCAAGCGTAGGACTGTCCGAGTATCAAACTGCTGTCAATAGCCGTCGTTCTGAAGTATTAGAGCAAGTTGAAGATGCCAGCTTATTGAATGAAGATGTGCTTCATGAGCAAGTATTAAAGGGTCTAATCGACCGTACGTTGTTAGAGCAGCAAGCAGGTAAGCTTGGTATGACAGTGTCTGACGACACGATCAATCGTTTGCTGCGTCAAGAAGAAATATTCCAAGATGCAGAAGGTAACTTTTCAAACGATCAGTTCTCAAACTTCTTGCGTCAGCGCGGCATGACCAAAAATCAACTATTTGCAGAATTTCGCAATCAGTTAAGCTTGGATCAATTGAACGCCAGTATTGTTGGGACGGCCGTCTATCCTATGCAAGCGGTCAGTCAATTGATTGACTTGCAACTTGAGTCGCGCAACGTTTGGGTGCATCGCTTTAATTGGCAAGACTATGCTGACAAAGTTAAGCTTAGTAAAGCAGACATTCAATCATACTATGATGCCAACAAAGACACATTGAAAAGTGCAGCGATGGTTGACTTGGCTTATATCCAGCTTAGCCCGCAAACTATCAAGGTTGATGAAGTAACCGCAGAAGAGTTGCAGCAGCAGTATGAAGCATATAAGCAGAGCATTGCGGCTACTGATGAGCGTAAAGTCAGTCAGATACTGTTTACTGGTAAAGATGCTAAGACACGAGCCGATAAAGTGAAAGCGCGTCTGAATAAAGGTGAAGCGTTTGCTGCGCTTGCTAAAGCAGAGTCGGATGATCCATCAGGTGAAACAGGTGGTGATATCGGACGCTTTAATCCGTCAGTGTTTGGCAGTGACGCGGATACTGTGCAAGAGGCACTAGAAGGGTTGAGCGTTGGTGATGTGACTGCGCCTATCAAGACTAGCTTTGGTTATCAGATATTTACGGTTACTGAAGATAATGGCAAAAAAATTCCAAGTCTAGACAGTATGCGTGAAGAGCTAACTGCGAAAGCAAAAGAGTATAAACGTCAGGAAATCTATGCTGATAAAGTGACATCAATCAATGATTTGGCAGCAGATGGTTTCAGTATCGAAGATATTGCACAGCAAGAAAACGTCAGCCTCAAGCGTATCAAAGATTATCGTAAAGTGAACAACAAATCAGCACTGCCGCAACCAGTAGTGGTTAAGCAGGCCTTTGATGAGTTTACTATTCAAGATCAGGCGGTAACGGCAGGCGTAGAAGTTGGCAACGGTACCGTATGGTTACAGCCAAGCAATTATCGTCCTACTAAGACGCTTGCTCTAGCAAATGCAACTCCAAGAATCACTCAAATACTCCGTCAGCAGAAAGCGACAGCATTAGCTTTAAAAGATGCTAAAGCATTGGCTGCTGGTATCAAGACGCCAGCTGATATAAGTAAGCAGTCGGTTAGTTTCCAAGCACTGGGTGAGATTAACCGTCAAACGACGCAGCTAACGGACAAAGAGCGTGGATTGGCCTTTAGCCAGCAAGCCGCTGATAATGGCGTCGTCGCGATTGCTAGTGAGACTGAGATGGGTGCAACGCTACTGGTTGGAGACCGTATTAAAACTGAGCAGCAGTCACCACTGTCTGATATGCAACGAGCGCAAACAGCCAGTATCATTCGTGACAATTTAGGCCAAGACCAGTTGCAAGACTATTTGGACTATCTACGTATGGTGTATACGGTTGAGATTAATGAAAGCAACATGGCAAACGCACAAGGCCGCTAAGTATTTGCTAGATTCTTATTTTTATTCTTATTTTTAGACGTAAAAAAGCCACCGTATCAATTGATACAGTGGCTTTTTTTTGGGTGATGCTTTAACGATAATTATCACGAATATTATATAGACTGAAAGTTAGTCGCATTAATAAATACAGCTGCTGCGACTAATTCCAGTCTTAAATTAATAGGTGATTGTTTAATGGCGGAAATGGCGCATACCCGTGAATACCATCGCGATACCATGCTCATTAGCAGCAGCAATGGTTTCGTCATCACGCATAGAACCACCTGGCTGAATGATAGCAGAGATACCTACTTCAGCAGCATTGTCGATGCCATCACGGAAAGGGAAGAACGCATCTGATGCCATAACAGCACCTTCAGTTGCTAGTCCAGCATGTTCTGCTTTGATAGCGGCAATACGTGCTGAGTTAACGCGGCTCATTTGGCCCGCGCCAACACCGATAGTACGTTGGCCTTTTGCGTAGACAATGGCATTAGATTTGACGTATTTTGCTACGTTCCAACTAAATAGTAGATCTGCCACTTGCGCTTCAGTTGGTTGTACATCAGTAACGATTTTTAGGTCGTTAGCCGTGATTAAACCAAGGTCTTGCTCTTGTACGAGTAAGCCACCGTTAACGCGCTTATAGTCAAGTTGGATATCACGCTGATCTGGTGCTGGTAGCTCGCCGCATACCAATACGCGTACGTTTTTCTTAGTAGCTGTCGCTTCAAGTACACCGTCTTCGATACTAGGTGCAATGATCACTTCTACAAACTGATTGTCGATAATGGCTTTTGCCGCAGCAAGCGTCAACGGACGGTTGAATGCGATGATACCACCAAAAGACGATTCAGGATCGGTGCTAAAAGCAGTACGATAAGCCGCTACTTGGTCATTATCAACCGCGACACCGCAAGGGTTGGCATGCTTAACGATAACGCAAGCAGGCGCGCTGAAAGCTTTAACGCACTCAAGCGCAGCATCGGTATCAGCGATGTTGTTATAAGATAGCGCTTTGCCTTGTAACTGCTTAGCTGTCGCGATTGAAGCTTGTTTGCTTTTTAAAGGCTGGTTTTCAGTATAGAAAGCCGCGTTTTGATGAGGGTTTTCACCGTAGCGTAGGTCTTGTACTTTTTCGAGCTGTACATTGAATGTACGTGGGAAGTTTTCTGGCTCTTGAGTTTCGTTGACACGGCTACCTAAGAAGTTTGCAATCATACCGTCGTACTGTGCCGTATGCTCAAACGCCTTTACTGCTAAGTCATAACGCAAAGCAGTTGTCAGTTCGGTGCCACCGTCTAACGCGTTAAGTACACGGTCATAATCAGCTGGATCAGTGACGATACCTACATGAGCGTGGTTTTTCGCTGCTGAACGCACCATGGTAGGGCCGCCAATATCGATGTTTTCGATAGCGTCGTTCATAGTCACGTCAGCACGTGCAATCGTTTCGGCAAACGGATATAAGTTCACGACGACCAAGTCGATACGTTCGATCGCATGATCACTCATTACTGCATCATCTGTACCGCGGCGTCCTAGGATGCCACCGTGAATCTTAGGATGTAGCGTTTTAACACGGCCATCCATCATTTCGGGAAAGCCTGTGTAATCTGATACTTCAGTCACGTCGACATTGTTTTCTGTGAGCAGACGATAAGTACCGCCAGTAGATAATAAACCAAAACCTGCTTTGAGAAGGCCTTGAGCAAACTCGACGATATTAGACTTATCGGAGACCGATAGTAGGGCAAGTGGGGTTGTACTCATAAGAAATTTTCCATAAAAAAAGCCTGACGTAAACGTCTGGCAAGGTGATGATGACAATGGTATGCCGTATCATGATAGATAAAGCGCGGAACATTTAATTGCCATACATAATGATAGTCAATGATGGGTAAGCTCATATAACAATGTTACATTAAATCATAGGTTTTCATTTTTTTGCGCAAAGTGCCTCGATTTAGGCCTAATATCTGAGCACATTTGGTTTGGTTGCCTCTTGTTTTTTCTAGGACGACAGATAAGAGAGGCTCTTCGACTTGCTTCAAAATCAGCTCATATAAATCAGTGGGCATCTCATCTCCTAGCATCGCAAAGTACTGACGTACCACACGCTCCACATGAACTCGTAGAGGTTGCTGCGCACTATTTGTATAGTGTTGACTAGCAAAATCAAAGCCGTGCGTAGGTGATTGGTATTCGTCTTTATTATAATCGGCAGGGTGCTCAGAGCTTTTAGCAAAATGATTAGCATTATGCTGTGCATGAGGTGCCATAAAATAATATCCTTGAGATGAAGAAAAATTCTGATTGTGAGGGGTCAGAACCATAGTATATCAAATTAATATCGCCTAGCGCTGATAGATTCATCGTTATCTTGGCTATCACGGTTTAATTGAAAATGAATTTACGGTGTATTTTCTACTCACGCTTATTTATATATGACACCCTAGTTTAATAAAGAGCGGTCATAGTAATGTCGCGAATTTGCGCATTAGCGACAGGGATAGTAAACAATAGCTGTCTATCTGTATTGGCCATTAACTGACTTTGCTTGCCTAATAAATAATCGTTTGGACCTGCAATAAACTCTCCAATAAGCTCATTTCTACCGTAAACGCTTATTTTTACATTTGGGTATAGTTGTGATTGCGGGCTGCCATTACTTAGAGTAGCGCCTATATCGCTAAATGTACCAGCAGTTTTAATCTGACTGCTTCTATGAAAGGTATTGCTGATGGTAAGCGCTGATAAATCTGCACTGGGCAAGCTGCAGGCAGCGACAGAGCATATCGATTGGAGACGCTGAGCATAGGTTGGGTTTTTGACTAAGTTCTCTAAGTTAAAAATAACATACTGAGCCGCGAGTAGCAGTGCTAGGACCAAACAACCTAATATCCATAATAATGATGCAATAGAACGTGTCGTTTGGGTTGGTGCAAACGGTAGCTGTGTTTTTCTTAAACGATCGTCGACAGCAGGCTCTTCATCTTTAACGGGTACTCCCATATCAGATAGAAGCTGTGATAAGTCTGTGTCATCTGGCGGTGTTTCTTCGTCTTGATTTTGTTCTTCTAATAGTTTTTGTAGCCATGAATTGTTATCACTACTCTCAACATTGGCATGAATATCATTGGCCGCTGCCGAGCTGAGCATGTTCTGTGTTGATGCTGATATTGTACTAGTAGATGGTTTCTTTGTTGATGGATTAGAGGTTTTGATAGTTTCTTTAGAAGAGGGCGCTTTTGGTTTTTCTGTGGTTGCTGCGCTAGGACTGGTATTACTGGCTTGGGTTAACCATGCATCCATATTATCTAAAGAGTCATACTCTTGAACGTCTTCTTCTGGCTCGTCTATATCCATATCGTCATAAATTAAGTCGTCATGAATCAAAGTATCAGATGATTTTTTCTTACTGATTGAAGATGTAGGGCGATTTGGCACATTTTGAGGTTTATGCTGATTACTATTAGTAGACGTTTTTTGCTCGTTCGAAATTGGTTGAGTTTGAGCTTTTTGTTGAGCAGGAATATTTTTTTGTGGTGTTGGTTTTTGAATGACCTCAGAATTTACCACAAGATGTTTATTGACCAAAAAACTTTGCTGGCACCGATCACAGCTGATGGTAGCATTGACTTGATTTAGTTGAGTTTGTTTAACGCTATAGCAAGCTTGGCAATGGGGGCATTGGGTTTCTATTGGCGTGGTCATAGAGGCGAATCCAAAAAAGTATGGTTATCAATACCGCTTAGCCACTCACCAATAGCGGCCCACAATACGCATTTTACTTATTTAATTTCGATGAATTGTAGGCAAAGACAGAGTGGCGTCAAACACATAACATTTGACTGCCCTCTATCGTAACAGATGTAATTAAATGTTGCTAGCTAGTAAATGTACCTGATAAACGTTGCCAATGCTGGTCTTCTTGCGCAGTAAAAGCATGCTTAGGATCGAGTGCAAAATATGGCTGATAAGCTTCAGTGACTTGCTCGGTTTGCGACTCAATCAAACCTGCCAAAACGATACGGCCCTTTGGCGCAACCAGTGTTGCAAAGTAAGGTGCTAAACCAATAAGCGGCTTTGCTAAAATATTGGCAACAATCACTTCTACAGGCAACACATCATGTTGCGAGCAGTACTCTGTAAATTCTTCTGGTAGAAATGCCTGTAAACGTTCGCCTACATTGTTGCGTACTGCATTCTGATTGGTAGCAAGTACCGCCTGCGGGTCAATATCGACTGCATATACCTGACGTGCACCCAATAGCAAAGCAGCAATCCCTAGAATACCTGAGCCACAACCATAATCGATAACCACTTTGTCTGTTAGGTCTTGCTCTGTTAGCCAGTCTAGGCATAGGCGAGTCGTAGCATGATAGCCAGTCCCAAATGCCAAACCTGGGTCCATAATGATATTGGTGGCTTCAGGGTTAGGCGGTGTTAGCCAGTCAGGCACAATCCATAGGTCATTAGCACATTCGATAGGATGATAGTTGCTCATCCATTCGCGCTCCCAGTCTTTATCATCAACAGCCGTTAGCCAGATACGAGTAGCCTGTACTTGTGCAGCAATTTCATGACTTAATTGCTCAACCGCTTGACGACTACCTGCATCAGTAGTCGCATCAAACAATCCTGTTAGTATCACCTCATCCCAAAGCGGCGATTCACCTGGAAGTGGCTCAAACAAAGGTTGATCGCCAGCATCGTCTAAAGCTATTGATAATGCGCCTGCTTCTAACAAAAGCGCTTCAGCCAAGTCGACGTTTGATTTTTCGCATTGTAAATGCAGTTGTTGCCATGCCATAAAGATAACCTTAAGCGGAAATAAAAATAAGTGTAGGTGTTAGGGAATACCCTAGATAAGTCTACATACAACGAAATTCATGATGTATATAGATGTTTTAACTAATGAATCTAAGAGGCACAAATACTCAGCTATTAGCGCAGTGCTTGTTTTGCTTCATTGACCACGCGTGAGTTACCCTGAGCTTGTCCTGATTGCAATATAACTTGCCATAGTGCTCGTCTACGACTGCTATCCTGAGAGACGCTAAGACCACGACGTGCCATCGCTTCTGCTTTACGAGGCTGGTTCTTTTTTAATGCTACTTGTGCCAAATAGAAGTATACCGCCGATGATTTGGGCGCTAGACGCTGTGCACGGGTAAAGCTGTTCTCGGCATTGGTTAGATTGCCCGCTTTCAACTGACTGATACCTACTTGCATCAAATTGCGAAACGCAGGTAGATTACTATTATTGCTTACAGATTGTTGAGTACGTTGCTGCGAGTTTCTTCTAGCGTGCTCAAGTAATTCATTATGCGACGGTACTGATGGTTCAGAGATTATATAGTCGTTACGAGAAGGTGCAATGATAACAGGATCAGGCTGCATCACTTCTGGAGCAGGAGGCGTAAATACAGGGGTTTCTTGCGTTAACGGATTTGGTGTTTCGGACTGTTCAACCGCATCGTAAGGCTCGGTTGGATAGTTGCTTTGATCATTTGCTTCCGTGATATGCGCTGGAGCAGTTGTCGTTGATGGCACGGTCGGTTGTGACGTTGGTAATGTTTGAACAGGCGTGGTTTGCACTGTAGTCGACGTGCTAGGTGCCGTCTGACAAGCACTTAGGCTTAGCATGCCAACGATCGCGCTGCCTGCAAGTAATGTATTGTTTGACGTGATTTTATTGCGCCATAGCACTATGGTTTGTTTTACTGAAGTAGTTGTCCGTAAAGATGACACCATCATGTTAAAACCTTTTTTAAATATTAAAAGCTAAATATCAAAAACACTATTAGAGCCATTCAACAGCTAGAACCACTCAATAGCTAGAACCATTCAACAGCACGGTCATACCAAGTATCAGCACGGTCTTCATCACCTTCACTTTGCTCGCTGCTACCTGCTGCATCATCAGATTCAACATTTGGAATCTCTAAACCTTCGCGGCGACGTTGTTGATTGATATCACCTTGCTGGTTCTGAAACTGTGTCTGTTCACGAGCGCGATCTTGCTGATACAGGCTCAGCGCACAACTGCTGGCTTCTTCTGGTAGGTGAGCTGACATTACTGGTAAGTAGCGAGCGTTAGCGCAGCGTTCATTAGACAGTTTGCCTGAATTGTTCTCTAGCCATAACCACTCGATACCTTCTGGCTCTGGTAGGGCAACTGGAGTCAGTTTTAGGCGTTTCATATAATCTACCCAAACTGGTAAGGCGCCAGTGCCACCACTTAAACCAATCGGTTTATTATCATCACGACCAACCCAAACGACACTCACATAGTTACCACTATAGCCTGCAAACCAAGCATCACGGTAGTCGTTTGTTGTACCTGTTTTTCCGGCTAGGTTTAAATTACTGCCGAGTGATTGGGCGCGTCTGGCTGTACCATTTGAGACGACTTGCTGTAATGCATAGTTGGTCAAAAAGTTGGTTTCAGGTGGAATACTGCGCTGAGTGTTAAGCCCAGTACGCTGTAAGATACGGCCGCGATCATCAATGACCGTACGAATACTATGAATAGGCGTACGGAAGCCACCAGTGGCAAAGACTTGATAAATGCCAAGCATATCCATCGGACTCAAATTAACTGAGCCTAACAATGCTGATGGGTAAGGTGGTATTTTTTCTTTGATACCCATGCGCTGTAATTGCTTAGCAAAGGTATTAACGCCGAACTCCATACCTAAGCGTACTGCCGCCTGATTATAGGATTGAGATAGTGCCGTGGTAAATGGTACATAGCCATGATCACGGTTGTCGTAGTTTTTAGGGTTCCAGTCAGTACCGTCGTTTAGATTGACCGTAATAGGGGAGTCATCTACTGAACTGGCTAAGTTATAACGACCGCTCTCAAGCGCAGTCATATAAATGATAGGTTTAAGCAATGAGCCGACTTGGCGTTTGGCATCGACCGCACGGTTAAACCCTGTAAATTCACTACCACTACCTACAACAGACACTAGCTCGCCAGTCTCAGGGTTGGCACTCACTAACGCGCCTTGTAAATCCTTAGTTTTGCTACTATTACGACGCAGCTCACCAAGTTTTCTATCAACGGCCTTGTCTGCTGCCAATTGAGCGATAGGGTCTAAGGTGCTGATAATAATCAGACCTTCGTTTTTGAGGTCGTCAGAATAGTAAACGGTATTTAGCTCACGTTTAACAATATCCAAGAAGTCAGGGAACTGACTTTTGCCTTCAGCAGGCTTATCCACGATGCCAAGCGGTTGCTTTAAGGCTTTGTCGTAGTCTTCTTGGCTCAGTGTACCCATGGTCAGCATGTTATTAAGCACCACATCACGGCGTGCTTTTGAGTCGTTTGGATTACGACGTGGGTTATAGATACTTGGGCCTTTTGCCATACCAACCAGCATCGCTTGCTGATCTAAGCGCAGCTCATTAAGTGGTTTGTCAAAATAAAACTGTGATGCCAAACCAAAGCCATTGATAGAGCGGTTGCCATTTTGACCCAGATAAGTCTCATTCAAATAGGTCTGTAAAATTTCATCTTTGCTGTAATGCAGTTCAAGTAGCACGGCCATCAATGCTTCATTGGCTTTGCGTTTGATAGTGCGATCTGAGTTGAGATAAAAGTTTTTGATCAGCTGCTGGGTGATTGTCGAACCACCTTGTCTGGCACCACCAGTAAAGTTATTGATTACGGCACGGGCGATACCACGTACCGATACCCCTTTATGCTCATAAAACGCGCGATCTTCGGTAGCGATAAGGGCATCAATTAACGGCTGAGGCACTTCGTCCAAAGACACAACCATCCGATCTTCATTACTGTCTGGATAGATACCACCGATATTGACAGGCTCTAGACGAATGATGCCGCTTTTGGCAGGCAGAGTACTCTGGATAGATTCTACTTTATTGCCAGAAATTGTCATTTTGATGACTTGCTCGGCATCTTTATCATTGGCGCTATACGTAAAGCCGCGCGTGTGAATAAAGTAAGTATTACCTGTTCGATGATAGGTGCCTGTACGATCATAAGCTTTGTTGCTTTGATAATTAAGCAACTCTAGCCATGTCTTCATCGTATCTCTATCGACATTGGCACCTTGATACAGCTCAAGCGGCTGCGAATACACTTTGGCTGGAATGTCCCAGCGCTTGCCCTCAAACTTATGAGTAATGGTGCGATCAAGTTTGATCAAATATAGCGCCAACAGCACCATGCCTGCGATGATGATAATTAATAGCAGACTACTAAAGACCAAGCCGCGCTGCTGCGAGGGTAGCGTGTGCATAGCAGACTTAGATGACGCTGATAACTTGGTATTTGGTAACTTGTAATTAGGTTTTTGCACGGATGTCGCACCATTTTTGGATAAAAAACTGCCTCATAATGACGCAAATTGACAAATTTTTCAATCTATCATCGTCAACGCAGGCATTTATTGGTCGTAGACTATGAGCGATGATACTGCTCATAGCGATAGCTTATAGTATAATCCCTATTAAAATACCGATACTTGTAATAAAGCGTCAGTCACTTTCAATCTGGTAGATAAACGCCATATAAGATAACAATTTACGATTGCCCTCACGATGTATTTTGTATGAATTCGCTGTTGCTAATGGTTTGCTATTAGCCGTTCGTTATGAATACTATGCTACTAACAGTAGTAATATTCATGTGATTAAAAACGGCTCTATTGCATGACGTACAGTACAGTCAATACGAGCAAGTTTGCTTTAAATGAATGCATTTTAAGCAAGCCTGTCAAAGGAAGTAAGCGCGACTATGTCTAGTATCCCATCATCAGTATCATCTGCTACCAATCACTCTTATGAAGACACTTCTATCATCGAAGGCTTAGTGCTTCCGCTGGCTGACCACTGCTTTCACTGCGGCGATCCCGTACCTCAGCCACCGTTTTATGCTGAGATATTAGGTCAGTCACGAGAGATGTGTTGTATGGGCTGTCAGTTAGCTGCCCAAAGCATAGTAGAGGCTGGTCTTGAGCAGTATTATCTTGACCGATCGGAAATTAATCGTACGGCAAGTTTGCCAACTCAGCTGACGCGTCTTGAGGTCTACGATCATGACGAGATAAAATCACAGTTCGTTTACGCGCAAGATGGCATGTCAGTAGCAGAGCTGTCGGTTAATAACTTACGCTGTGCTGCCTGTACTTGGCTGATTGAGTCGCGTCTCGATGAGCTAGAGGGTATTGGTAAATGTCAGGTAAATCTGACCAACCAACGTATGCGGGTCATTTGGGATGAAAACAAATTACCCATCAGTCGTATTTTAGCGGTCATCAACGAAATCGGCTACGAAGCCAAGCCTTATCGCCAAGATACACACGAAGCCATGCTGGCACGTCATAACAATCAAATGCTATTGCGTCTCGGCATCGCTGCACTAGGTTCGATGCAAGCGATGATGTATGCCGTTGCGCTTTATTTTGGTGAGTATAGCGACATGTTGATATTCCAACGTGACTTTTTGCGTTGGGTGTCTTTATTTGTGAGTACGCCTGTATTTTTCTATGCTGGCATTCCTTTCTTCACCTCTGCATGGTCAGCAATTCGTGCGCGCCAAGTCAATATGGATGTGCCCGTCAGTCTTGCATTGATTATCACTTTCTTTGCCAGTCTCTACGCTACCATCACTGGGCAAGGGGAGACGTATTATGACTCGGTCAGCATGTTTATCTTCTTTCTGTTAGCAGGGCGTTATATCGAGCATAACGCACGTCTAAAAGCCGCGACTATGGCTAATGATTTGGTGGTGGTCGAGCCGGTATTGGTGCAAAAAGTCGCTGAAGACAAAGCAGCTGCCGAGCGTATTTTACAACTGCTGAAAGAAAATGAGTCTCAGCAAGATGAGCTTATTGAAAATGAAACTACTAAAGGTGAGTCGGCTACAGTAGAGCCGATGCCTGACTTTATGCAGCGTATGGACGCCAATGTTTATCAGCTCACATCGCGTATCGCTCAAGAATGGCAGCAGTCACGTAACCAACCGAATACGCAATCACAGCCCGAAGGCGATATAGAGTCAAAGCAAATGGTCACCGCTCATAGTTTACAAGTGGGCGACATCATTTTGGTTGAAGCGGGTTCTGAGATTATCAGTGATGGTATCTTGCTAAGCTCTACTGCAACAGTGTCACAAAGTCTACTGACGGGCGAGGGTGATTTAATCATCAAATCTCAAGGCGATTATATTGTTGGTGGTGCACAAAACGATAGCCAGCCGTTTGAGATGCTAGTCACCGCCTTACCAAAAGACAGTCAGATAGGCTTAATTGATCGATTGATGAATCGTGCCATGAGCGAAAAACCCAAATTGGCGCAGCAAGCAGATAAGCTGGCACGTTGGTTTGTCGCGCGTATTTTGGTTTTATCCGTCTTAGTATTTGTCGGCTGGTATATTGTTGACCCAAGCCAAGCCATTTGGGCAACCGTGGCAGTCTTAGTCGCTACTTGTCCATGTGCATTGTCATTGGCGACGCCGATTGCCTTGACCGTCTCAACCAATCGTCTGGCAAGTTATGGTTTTTTGACGACGCGTGGACATACATTACAAACGCTAGCTGAAATCACGCATGTTGCTTTTGATAAAACTGGCACGCTGACTTATGGCAAACCAAACCTACTAAATATCGAGTTAATCACATCAAAAAGCCAGACCGAAACTGACGATTTGTCATTAACAGCGCAAAAAGATACGCTGTTGGCAATTGCAGCTGCACTAGAAGTAGGGAGTCGTCATCCAATTGCCCACGCGTTACTGACGGCAGCCTATCAGTTACATCTACCATCGACGCAAGCCGTACAGCATTATCCAGCAGGCGGTGTAGAAGCGATGATTGATGGCACTGTATATCGAATCGGTCACAAGGACTTTGCGTTAGATAAAACAAATGACAGCGCCAATGATATAGATGCTAGTAATGATTTAACCATTGATCTGGTAGCTCAGCGAGCCAGCTCAGCAGTGGTATTGTCTTATCAAAATACTGATAGCAAAAAATGGCAAGCGCTGGCATGCTTTTATTTCAATGACAAGGTACGTGATAGTGCGCAGTCGATGCTCGATACGCTTAAAGCACTAGGTATCGAGTCTGTTATGTTGACAGGTGATCCAAGCCCGCAAGCGCTAGTCATGGCTGAGAGTTTAGGTATGCAAGCAGCATACAATGGACTATCACCAACTGATAAGGTCAATCATATCCAGCAGTTGCAAGCTAATGGTGCTGTGGTATTGATGGTAGGTGATGGTATCAACGATGCACCAGTGCTAGCCGCAGCAGATGTGTCGACCTCGATTGCAGGTGCGGCAGACTTAGCACAAGTATCTAGTGATAGTATTATCTTAAATGGACAGATCGAGGCCATCACTGCGGCTAAACGCATCTCTGATAAGACGGAACGTATTATCAAGCAAAATTTCCGTTGGGCGCTCGCTTACAACAGTATCGTCCTGATACCAGCGGCTTTAGGCTATGTGCCACCATGGCTCGCTGCAATTGGTATGTCGCTCAGCTCATTGTTTGTTGTATTAAATGCATTGCGTCTAAAACGTGCTTAGTCTCTTTAAAAAGTATTTAATGTAAACAGGTCTGTAAAGTTTGCCCATAAAAAAACCGCCTTGCATCAAATGGAAGGCGGTTTTTTCTATACAGAGATACTGTTAGGTTACTCTTACAATTAGTCTTGTAGATAGCTTAGCAGACGCATAAATTCGATATACATCCAGACGAGGGTTGCAAGAATACCAATACTGAACAACCATTCGTAATCTTCAGAAACACCCATCGCAACACCGCGATCAATATTATCGAAATCTAATAGCAAGGTGAAAGAAGCGATAACGATGACAAATAAGCTAAAGCCAATAGCGATAGCGCCACCTTCAAATAGGAACGGCAATGATGAACCAAACGCTAGAGAAAGTACCCACTGTGCTACATAAACAAGCATAATGGCAATAACCGCTGAGGTCACGATAGAGCGGAACTTTTCAGTAACCTTAACTAAACCTGAACGATATAAACCTAGCATAACTGCAGCTGTGACGAAAGTTGCACACATTGCAGTGACTGGTACTGTTGGATACATTCTCATGAAAAATAATGAGATGCCGCCCAAAAAGATACCTTCTAACAAGGCGTAAGGCACTGCCAAAGTCTTGGCTTTTTGCGGCTTAAAGGTAATAAAAAGAGCCAGAACAAACGCAGCAATCATGCTACCAAAGGCTGCCATCGTAATAAAACCTTGCGATAAACCTGCCATAAGCGCATAAAAGAAAAAGCCCACACCAGTAATGGCTGATAAACCAAGTAACAAGCTGGTCTTTTGAATTACGCCCTTGACCGTCATTGGATTACCGCCGATCGCAAGTTCTGCGCGACTGACAATAGGATTGGCCATACATAAGTCCTTAATAATAAAATATAAAAATAGTGATGTTAGTTACTTTAGCAAAACCGCCATTATTGTCAACTGTGTTTGCGTGACAACTGCTGCGGTGCAACCTCAGGCTGTTCATTGTCTAGTGCATCGAGCTACAGTATCGCCCAATACGCTAATTGAAAAACTGAACAGACAGATCTGACTAAGTAAAACATTCGATAGCTTTTATATGGGGTCAGTTACGACAGTTAACAACGATAATTCATAAACATGCTAGTCTAAGCGCGCATTTATCGCTATCATTACCTTGTACTTCACCGTTATACCGAGTCGTTTTATGGAAAACTCAGCGCAGTCAGCAAGATTGCCACACTTACATGAATCAGAGCTATTCCACGCTATTAAAAACCCCGCCTTTAGGCGTATTGGTCTAATGGGCCGTGCTGGTAAACGTAGTGTCACTCAAAGCTTGGTACAGATTGCCCAAACCGTGAATGATATGAATTTGACGTTGATAATGGATGTACAAACGGCCAATTTGCCAACGCTTGATCTCACAGACATAGAAAGAGTCAAAATCGTCAAACGTGGTTTGATTGGTGAGATTTGTGATTTGGTTATTGTTGTTGGCGGTGATGGTTCGATACTACATGCGGCTGAAGCGCTAGCACGCTACCGTGTACCTGTATTAGGGGTTAACCGTGGTCGTTTAGGATTTTTAGCAGATGTAAAACCTGATGAAGCTGCCTTTAAGTTACGCCAAGTATTGATGGGGGACTATCAACTGGACCATCGGTTTTTATTGACTATGGAGATACGAGAAGGGCGCAAAATTATCCATGAAGACATGGCGCTGAACGACATCGTACTGCATGCTGGTAAATCCGTACATATGATTGATTTTCAGATGAAAATTGATGGACATGACGTTTATAGACAGCATAGTGATGGCTTGATAGCAGCAACACCGACTGGTTCTACTGCTTATGCCTTATCAGGTGGCGGTCCAATTATTCATCCGAGTATGGACGCTATTTGTCTGGTGCCGATGCATCCCCATACATTATCTAGCAGACCGATTGTGGTCAGCGGTAATAGTGAGGTTTGTATTCGTATCCACGAAGACAATCGTACTCAGCCGATGGTAAGTGCGGACGGTAAGCCAAGCGTGCCACTTGAGCAAGAGCAGCGCCTCCATATTCGTAAGCATCCTGATAAGCTTACCTTGTTGCACCCACCTGGGTTTGACTTTTATGAGGCCTGCCGTACAAAGCTGCACTGGAACGTACATGCCGAAGAATTCAGTCTTGATGTCGATGATGATATTATAGACGATGAATAAGCGTATCTATTAGACCAAAATATGATGCAAAAAATGGTAGTGGAGAGTAGGCAAGATGGATAAACAAACAATACTAGCAAGTCTAACGCCCGAAGTGGTTGATAAATTTCGTATGGCGATTGAGCTAGGTAAATGGCCTGACGGTCGTAAGATTACCGCTGAGCAGCGTGAGACTTGTATGCAAGCTGTGATGGTATGGGAACATGAGCATCTGCCGCCAGCTGAGCGTACAGGTTATATTCATAAACCCGTAAAAGACGATGGTACTGTCGTTGGCGCTGAATGTGATGTCGAGCACGAGCATCACTACCCTAATATGCCGAATCCTAAAGGTGCGGTACAGCCTGTTAAGTTTCGTGATAAATAGATTTATAAATAAGTTGTAATAGTTGTGATAAAAACAATTATCATAAAAAGCCACGCTATATAGCGTGGCTTTTTTACTTTATCAATAATTAAATTATCAGAAATAGCTTAATCATCATAGACGATTAAATAGCAGTCGTATCGACACTAGGACGAACCGTTAGCGGGTTCTTTTGCATCAAAAATCCTTGCCAGCCCCAATGTAAAAAATTACGGATATTGGCATGATCGGTACCGTTAGGCGTTGCTTGAACCTTGGCATAATGCTCGCCAAATAGCTTAAGCGTGTCCAATTGGTTCAGGCCATGGTGCTTAGCAAAACCAAAAATCTTTGCGCTACCTTCGTTCTCACCGGCTGCATTATGTACCATTCCATTTACGAAAGGAGCAGGCGCATAGCGATAAAAATCATCGATAAAGCTGATGACATCATTGAATCCAATGGCTTTTTTGTTCAAACCATTAAGTAATGCCGATACATCTGATTGGCGGATACTCATAAATAAATGACCTCAGAGCAGATTAAAAAAACAATATAATATTTATGTGTGCTCAATGATGATAGTAGCCGTTGAGCGTTCAGCATTATAATTTAGCTAGCTTAGCGATTAAAGTAGTCTTCGTCATCAAACGAAGGCGAAAAGTTGCCTTGTTCAAGATGCTGCATTTGCGACTGTACAGAACGCTCATGCTGAATACGTTGATAAATCTCTTCGCGGTGTACTGCAATATCTTTAGGTGCGTTTACACCGATACGTACTTGATTGCCTTTGACGCCTAGAACCGTCACACTTACTTCGTCGCCAATCATTAGCGTTTCGCCCACGCGGCGTGTCAAAATTAACATGCGTCACACTCCTTATGTCGCATCAACAAATTATTACTCATCAGATTACTTCTCAATTGCAGAACATCACCGCAGCACCAAACATGCAATATAACCATTATCACGATGCCAGATATCGTGCCAATAGCGGTAATGATAGGTAGATTCATTTAGCCCAAATGAAAGCCCCATTATAGGCGGCATAACAGATACTGTCACGGTTTTTCACAAAACTATTAGGTAAATGCTCATTTCAACTATGCTAAAAAATAAAAATAGGACCTAAAAAGATCCTATTTTATTTAAGTACTGTTTTTATTTAGATACTATTAATTCAAACGCTATTAATTTAAATGCTGTTTATCTATATACTATATAAAGTATAAAGTCATTAATAGCGATTAATAGATAACCATTAAAGCTAATGCTATATTTTAACAGTTTTTATGTCTTATAGCCCAGCGATTTTGCTTTCACCGTCTTCACGATCTAGGCCAAATGCCGTGTGCAATGACTTAACGGCTTTTTCTAAGTGTTGATCCTGAATTAGGACCGACACTTTGATTTCGCTGGTTGAAATCATTTGGATATTGATGTTGTTTTCAGCCAGTGTTTGGAACATAAGACTAGCGACACCTGCGTGTGAACGCATGCCAACACCAACCAATGACACTTTGACGACTTCACTGTTGCCCAATATTTCTTTGGCGCCAATTTCATCTTTTACTTCTTCGTTAAGCACTTTTAGCGTCTTATCTAAATCAGTGCGGTTAACCGTGAAAGTAAAATCAGTGGTACCGTTATCCGAAAGGTTTTGTACAATCATATCGATTTCGATATTGGCACGACCAATTGGGCTTAAGATAGCAGAGGCGATACCAGGATGGTCAGGCACGCCGCGTACTAAGATTTTTGCTTCGTCTCTATTGAACGCGATACCTGAGATGATTGCCTGTTCCATATTGTCTCCTTCGTCTATCGTAATTAGGGTACCCACGTTGTCTTGAAATTCTTGGTCAAAGCTACCGTCTGTGTTTTCATCAAAGCTAGAGAGTACACGTAGCGGCACGCCATATTTACCAGCGAATTCTACTGAGCGAATTTGTAGAATCTTAGAGCCAAGACTTGCCATTTCAAGCATTTCTTCAAATGTAATTTTTTCAAGTTTTTTGGCTTTTGAGGTCACGCGAGGGTCAGTGGTATAGACGCCATCGACGTCGGTATAAATTTGACACTCGTCAGCGCCCAAGGCCGCGGCAATCGCCACACCTGTGGTATCAGAACCACCGCGTCCTAATGTGGTCGCGTTGCCTTCTTCGTCGATACCTTGGAAACCTGCCACAATAACGATATTGCCAGCATCTAATTGCTCACGTATGTTTTTGTCATCGATGCTTTCGATACGGGCTTTGTTATGGGCGTTGTCGGTCTTAATCGCGACTTGGCGACCAGTCATTGAACGGGCACCAATACCAAGCTCTTTAATGGCCATAGCGAGGAGTGAGATAGAAACCTGCTCACCTGTTGAGACCATCTGATCGTATTCGCGAGGATCAGGTTGCGTGCTAATTTGGCGAGCTAGATCAATCAAACGGTTGGTTTCGCCGCTCATGGCTGAGACCACGACGACCACTTGATGACCATTGTCATGCCAGCGTTTGACTCGTTTGGCGACGTTTTTGATGCGGTCGATACTGCCCATCGAGGTGCCGCCGTATTTCTGTACTATTAACGCCATAAAAATCTACCTATTTATTCAATAATGACTTTTTATTGTCATTGATGAGAGTCAATGTGATGCTCGTCAATGCTTGTATAGATAAAGCCAGATGATAAGAGTTATGCCTTTAGGTCTTTCATTCTTCTAATGGTATCTATCAACCTTATGGAATGAACAATATGCCCAAACGTTGACCTTTATACCATATCTGCCGCATAACTTTAAGCCTCAGGAGCGCTTAGATGTATGGCGATTGGTTATAGTAGTTATAACCAATCACGTATTCTATGCGTAGTGGAGTAAAGCTATGCGATAAATATAAGGTACATTGTGACGCGCTATACCAGTATATTCGCGAGTTTAATATTCGCCAGCTTAGCTAAGCTGGGTTTCAATCCAAGCAGGTAGAGCGCTGATAACCGCTGTACTATTGCCAGACTTCGGTGCACCGCCTTGTGCGTAGTCAGGCTTACCGCCACCTTTACCACCAAGCTCACCTGCCAAGTGACGAATAATATCACCAGCCTTCACTTTGGCAGTAACAGATTTTGCGACGCTCGCTGCGAGTGCTAACTGGTCATCTTTATCACCAATTAATACAATCACGCTATCAGGCAGTTTTGATTTGATATCGTCCATCAGCGTACGGATAGATTTACCATCGATACCGCTTAAGGTGCTGATAAGAACTGGCGTACCGGCGATCGTTTGTACATCATCAAGCAAATTGGCTGCTTGAGCGCTGGCGATTTTTTGCTGCAAGCGCTCTAGTTGTTTTTCTAGGTCGCGTTGCTTATCAGCCATCGTACGGACACGCTGCGCTACTTCAGGACGTTTTACTTTTAGCTGACTTGTGAGCTCGCTCAGTTGTTGCTCGCTTTGCTGAATGTTTTTGACCGCGTTCATGCCAGTGACAGCTTCAACTCGGCGGATACCAGCAGCAATACCAGACTCACTGGTGATTTTTAGCACACCGATATCGCCAGTACGCTGTACGTGCAAGCCACCACATAGCTCGATAGAGAAAGGCTTGCGCTGACCATCAACGATACGATCTGTACCCATGGTTAGGACTCGAACGTCACTGCCATACTTTTCGCCAAACAGTGCCATAGCGCCTTGATTCATCGCTTCGTCAATCGACATATGCTCGATACGGGCAGGGGTGTTGGCTTGAATTTGCTCATTAACGAGACGTTCAACACGCATGATCTCAGCGGCGCTGACAGGTTTGTCATAAGCAAAGTCAAAACGTAACACTTCGCTTGAAACTAGTGAGCCTTTTTGCGTGACCGCGTCGCCCAGCACTTCTCTTAGCGCTGCATGCAATAGGTGAGTGGCTGAGTGGTTTTTGGCGCTGGCTGCACGAATGCTGGACAGTACTTGCGCTTCAGCAGTCTGCTTAGTACTGATATCACCCATGGTCACGACACCATAATGGATAATCGCCTGACCAGATTTTTTGGTATCTTGTACTTCAAAGACGCCAGATGCTGTACGAATTTCACCAAGCTCACCAACTTGACCACCACCTTCGGCATAAAATGGGGTGCGATCTAATACCACAACGCCTTCCATGCCTTCTGTTAAGCTGTCTGCTGGGTTGCCGTCTTGATAAAGCGCGTCAATAGTCACGCCGTCTTCTTCAAGCTGCTCATAGCCGATAAATGTCGTTGGTGTTTCTACTTGGATGACACTGCTGTAATCGACGTCAAACTTGCCAGCATCACGCGCACGCTCACGTTGTGCCTGCATATGCTCATCAAATTCCGCTTCATCAATAGCAATACCACGCTCACGAGTGATATCGGCGGTCAAATCAAGTGGGAAACCATAGGTATCATAAAGCTTAAATGCCGCTTCACCAGATAGCGTATCGCCATCTTGCAAGCCTTCAAGTTCGCTGGCAAGTAAACGTAAGCCTTGTGCCAGTGTTTTAGCAAACTGTGCTTCTTCTTTTTGAATGGCGTTTTCGATGACGCTCTGCTTGTCTTTTAGCTCAGGATAGGCACTGCCCATTTCAGCCACAAGCGGCGCAACCATTTTATAGAAGAATTCGCTATCAGCACCAAGTTTGTTGCCATGACGTACTGCGCGACGAATGACACGGCGCAATACATAGCCACGACCTTCGTTACTTGGCGTGACACCATCAGCAATCAAAAATGCTACAGCACGAATATGGTCGGCGATGACTTTTAATGATGATTGTTGCTCATTATTGATTTCTAAGATGTCAGCCGCTGCGTCCATCAAATGGACAAACAAGTCGATCTCATAGTTGCCATGAACGCCTTGCATGATGGCACTAATACGCTCAAGCCCCATGCCTGTATCGACGCTAGGTGCAGGGAGTGGTAATAGCGTGCCGTCTTTTTGACGATTGAACTGCATGAATACGCAGTTCCAAATCTCAATATAGCGATCGCCGTCTTCTTCTGGGGTACCTGGCAAGCCGCCTTCGATGTCGGCGCCATGGTCATAAAAGACTTCGGTACAAGGACCACAAGGACCAGTATCACCCATTGTCCAAAAGTTATCAGAAGCGTAAGGAGCACCCTTGTTATCACCAATACGAATGATGCGCTCACTTGGAATGCCGATATTTTTATTCCAAATCTCAAAGGCTTCGTCGTCAGTTTCATAGATAGTGACATAAAGACGATTTTTATCAATCGCTAACCACTTCTCCGAGGTCAAAAACTCCCAAATGTACTCGATGCCTGCTTGCTTGAAATAATCACCAAACGAGAAATTACCAAGCATTTCAAAGAAAGTATGATGACGTGCGGTATAGCCGACATTATCCAAATCATTATGTTTGCCGCCAGCACGTACGCACTTTTGCGAGGTTACCGCACGTGTATAGTCACGTGGTTCCATACCCAAAAAGGTTTCTTTAAATTGATTCATACCGGCATTGGTAAATAGCAATGTCGGATCATTGTGTGGAATCAAGCTAGACGATGAAACTTGGGTGTGCTGCTTGCTTATGAAAAAATCGATAAAGGCTTGGCGAATATCGGCTGAGCGAAATGGCTGGCTCACAGCGGCTCCTTACTGACGGATAGAATTGAGTAAATGACATAAAATAATTTTGCAAGCGATTTTAGCACAAACGCCCAAGCTCTTGGTACAAGAGTTATAACTACTAGGTTATTATACGTGTGCTAGTCATCGCCTAATTTATAGAGTATTAAGATTAATTGGTCAAAATTGCCGCATCCGTTTCATCCAATTTGTCTTGCGTCGTTGGATTGGACTCGATTACTTGCACAGGCAAATAACGTAGTTGGAGCTTAATTGGCAAGTACTCTGGGAAATTCTCTGCCATATCATTAGTAATGAGTGTCTCAATCTGGCGTACGTCATATGAGCTCGGCAAAGTCTCTCCACGTACGATTGCCCGCACTACTTGATTTTCTTCTGAGGTATCAAATTGCGTATTGGTTAATACATTGCCTTGGTCGATAAAGTAGTTGTTAATGGTTTCTTTGACATTACTCTCAAACACTTGCTGCTTGGCATTGGTCTGTAGGTTGATGGTTAAGTAGGCACCTAAGCCACCAAGTAGTAATAAAGTCACGGCGTTACGCTGCAAAAAAGTCAAATAGGTATTGGATTTATAATCGTCATCGACCAAACGACGAAACCCTAAGACCCACAATACAAGCGCATTGGTAAACTGGATAGCAAGAATGTTGGTCGCTGCCAATAATAGCGCACCAAGCCCAAGCTGCATCTCGCCATTAGCGAGCAAGATACCACTAGCAGCCAGTGGTGGCACCAAGGCTGTGGCAACCGCAACGCCAACAACCGCAACCGAGAGATGCGGAGATACCATCGCGTACGCGCCAGCTGTACCACCTGCTAAGGCAATCATTAAATCCATAGAGGTGGGCTGGGTACGTGATAGGATTTCTGCCGTTAGCGGTTGGTCTTTATGTAGCCAACCAACGATAAAGCCGACCAATACCACCAGCGAGACACCGATAATAACGGTAAAAAGCGACTTACGTAGCAGTGGCATACGGTGATCGATAATTGCTAGCGCTATACCCGTAATAGGGCCTAGCATCATCGCAACTAACATTGCTCCAATGACCACGGCTGCTGAATTGGTCACTAGGCCATAACTCGCAATGATGGCAGATAAGATGTTCATGATGAAGTACATCTTGCTAGGCAGCGCGTTCGCCTCGATTCTAACCCGTACTTCTGGGTAATCTACCTTTTGATTGCTGAACTGCTCGGCGACAAACTGCTTATAAGATTCAAGCTTGGCTTCTTTTTCCTCTTGAACCTCATCTTCGTCACTTTCATCTTGAGGTTTTTGAGCGTCGCTATCTTCTACATCGTTGTTTTTACTTTGGTTTTTATCTTCTGAGTCATTATTTTGATGGTCGTCATCGCGACTAGATTTGTTTTTTGTTTTTGGTTGATTGGCTGTTTTGTTATCTGATGACTGTGCTGCGATATTTGTGTCATCAGCAGGGTCGTCTTCTACTTCTACCGTTACTTCAGCATCACTATCATCTTGAGCACTTTTTTCTGTTGTTTCTGCCGTATCCGACTGGAAGAAATCGGACTTCTCTTTCGCTTCTATAGACTCTGATTCTGCAACCTCAGACGCTTCAGTATTTGATTGTGACTCAGGTTCTGTCGATTCTAAGGTTGCTACGACCACATCGTCACTGATAGTTTCCATGGTTATCTCAGCGTCAGGTGGCTGCGCACATTCAGTGTCTACTTCGGAGTCTATTTCGCCATCTGTATCAGTCGATTGCTTGTGTTGATTGTCTTCGCTTTCATCATTGTCTACAGCGGCATCATCAACTACTGGGTCAATTGTCGCGTCTTGATTGTGAGAGGCGTCAATAATGATTGGTGAATCATTTTGATCCACTGAGTTAGGCGCAGTGTTTTTTTCAGATGAGGACATAGCAGATAGCGTTCTTAGTAGGTAAAGAAAGTCATTATTGTAATGATAAATAGATAAAGATATAGGGGATTCTTGAAAATATAAAAAAGAGTTGAGAGAAGGTGGGAGTAAGAACTGGTATTTCTTATGATTAAGTCTAAAACCTTAATAATAGCATGGTTTTTATTCTAAAGTCATTCAATATAGATGCTACAAGGGTTCACGATAAATACTTACTTTTTTTGTGGAATTAAGGTTAAATATATTATATCCACAATAAAGATAAGGAATAATTTATGAACTGGCCGTTATTTTCTGTCATCTACTCAATGGCAGCTACTGTGACTATCGGACTTTTTATGATTGGTGCTCTCATTACAGGGTTCGATGAGATATTTCATATTCAAATAGCAGTGGGATTGGGCGTTCTAGCTTCGATACCTGCAGGATTATTCTTTACCAAAAAAATTGGCAGTATTACTGGCAATGAAGAAGGCTATAAAACATAAAATCAAACATAAGGACAAGCAATGTTATCGATGTGAAGTGGAACCGCCTATCAGCAAACAAAAAAAGACCTCAATATTGAGGTCTTTTTTATCATTAAAAATATCTGCTAACTAGCATCGAAGCTAGATTCAATAAGGTTCTATTTATTGAAGTTCGACAACTGCGCCATTTTCGATATTGGCATAAACTTCTAACACATCCCAGTTGGTCAAACGAACACAACCTGCTGAGCCTTGACGACTGATACCTTCAGGTACTGGTGAGCCATGTAAACCGTAAGAAGGCTTAGATAATCCCATCCAAACGACACCGACTGGGTTGTTTGGTCCTGGTGCTATCATATGAACTTTCTTTTGAGCGCCTTCACCAACGGTTGATTTATACCAAGGCATTTTCACTTTATTGATGATTTTGAACGTGCCTTTTGGAGACGGTGTGGCATCGCTACCAACGGTCGTCGGATAAGTAGCAACCAACTTATCACCATTATAGGCATACAATGTTTTATCGGCTTTGTTGGCGACTACGCGATTAATACGTTGGTTCAGCTTGTCGCGAGTATTTAGTACTGTGATAGTCTCGCCAACAGCATACTTTTTGTTTTTGTTAAGTTTATCTAAGTAACGTACATCCATATGGAAACGTTCACCTAGCATCTCTTTGATATCTTGATAATAAAGACCTTTCATTTTTGACTTCGCTTCCGAACCAGAAGGGGTAGTCGCAAAATTGGTATTGATATCGTCTGCGGTCAACGTATAAGTGACCAGTACAGGTTTGTTCGCAGGGATATTTTTAACCAAGGCATCCCAAGTTTTTTGGTCCATTTTACCAGTCGCTGGCAAGCCTTTCATCGTTTGGAAGTTAACAAGGGCTTTTTTGCTGTTCATACCCCAACCGCCATCAATAGGACCAGGAGAAGCATGGTTCCAATCAAGCAATGCCTGCATTTTGATCGTCATCGCTGAGTTGACTTTCATATTAGGTGACCAGACAGCACCATTCACTTGCTTGGCATAGTTCGACAAGTTCAGCGTTGTATGCTTCTTACCATCTTTGTCTTCGATGTTTTTGATGGTTGGATCGTCGCTAAAGTCTTGACGCTTTTCGTTCTCTGGTAACTCAAAAGCGAGTGGATCAGACGAGTCGATAGATGATAGGTCGCTAGGCGCAGCGACGGCTTGACCTTCACTAATGTCATCATTGCGGTCAGCTTGCTCATCTTTACGCGTTAGTTCTGCTGCACTCATATTATCAGCAACTGGGGCTGGCACGTTTTGGTTGGCTTCTTGCTTATTATTGATAAGCTGGTTCATGCTGTCGACTGGTTTCGCTTTCTCTGTATTTAACTGTACAGTAGCAGCGCCATCTGAGCGACTACGGTTTTCTTGCACATTAAGGCTAACCTTTTTGGCAAGACCTGGCATAGCGTCAGCCGTGCGTACTGGCAATGTGCGAGTACTATCGGCAGGTGCAGCAAGTGCGGCTACACTAGCACTTACAGCTGCGATAGATATGGCAGTAATAATTGGCTTTATTTTCATCATATTGAGTCACTTGTGGTTGCTACTAATGCGGCTATTATGCGCATAATTTGATTGCATCGCAAACTTTTGACACATCTTTTTGCATTTAAGACTTGCCAAACGTCAACTGCTGACGTATTCGCTACAGTTGGGTAATAATTTAACCAAGGTGTGTATGGCGTCGTGCTCGATTCTTACGCAAACTGTCCATTATTCGCACTATTTTTTGTGCAAGTAAAAATGACAGTTATTGGCGCTACTAGAGGTTTACGTCTATAATGTATGACTGAATTTTATTTAATATAACGATTTTTAGCAAACAGCAATTTAACCCGCTAGCAGTTAATCCACAAGGTGCGATATGTCAGAAGACCAAACAATGAGTGCAGAAGAGTTTCAAAACCAATACTTCAATGATGAGTCTGAAGGCTTAGACGGTGAGATGGAGTATGATTTAGAGACTGGACTTCTTGGTGAGCACGATGAATTTGCTAACTTACATGCAGAGCTAAACGAAGCACGTGAGCAGCTTGTCAGTATTCGCGACTTTATTCGTTTTTCAGTCACGCAGCTGCGTAACTACGACGTCGTTGTTGCACAAGGTACGACCGATGAGTTTGCAGAAGCGTCAGCCATTGTCTTGCACTCTTTGTCTCTCGATTGGTCTGCTAATGAGCAGATTTTAGACTGTCGTCTGACCACGTCTGAAAAACAGTTGGTACTAGGACTATTAGAAGAGCGTATCGCTGAACGTAAGCCACTCAGTTATTTAATTAACTTGTCATACTTCTGCGACCTGCCTTTTTATGTCGATGAGCGTGTTCTTATCCCGCGTTCACCGATTGCAGAGTTGATTCGTCAGCAGTTCCATCCGTACTTTGAAGTTACTGAATTGGCCAAACCACTGGGTGTCAGTCCGAACGAAAAGTCAGCGGTATTTTATGACCATGGCTTGGATGTGAAGCAATTGTCGCAGCCTGAGCGTATCTTGGACTTGTGTACTGGCTCTGGTTGTATCGCAATCGCGCTTGCTACCCGTTTCGTTGATGCGTTGGTCGATGCTGTTGATATCGATAAAGGCGCATTAGAAGTGGCAATGGTCAATGTCGATCATCATGATCTTGGCCATCAAGTAAACGTAATCGAGTCTGATTTGTTTGCCAAGATACCTGCTGAAAACCAGTATGAGCTTATCGTCACCAATCCACCGTACGTCGATGCGGCTATCATGGCAGATTTACCGCCTGAGTTTTTGTATGAGCCTGAGCATGCACTAGCAGCTGGCCAAGACGGCTTAGATTTGGTACATCGTATCTTATTTGAAGCGCCAGATTACCTTAGCCCAGATGGTTTGCTGATCTGTGAAGTAGGTGACAGCGAATGGGCACTAAAACAAGCCTATCCTGAAATCCAGTTTGATTGGTTGAAGTTTGCACATGGCGGTCATGGTGTCTTTGCGATTACCTATGATGAGCTAGTCTCAAACCGTCAATTGTTTGCCTCTTATGTTCAGCTATTAGATAGCCTTCAATAGACAGATATTGGGTCGGATAGACATCGGCTGCACGAGCCGAAACTATAAATAACAATACAATTACTCATTATAAGCAGTATAAGCAATAACCATGAGTGATTGGTCACATAGTCATCAGTAGCGTTTACTTGTTTAAGGACAGTTATGGCAGGCAATAGTATTGGGCAGGTTTTTACGGTCACCACTTGCGGTGAGTCACATGGCGCAGGCCTGATGGCCATCGTTGATGGCGTACCACCAGGTTTAGCATTATCTGCAGAAGACCTGCAAGTAGATTTGGATCGTCGCAAACCGGGTACGTCTAAGTATTCAACCCAGCGCCGTGAGTCTGATGAAGTTGAGATTATCTCTGGCGTATTTGAAGGCAAAACCACAGGTACGTCTATCGGTCTATTGATTCGCAATACCAATCAAAAATCTAAAGACTATAGCGATATCAAAGATACTTTCCGTCCTGGACACGCTGACTATACTTATAGTATGAAATATGGCTTCCGTGACTATCGTGGTGGCGGTCGTTCGTCAGCGCGTGAGACGGCTATGCGTGTAGCAGCTGGTGCTATCGCTAAGAAATACTTGCAAGAACGTCTGGGCGTACAAATTCGTGGTCACGTTACCCAAATCGGCAATGAGCATAGTAACGTCCTAGATCCGAGCCAAATTGATTGGGAGTTTGTAAATAGTAATCCGTTCTTTTGTGCAGACAGAGAAGCGATTGGCCGTTTTGAAACCTTGATTGATAACTTGCGCCGTGAAGGCACTAGCTGTGGCGCGCGCCTTGATATCATTGCGAGCGGTGTACCAGTCGGACTTGGCGAGCCAGTATTTGATCGTCTGGATGCTGATATCGCTCATGCGATGATGAGTATCAATGCGGTTAAAGGGGTTGAGATTGGTGATGGGATGGCGGTGGCAGGTCAATTCGGACATAGCGCTCGTGATGAGCTGACCCCAGATGGGTTTGCAGCCAATCATGCTGGTGGTGTCTTGGGCGGTATCTCATCAGGTCAAGATATCCGTGTGAGTATTGCGCTAAAACCAACGTCTAGTATTACCACCGCTGGCAAGAGCATTAACACTCAAGGTGAAGCAGTCGATATGCTTACTAAGGGTCGTCATGATCCTTGCGTTGGTGTGCGTGCTACGCCCATTGCCGAAGCGATGTTAGCGATTGTAGTGCTTGATCATTATCTGCGTCACCGTGGTCAAAACGCGGATGTGAAGCCGCCAGTACAATCGATTACTTAGTGTTTCATTGAATTCTGTTGAAAGTACACTTATCTTAAAAAGGCTTAAGTATGTCTGTTTATCATTATATATTAGCATGGTCTGAAAATAAGCCATTGTATCTAAGAGACAGTCTTCGAAGAATTTTAAATGCTTCTATTGATAATGATGATATTAATGAGCTAACTTTATTAGTTAAGAAAGAACACGGTGATGATACAGTCAATATTCAACCTATTTTTTATGATCAAACGCATATTCCGACAAGTATTCAAACTAATAATGACTATCCAAAATTACTAGGTTTGAAAAATCCTAAAAATATATCTGCTTTACATAGTGAAGCAGATTTAAAGTTTTCAGAAGATGGTCTAACCGTCATTTACGGTAATAACGGTTCTGGGAAATCAAGCTATTCAAGGATTTTTAAGAAGTTATGCTGGAGTAGAGCACCAAATATAGAATTGAAAACTAATATTTTTAGAAGCGATCAAACACAGCAGCAAGTTGAGATAAAAATAGGTTTTGAAGGTCAAAATATTGATTGGATATGGAATCAAAGTAATGAAAGTCATTCTCTGTTAAAGTCTATATTCGTATTCGATAGTGAATGTAGTGAAGTTTACATAAATAAAGATAACCCAGCTGAATATAAACCTGTTGGTATAGATTTGCTAGAAAGCTTAATCGATGTTTTTAACCAAATACAATCTAAGCTAAAATTGGAAATTTCACAATATAATGTAGTCAAGCCCGCTTTACCAGATTCACCAGTTAATGTACCAATCTCTAGCTGGTACAGTCAGATCGAGAATATCGATAATAAGCAGTTAAATGATTCTATCCAATTTAATCAAAGAGATATTGATAGAAAGAGTTTTTTAGAAAGTATTTTAGATAGCCCAAACCCAAGCAGAGATATACAGGACTTGAGGATTACCAAAAGCAACTTACAAAGTTACTTTCAAAAAGTATCAGAAATTGAAAGTTATTTCAGTACTCAAGCTATAGTTAATATTCGAGATTTCAAGCAAAGTTTTGACAGTACTAAACAGGCTTATGAAATAGCCAGGAATGAACTGAATGATTTGAATACTTTCCAAAGCTTTGGTACAAGCCCATGGAGGATTCTGTGGAGTTCAGCTCAGGATTTTGCTCACAGTTCTAATATGTCTGATGGACAAACCTTTCCATCAAATGAATCCTTGGATAAATGTGTATTATGTCAGCAAGACCTTGATGAAGAAGCTAAGAGGAGAATGCTACAGTTTAAGCAATTTGTTCTTAATGACATATCAAGTCAACATAATGAATTAAATAGAATATACGATAATAAAAAAAGGGGCTGTAGTAGATAAGGATTAAATATCACACCATTTTCTCAAGGTTTTCAGCTGATTAGATGGTGAGCCATAGTTGAATCTAAACTCGCACTCTTTTAAAAACAAATGGAAGTTCTTCTTATTGATCCCATTATACTTTCTGAGTGTTCGTTTGGACTGATTCCAGAAGTTCTCAATGCCATTGATGTGATTGTTCTTACCGCAAATGAACTCTATAGAGTGATTGACTCTGAAATGTTTAAACTCACTCACATCTAATGCATTGTAACTTCGATAGCTATCCGTATAAACAAAGCTGTCAGGCTTGATTTTACGCTTAATAACAGGCATTAGGGTAGTCTGTTTGGTGTCTGCTACGACAATGGTATAAACCTTACCGTTTCGTTTTAGAATACCAAATACAGCGGTTTTACCAGCTGCCCCGCGACCTCTTTTGCCTTTGCGTACACCGCCAAAGTAACTTTCATCTAATTCGACCTCACCATCAAAAAGCTCATCAGCTTCTAATGAGAGATGGTAATCTATCACAAGTCTTATTTTATGATAAAAAAGTGCAGCAGTATTAGGCTGGATATCAAGCAAATCTGCGGCTGTTCTAGCAGTCACTTCAGCCGTAAAAAACTCTAACAGCCTTCGCTGTGCTTTTTTACTTAGTTTACAACGGGTTATCTTCATAAAAGTAGTCTAGCATAGTGCTTATCTACTACAGCCCCTAAAAAAATGCTTTATTCAAATATGTCTGTTTCGGCTTATGGCAATATTGATGAAATAGAATACTATGTTAATAACTTTAATGAAATATTTCAGAAATTTGAACAAGAAGTTCGTTTTTCTATCAATTCAATTTTGACTTATTTAGAAAATGGAGGAGGATTGATATTCCCTATTCCAGTAATGCCAGTAGATATCGAGCCTATATTAGAGGATATTAGTAAAAAAATTCACGAACTAGCTCAGTTACAGCAAAATAGAAATAATTTCTGGATTGAATATCACAATATTGCTGCAAAAGAATTTATATTTAATAACAAAGCTACTATCATCCAATATCATCAAGAACTTAAGTATAAACAATGGTTAAGCCATCTAATTAAACAGTTAAATACCTCGATAATATCTAAAAAAATCGGTGATATTATGACCGAAGAAGCTATTAATCTACAGCATGATGAGTTCATCGCTCATTTAAACTGTTTTAATTCTGAACTATCTAATAAAGTAAAGATTTCTAAAAGTAGAACGACTATAGGTCAAGCTTTCATGAAATGTAACTTCAGTGAAGTTAGCGACGATATGGGTACTATTCTAAGTGAAGGCGAACAACGTATTGTTTCACTCTCAAATTTCTTAGCAGAATGTACGATTGATAATAAATTAAATAGTATTATCTTTGATGATCCTGTTACTTCTTTAGATACGGATTATAGAGAGCTTATCGCAGTCAAATTAGTTAATTTAGCTCAAACTAGACAGATTATTGTACTGACGCATGATCTATCTTTTATGAGATTGCTTATGGATATTCATAAAACTGAGACCTCAAATGATTGTGAGATAATAGGAATTGATAAATATAATGGAGTAACAGGTATTGTAACAGATGAAATTCCATATTTAGCTAAGAATCTTCAGGAAAGAGTTGACTCAATCCAAAGAATAATCAGAGAGCATGACTCACTTTCAATCACAAATGCTCATGAGCGAGAAGTTAAATTAGACTCTGCTAGGAAAAGGTTCAGAATGCTATTAGAAAGGTCTGTCGAAGAAGTACTATCAAACCGTACATATGAACGCTTTTCAAAGAATATCAATTTGAAAAGAGGCTACTTATCAAGCTATGTCGTTACTGAGGAAACTGATATTAATTTCATATTAGGTTTGTTCGGTAAATATTCTATTACTGAACATGATGGAGGGATATCAACTATACCTAGGTTACCTAGTAAAACTGACATAGAAGATGATATTAGAGAATTTAGTTTGTGGAAAAATAGCTTCAAAGCTAAACTTAAAGCATTTAGAGAGGCCAGTGTGGGTTGATTTTTGATGAATCTTAATATTTTGAAGTTAATAAAACTTATTCCGATTTTAGATGACTGTAATCACTAAGCAGCTACTTGATAACTATCAATAGCTACACATTGCTGATGTCGAAATACCAATAATAACCGCTGACTAGGAATTGCTAGCCAATGACCAAACTCAATACTATCGACGCCTTGGCTCGTTAATGTCTGTGTACAGTGATGACGGCTAAAGCCGATTAGATTCTTGATAATAGGGTTATCGGTCAATTGATGTGACATAGGTTGTCTAATCCTCATTTACTTTACAAATTTGACGGTTCAACAGATCTTAGTGCTATCGTAAAACAATAAAGTAGAAATCCTGTGTAGTCATGATGGAAAGTTGATGAATCCTTATAAAATTCTTATTCTAAAGCTAGTGGTAGGGTGATACTAACCATCACACCAGAACGCTGGTTTTTACCAGTATCAGTATTATCAGTTCTAGCTTTATTAGTGTCAGCTTTATCATCATTAGTACGGACATTATTGAGGGCTACCTGACCACCATGATGTTCAATTACTTGCTTCACTAGTGTTAGACCAAGGCCCGTGCCTTTTTTAAGCGTATTACTACTATAGTCAGTCTGCCTTGGCTTAGTCGTTGGATCTGCCGCCTCTGTATTTAGATCATTGCTGTCTGTATGATTCGTTGTTTGAGATGAGGGTTGGCTTTGATGAGATAGGCTAAAATAACGTTCAAAAGCTTTTTCAATAGCATAATCAGGCAACAGCTTTCCATCATTAAATATATCAATGATTACCGTTCGCGCTGTGCTATGCAAAGAGATGTTAACAGTGCTATCAGCAAAATGAATGGCATTATCCAGCACATTTTGTAGGACTTGTATCAGCCAAAATTGGTCAGCAAACACACTGGTAGAGGCCAACAACTCTGCTGGCAAGTTTGTAGTGTTTGTCATGTGCTGATCATCGATGTATATATCGATAGGGTATAGATTCTGCTGTTGCTGCTTGGCTGTATTATCTTTGATCAGACTTTGCAAAAGTGGTAATAGGGGAGTCAGTTGTCGGTTGAGCTTGAAGGTAGGCTGTTCAACCTTCGCAAGCAACAATAGGCGGTCGATGAGCTGTTGCATTTTTACGCTTTGCTCACCAACCGTCTCAATGAGCATCTGCCGATCATCCTTATCAAGCATATGACCATCTAATCCATCATCTTCTAACAGCTCACTACTGGCGCGAATGGCGGTCAAAGGGCTTTTTAGCTCATGGGTCAAAGTATGGACATAATCAGTGACATAAGCTCTATTTTCGAGTCGATGCTTCATGGTCTCGATGGTATCTGTCAGGCTATTTAATTCATGACCCAGATAAAAATAGGGCTTTTTGGTGTCTTCTGCCAATGCACTGGTATATTGAGTCACCAAGGTAATACTTTGCTTGAGCCACCATGCGATGAGACCCGCCAGTATAAGGGCGGCGATACTGATAAGTAGTGCGGTGATAAGCATGCGGTTACGTGTGTCATCTAAATAAGGCAATACGCTAGCGACAGGCTTACCGACGCTGACCACGCCGATAATATCGCCAGACATATTCTTTATTGGCTGTGCGACATACATGACCGAACCATCACGCTGCTGGCCATCCCGCAGCGTACTTCTTGCACCGTATTGACCTCTTAATGTGAGATAGACATCATTCCAGCGCCCATAATTTTGCCCTTCATTATTGTCAGGTTTGGGTAGCGAGTCGTAAATGACTATGCCGCTACTGTCTGTCACATACACGCGAAAGCTACTGTAGCTTTTGGTTTGATCGACAGGACTGAGTATTTCATCCATCGCTGGCATGCCCACAAATGCAGCATCAAGTTGCGCTTGATATTCCTCATCATATAATTGTCCTGTAGATAATGGCACTTGGAGACTGGCTGCTAACAGTTTGCTAGTGTCTAGGAGCGTGTCTTCGATGACTTGCTGCGCGGTTGGCTTGACGTAGCCAAACAACTGAGTAAACACAACCACACCGCATATGACGAGCACCAACGCAACGGCTAGCCAAATCCTAAAAAATATACTTAAATTGAGCAGCCGTTTGCGTTTAGGAGCTTGCTGAGCAGTACCAATAGGGTGCAGTTTGGCATACCAATTGCTTTGGTCGTTATGAATAGCATTCTCAGCAGGATTAGTTTTATTATTCATAAACTAGCAGCCACTGTTAAGCGGGACATAATGCGTAACCCAGTCCACGATGCGTATGGATGACATCGACATTAGCATCTACCATAGCGAGCTGTTTACGAATTGATTTGATATGGCTGTCTATCGTGCGTGCCAAGCGGTGGTCGGGATAGTCGCTTACTGCGCTAAGCAATTGCTCACGGCTAAATACTTGATGCGGTGCTTGCAATAACGTTAGCAAAATTTTGCGTTCTGTATTGCTAAGCTCAAGCTTTTGCTCTTGCCACGTTAATGAATAGTTAAGCGGTTGATAATGCCAAACGCCAGATTGGTTCTCAAACGTTAATGCTTGTCCTGATAGATTATTCGAGGAAGTATTATCCGTACTGTTATCTGAGTTTATGATATGAGAGCCTGACTGTTGAATTAGCTGTTCACGGCGCCAAATGGCTTTTAAACGCGCGACCAACTCACGTGGACTAAAGGGTTTGGCACAATAATCATCGCCGCCCATCTCCAATCCCAAAATCCGATCGACCTCATCGCTACGCGCGGTCAAAAACACGATAGGCAAATCTTTTAAGGCGTCGATATCAGGTGTGTGACGTATTTGCTGACATAGGCTCAAGCCGTCACCATCTGGCAGACCGACATCCATAATGATCGCCGACAGATCTTGTGCTTCATAACTATGCAGCATGGGTAACACACTACTGGCATTATCCAACCAAGTTATTTGCCAACCTTCGCGCTTGCAGGTGACCTTGAGTGACATCGCGATCGCAGGATCATCTTCTACCAGTAAAATATGGGTCATAGTATCTACATCGTCTTATAAGCTTAATAAATTATCGTAGCACAAAACAGCAGACTGCTCTTGCTGCCACGAGTCAAATGGTGTGAAAAGTTAATGGAAAAGTAAGGTGCTCAGTAGATAGTGTGCGATGTAATTATTTTAATACATTCAACAAAAAGGCCAGCTCAATAAATAAGCTGGTCTTGATAACGAAGATTAAGCATGGTTGTTTATTAATAGACTAAGCGAAAACCTATTTAAGACCTTTGCAGTTGGCATAGTAGCTCACTGTAGCGGGCCAATCTGAAAAAATGCCTTGGACACCGACGTCTTGCGCTAGTACGTCAATATAATTCATCATATCACCATCATTGTTGATATCATCACCAAGACCGCTATAGTACCAATCGCCACCATCGGTTAGTGGTCCTGAACGCTCTATCGACCAGGTAATGATTTTTAGACCATTGGCTTTGGCTTGTTTTGCGTATTCTGATGGTTGCATATTTCCCTTACCATCAGTAGTGACTAACGACCAAAGTGCTGGAGCAATGGTGTTAATGCCGCGTGCTTTGATATTAGCCAATGAGTGCTTCCAAGTGGTTGCGTCATTTTTATTAAATGTTTTATCGTCAGCGGTCTCATTGCTGTCATCAATCAGATAAACGGCATTAGCCCCATAAGCTGGCTCGTTTTTGATCCAGTAATCCAGATCTTCTATATTAAATGACTGGGCAAATACATCGCTTGCAGGCACATCTGCTGCCTTATAAGTATCTATCAGCTGTTGGCGGTAATCATCTAAATGATAGCCGTTAAACGGCATGGTCACTGCAGGCGCTTTTAGCTCAGGCGTGTGTTTCATACCTAGCTTGCGAGCCAATGCGATATGCTCTTTTAATGTCATTACCTGACCATTTTGTGAATACAAATCCGTTCGCCAAGGCGCAGTTGCGTTCATATATTCACTAAGGCTGGTTGCTTTTTTATTGGCAGCATCCATCTTACCCGTCAAGGTCTTGAACTGAGCGGCACTGATATCTGAGGTGCGACATTCGATATTATCGGCATTGGTAAGTTTGCCTTTAGCATCTAAGATGGGCGGTACGGTACATTGCTTGGCCAGCGGCGTGGCTAATATATTAGTAGTGGTGTGCAAATCGTTCTGGGCATGACGACAGACAAGCTCACCGTCATTGGTAAAAGCGACATCACATTCCAAGATGCCAGCACCCATTTGTGCTGACGCCACGTAGCTATCATAAGTATGTTCAGGCAGCTGTAATGGCGCACCTCGATGCGCAATAGAGAAATCTGTCTTACTTGGCAGTTGCCCTCTGCATGCCTGTAGCTCTTCTTTTAGTGGTCCCTCATCCATATCATTTATCAAATAAAACGGACGCACTCCATAGGTATATGCGACAGGTGAAGACGATTGTGGCTGTGATTGCACTGTCGATAAAGGGGCTTTTGATGTGAGCGTTGATCGGCTATCGGTAGTGCAGCCTACTATCAATAATGAGCTGATCAGCGTTAAAGGTAAGGCGATATTAATCTTATTAACCTTAGCCAGCGTGTGCTTACTCAGCTCAAGCGCTGATTTATTAGAAATTGTCATGTAAAATGTTCCTGCAAAATTATAAAAAAATCCCATCGGACGTATGGATAGGAATTGAAAAATTAACGTTTGACTATTGGTTGCTACTTGCCAAAAGAAGCTAAGTGTCGTGCATTCTTGTAAAAGCTTAGTTTTGTAAGAGCTTAGCCTTGTAAGAACTTAGCATTAATGCGGATACAATTGTAGGCACATGTACTAAAGAATAGACAGCTGACAGTACTTGAGCCTGATGGTATTGAGCTTATCGGTCGTAAAATCATACGTGTCTTCTTATACTGTTCACATTTTTGCTATTGTCCGTTTAGTACCTCACTATTGACCATACTCTCAAACTAACAGATGATATTGACCATATAATGACACACACATTATTTCGGCAAAAAATACAAAAATGCTTAAGGCATATCTCACTACATTATTAAGGATAACTATGAGTAACTATTTAGACGCCGTCGTCGTTGAGCACAATCCCTCTCAAAAAAAGATAGATCGCGCAGTGATTTGGCTACATGGCTTAGGTGCTAGCGGTCATGATTTTGAGCCAGTTGTACCGCAGCTTGGCTTGGCTAATGATATGGCAGTACGTTTTATCTTTCCGCATGCGCCCAAGCGTCCTGTCACGGTCAATGGTGGGATGGTGATGCCGGCTTGGTATGATATCTTGGAGATGAGTCTTGAGCGCAAAGTTGATGTGACACAAATTGAGACATCCTCGCAGCAGATTCGCGATTTGATTGCCCGCGAGATTGAACGCGGCGTCAAACCTGAACATATCGTTATCGCTGGGTTTTCGCAGGGCGGGGCGGTTGCTTATCATGTGGCGCTCAGTCATCCAGAGCGCTTAGCGGGTCTGATGACGCTCTCTACCTACTTAGCAACCAATGACAATATTGAGTATAGTGCTGCCAATAGAGACCTACCGATTTTGATTGAGCATGGTACGCATGATCCAGTCGTACCTGTGATGCTAGGCGAGCAGGCGCAGCAGTTATTGACGAGCAAAGGCTACAACGTTGAATACCATACTTATCCGATGGCACATCAAGTCTGTATGCCGCAGATTCAAAATATCGGCAGATGGCTAAACACTGTTTTAGCATAGCCCATTAAGCTGTAACGTAATGTAATGCAGGCTACTTATAGGTTGAAACCTAACCGATATCTCCTATATAATAGCCAGTCTTATTGGGGATGTTCTGGCTTCGACGCTGGTGATGAAACTCAATGATGCATGTCGAGAGTGTATGTCCTCTCGTTAATCAAACATATATTGTTATAGTCGCAAACGACGAAACTTACGCTCTAGCAGCTTAAACCCTGCTTACTTAGTTGCTGATCACCTACAGTTGGTTAACTAAGTTGAAGCGTCCGCATGTAGGCTCGCCACAAGTGATTGTCTCAATTGCTTGGGTTCAAAAGTAGAGAATCGTCCAATCCATCCTGACTGTCGGATCGGTGCGGATTAAATTTAAAGACAGAAACTAAACATGTAGATTCATGAGCGTAATGCTGGCGGACGCGGGTTCAACTCCCGCCATCTCCACCAAACATTAAAAATCCGATCACTTAGGTGGTCGGATTTTTTTTGTCTAAATTTTATGGTTAATTAAAGAAACAATGATACCAATAAACTTTTGATGAGAAAGTAAAAACTATTTATATAGAGTAATCATCAAGTCTTTGAAGTTGAATCACAGTTTTTCGTCGCCTATGGAGAACATAATATTAACTTGTCTTAAAGAATAATTCTGATTATTCTTAGTTGAGGCCTATTCTTCGCATCAGGCAATGCAGTAGCAAGAATAAGCGGACTTTCAAATAACTACAGGGAATGTATTATGTTAGGAAAAATGATGTATCAGCCATTGCTGATCAGTGGTCTAATCGAACACGCTGCCCGTTATCATGGTGATACGGCGGTTTTGTCCAAAGAAGTCGATGGACAGATGACTCATACCAATTGGCGTACTGTCTCAGATAACTCAAAACGATTGGCCAATGCGTTGGCTACACTGGGACTTAAATCATCAGAACGCATAGCAACTTTGGCTTGGAATAATCGTCGTCATTTAGAAGCTTGGTATGCGATTTCAGGCAGTGGCATGGTTTGCCATACTATCAATCCACGTTTGTTCCCCGAGCAGCTGAGCTACATTATCAATGACGCTGATGATCGTGTGCTATTTTTTGATACTACTTTCCTACCGCTAATTATGGCAATCAAAGAGCATATCAAAGGTGTTGAATACTTCATTTGTCTAAGTGATCGAGATGATAGTATCGTAGAAAAACTGCCTAATGTACTGTTCTTTGATGAGCTATTAGCAGAAAACTCTACTGACTTTGACTGGCCTCAATTCGATGAAGCAACAGCCAGCTCTTTATGCTACACCTCAGGAACTACCGGTAATCCTAAAGGGATTTTATATACTCATCGCTCTTCTGTGCTGCATGCGATGGCGTTATGCATGCCTGATGTCTCCGCGCTCTCTGCACAAGACGTTTTGTTACCCGTAGTACCGATGTTCCATGTCAATGCGTGGGGCACACCTTATGCAGCTGCCCTGACTGGTTGCTCTCTCATACTTCCTGGTCCAAATCTCGATGGTGACAGCCTAGTATCTCTCATTGATGATTGTCATGTTACGGTTGCTCTAGGGGTTCCAACAATCTGGCAAAGCCTATTAACCGCTGCCAAAGCCAGAGGTAGTAAGCTTGATAGCATGACGCGTACCATCGTCGGAGGAGCCGCATGCCCACCATCAGTAATCAAAACGTTCAGAGAAGACTTTAACTGCGATGCGGTGCATGGTTGGGGCATGACAGAAACTAGCCCACTTGGAACGATGAATCAAATAAAAGCCAAGCATAAATCGCTGAGTAAAGATGAGATTAATGAGTTGCGTAACTCTCAAGGTCGTCCGCCCTACGGCGTTCAGCTACGTCTCATAGATACTGATGAACCGCTACAGCGAGTCGAAGAAGATGGTATGTCTCAAGGTCGTTTACAGATCAAAGGTCATTGGATCATCAATGACTATTACACAGAAAATCCTGATGCGATAACTGAAGATGGTTGGTTCGACACAGGCGATATTGCAACCATTGATGCCGATGGCTATATGAATATTCGGGATCGCTCAAAAGATTTGATCAAGTCTGGTGGAGAATGGATATCGTCAGTAGAGCTGGAAAACATCGCAGTCGCCCATCCGCAGATAAGAATGGCGGCCGCTATTGCTGCAAAGCATAAAAAATGGAGCGAACGTCCAGTACTAATTGTGGTGAAGGAGCCAGATTCAGAAATCGATGAGCCACAAGTGCTGAGCTTTTACGAAGGTAAAATCGCCAGCTGGCAAATACCCGACAAAGTCATCTTTGTAGATAACATCGTGCTGAATGGCGCTGGCAAAATGGTCAAAAAAGACCTGCGTGATGATTATGGCAACGTGTTATTAGATAGCTGATTTGGCTGTTAAGAGCATAAATTGACAATGCTACTTGCAAAACCAAGTGTGTAATCTAGATAGGTTTCTTTAAGAATAGTGGTATAGGTGAGTAGGGCGTTTGAGATGCTCGTCATCTATATCACTTATCATGATTATTATTTCAAACGAGCACTGAGAGATTAATGTACATCAGATGCACAGATTGAGATAGATAGAGCAGGACAGTATAGAACACCAGATACAACAAAGCCCCTGATATCAGGGGCTTTAGCTGTTCTATAAGATAGTATAGGAACTATGTAATGGTACCCGGAGCCGGAACGGTTAATTGTTGTTAAGTGTTTGATGTATATAGATAAATATTTAAATATATATTTTAGTACACTTGTGAGTATACTTTAGATTTGTTTTTCAGTTTTATAATTTAATAGTAACTAAATATTATCGCTTGACTAGGGCGTGTCTTCAATTGGATAAGCCCTAAATAATAGTTACAATACCGCATCTATTGAGTCGATGCGAGAAATA